>NZ_JAMPPJ010000009.1:0-74359 GCF_028481025.1 Providencia sp. PROV150 | reverse complement strand
ACAGTCACAACGTGAGAAAACTCTTGCACTAACATTTGGTCTTCATGACCTTGCACATAGATGTTACCCACTGAATCGGCAGTAAATGCACCGGCAGTGATGTTGCCTTGGGTTTTTCCTTCAATGGAAATATAGCATGGAGTTGGCATAGCGATATCCTTTATCAAGAATGACAAATTGAGTTAAGTAAATATAATTAACTGTTAATTTCCGTCATCTCAGCCAGTGCGCACGGTAAGATTTGAGTTAAGGATAATAAAAGCTTATGGATAGACTGTAAACCTAGCGGCCTTTTTGTATCTCCCTAGGATAAGTGACTTAGCGTAAACTGGTTGAAATATCGCTATATAATTTCAGAAAAACACTAAAAATGAATCATAACCGAATTATCATCGAACAAAAAATAGACCAAACTGCGATAAGCCCAGTAAGTTCTAATGTACATAGAAATAAACTATGTAACCAAATATTTCAATCTACAAAACCATCATAACTATATGATTTAATATAAATAAAACAAAAAACTCAAGTTATCTTCACTACTAATAAAATTATCAGCTTAAGCTGGCAGTGTAATTATCTGCTAATCTCAAATTAATAGTGATTAGTTTCACTTAAGGTGTAACAGATAATTTTCATCGGTGAGCAGCCAATTTGCCGATGAGGAAAAAGGAATTCTAATCTTATTTATCCCATTCAATACCCTGTGAATTTTATCGCATTCAACTAGCAATCTGTTCCGATTATAAGAAAGATGGCGTTGATTGTGGCCTGCCCGTCACTTGTTATTCTCGATCTTCCTCAGAACCAATATTTATAATCTTAAATCCCCGTATCTCATCAGATTCTAAATATCGTAATATATAAAAAATGCGTTAGCCTATGATATAATTCGATTAAAACATGATAAAAAACGACTAAAAAAGACAAAATGAGCGACCAATATGAAAGTTATAAGTAAAAAAAATAAATATATCAGTTTTAGAAATAACGGAGTTTTTTTGATTACCGCAATAGTCAATTCAACTGCCTGCTTTTTTTTATTTGGTGTCATTGGTGGAACATTTGGTCTTTTAACAACTCTATTCTCTAATATCGTTTATGATACAAAACCTGATAGTAGTAATATTTTTTATGTGTTTTTTTTATTATGTTTGGTCATCGTTGGTGGGGGCATTGGCTTTATACTAAAGCTAACAGTTTATTTTTATATATACTTATTTATCTTATCATATTGCTATTATCTATTTTATAAAAAAGATGATTACTTAGACCGTACATTTCCATTTTTAATTATCTTTTCTTCCATGGGAACAACACTTGACTCTATTAGCATTGACCTGCCAATCGCCTATATCTCAGGGATTGCTATTAGTCTAACTATTTTTAGCTTACTAAAACATAAAAATTTTGAAAGTCATGCATTTAAAAACGGATTATTTTCAAAAGAAATATATCATAGTGACGAAAAAATATATATACGAGCTTTCTTGTTCAGTTTTTTCCTATTTTTAAGCCTTTCAATACCTGACTATCTAAATTTATATAAACCTTATTGGGCTCCCCTGACATTCATTATGTTACTCCATCCAAAAGAAATGCATATAATAAAGGTTACTTTACTTAGATTTTTAGGAAGCCTATTAGCGGCTGTTTTTGTCATTTCCATGTTTAGCATAACAAAATCAAAGGAAACTTATATTTACTTAGCAGTTTTAGCTTTAATTGTATTTTTCATTCCAACACTTTTTCGTTTAAATTATTTACTAAAAACATTTTCTATTACTGTTTTTGTTCTGCTTCTTCTTGAAGAAACTCAATTTTTACATGATCCAAGTTACTTATTACCGATATCAAGGGCATACGAGACATTTATTGGTGGTGCTATTGCAATCCTTGCTAGTTTAGTTTTAAACATTTTTAGAACTATAAAGAAAAGTGAAATTATAGATTAATAGCAAGGAAAAATAGGGAAGCTTCTTCTTAATAAACCATGAAGCTTCCCCTCTTTTTAGACCATAACAAACGCAAGTTATGATAAAAAAGTGAATGTGGCTTTATCAAATTGTCGCATATACATTATTTATTTTCACGTCTCTTACAATACCAATGGCTAAACCAACGTGTAATGTAAATATAAATCAAAATAACTAATGTAACAATAAAAACATCCATATCTAGAGTTTTAGTATCAAATCCAATTATACTTATGAAGATCACGGGTGATAATATTAAAAGCATTATATCAAATAATAATTGTAATCTATAAGGCTTTGAAGTGATCCCATGCCATATTGATTTACCTATTTTCATATCAAAAACCTCTTACTCACTTATAAATTTTAAAATATCAGCATGAGAGCTAACTGTATTGTCTATTACCTACTGAATATCCGATATAAATAGCAACAAATCCAATAACGATACTTAAAACCAAATAACTCATTCCAACCAATAAAAACTGCGGAGACTTCATTATTTCTACTGCACCGTAAACGAAGCTAGAAAATGTCGATAATCCTCCCATGATCCCCGTAGCTAAAAAGGCATTCATCCCTTGGCTTATTTTATTTCTCATAAGTAAGCCTGCAACAACACCCAATAATAAGGAAGCAACAATATTTGCTACGAATATGTCAAGAGGGAAATGATTATTAATGGTAGGAACAGACACCATCAGTAGTTCTCTGGAAATTGCCCCAATTGCACCACCAATAAAAACTAAGATCATAATATTCATTTTTAGCCCCTGTTAGTTTGCTAACCAAGCACCAATAAATGCCGCAGCTAACCCAAATAAAACCGAAAGTAATAAGTAAAATAGTGCGAGTAATTTTTGTTTAGTTTGAGTCAATTTTAAAGCATCAAGTTGCATACTACTGAACGTCGTATAGCCACCTAGTAGCCCAGTTAAAACCGCTGATTGAAGAAATGTCCCATAACGGTCATCCCAATCGATCGCAAAATAACGGCTTAAAAAACCAATAACAAATGCGCCAGAAATATTAATAATGAATGTGGATAATGGAAACGTCCCATGATAACGTTCCCCCACCAGGCGACCAATCCACCAACGAAGTAGTGAACCAATACCGCCACCTGAGCCAACTAATAAAATATCAATAGCTACCATTGCGGTCCTCTCTATTTAATATCATAAATTAAAGACATCATTTTTAAAATAAAATTTAAATTACACACATTAATTCAACATTATTAATCACTAGTCGTTATATGATAATATTAAATGACCCGTAATTTTATTTAGCCTTATAAAACAGTTCATTCTGATATGGCCATATTCCAAATCGAGGTGCACACCTTTTCCAATAGAAATTTATTATGGCTAAAAACAATCATCGATAATGGTCTTTCTTCAGAAAGTTGAATTAAAAACTGCCATATATCTTTCTGCAGATGCGCATCTAATTGTGCAGTAATTTCATCTGCAATTAAAACTTTTGTTCTTGGGTCTAATGCTCTTAATAAGGCAATTCGAGCAAGTTCACCACCAGAAAGTTCACTGGGCCTTCTAGCCAACCACTCTGATTTAATAAACAACCGTTCAAGGTAGTATGGATCAGGCTCCCAAGCATCCTTCACACTTTCACCGACTGTTCGATAAGGGTTAAAACATTTTTCAGGGTGCTGAGGAACTAACTGAATAGGGCAATACCCTTTTTGAGTTAATTTTTTTCCATTAAATAGCACATCGCCTTGCGTAGGCATTTGCCATTGGGCTAATACACGACCTAATGTTGTTTTACCAAAACCACTCGGTGCTGAAATCCCTAGACGCTCATTTTTATTCAGTGAAAATGACACTGAATCCCATAATGTACGGTTATCTTGCTTTATACATAAGTTTTTGACTTCAAACATACTGAAACTCTCTATAAGCTAATAGATGGATAACCAAACAACAGCAATAAAAATACAAATAATGGAAATAATACCGCCTGATTTTGTAAACTCTAAAAACGATATTTTAATACCATGAGCTGAGGATTGTTCAACAGCAATAATCCCAGCAATACTGCCAAATATAAATATATTACCTGCAAAACAAGCACCTAAAATTAAAGCAGCACCTAACAAATCAACATTTCCATGGGGGTAAACAAACTGGATTAATAAAATCACCGTTGGTGTTGTCCCTACAAAAATACTCATCACGATGGTGACCAAAAATAACGTAATAGGACTATTTAGATCGATACCTTTACCCAATAAGTAGTGCAATACCTCCTGAGGGATACCTGTATTGGAAAATGCGGTATTAATAATAAATAGGCCCATCATTAGAAGAATTAAGTCACCATTAACATGCTTTAACATGTCACTGGATGCTATTTTTCTGTTTAACAATAAAAAACAGGCTGCCGATAATGCAACAAGCTCACGCGGAAAATCACTAAATAAAAACGCCAAAATAACAATAAATAAAACCGTAGCGGCTTTTATCGTTTCCCACCAATTGAATTCAATAATCGAAGGCTCAACATTGGGCATTGATGACTTTTTGTCTTCAGATAAATACCAACGATTACGATAAAGCAAGGTAATCACACACCATACAATGGGAACTGAAAATAAGACTGGAATGGCTGTAATATTGAGTATTCCAATAAAAGATAAATCCAATCCTTGTGCCACAACCATATTTTTAGGGCTACCAATTAAAGATCCTGCAGCACCGTTATTGGCCGCAAAGCAAAAACCAAGTAAAAATGGAATAGGGTTAAGCCCACGGGATAATGTGACGGAAACTAATAAAGGTGTCATCGCCACCACCACAATATCGTTTGTAAGTACCGAAGCAAGAAGTGCCCCAACAATAATAAAAACAGCCATTAATTTAGGAGGGCTAATATTTAAGCTCGCCACTTTTTGTGCCGCTTGGTGATAAAAACCGGATACTGTAAATGATGCAGATACCACCATTAAGCCAAATAATAGCCCAATTGCACTATAATCAATTGCATCCCAAGATAATTTTGGCGAGATAATCCCAAACCCTATCATGGCTAATGCGCCCGCTACAGATGCGCCAGTACGGTCAATTTTAATCCCTGGAAAAGTCCCAAAAGCCATTGCGACATACACTAAAATAAAAATAATAACGGTTAGATCCATAATAAACTCTCTATCTCTTATCTATATTTTTATTTCTTCGTATAAATGATAAAACTGTAGATACTCAAGTAGCAATTTTACCATTGGGCCCCCCAGCATATTACGAATCTAATATGTTGTTTGAAAAAATAATATTCTCCATCACTTGGTTATTAATGTTTTCACCAAAGATCATTTTAATCAAAACTTCACTTCCTAAAGATGAAAGCGAAATAAGTAAATCTGCATGTAATAGCTGCATATTTTCGTAATTTTTATCATCATTTACAGCAATGACGCTTTTAATATTTCCACCGACAATTTCTTTCGCAGCTAACATAGAGATGGTGTTTTCCGAATCAGAACCACCAAGAATAAATAAGGCTTTTGCCTGACCTAAGTTAGCACTATTTAATGCATGTTTATTGATTTGTTCCGTGGTAATAACTTGCGCATTATCTGGATAGCTCTTTTTTTGATCTTCATGGCAAAGTACCATGACGTCTAAGTCACGCTTTCTTAATCCGTGGTAGGTGTTTAAAGCTAAAGGGCTTGCGCCAACAATAATATAGTGGTTTTTCATACGGAATAATCTCTTCTTAACAATTTCTTGTGTGCTTTTTGCAAATACCCCTAGAAAATACACAATAGAGGTTGTAAAAATTGTAATACCTAAAATAACAATCGAAATTGTAAACAGTCTTGCCTCAACACTAATCGGAATAATGTCACCAAAGCCCACCGTCGTCATACATACCAAAGCAAAATAGAATGCAGATGAGATGTCAGTAACATGGGGTTGAAATTGCTCGCCTAAATATAAAGTACCAAATACAGAATAACCCAATAGTACGCTTAAGCTCATGAAAGCAACAAAGCCTGCACCAGATAAGCTATGGCGATTAAATGCTTTCCAATTTGCAACAGCAATAATCAGAACGATTAGTGAAAAAGTTCCAGTCAGGACATTTTCTCTTGCTAATACCAAGTTAATTAACATGATAATGAACAGCATAAAACAGCTAAATAACCAACCGATACGTAGACCTAAATAAATAGGAATAGCAAGAATAATGAGTACAACGCCAATAGCAAACCTTGGAATATCTAATAATTTAACCAGCCCTAATGATTGTAGCCAATCAACAAAACCTAGATGTTGAGGATATAAATGAAGATCATAAGTTGAGATGATGGGGAGAATAATCAATATCCCATCAGCAAGTATTAATAATGCGAGCACTAAGCGTAGCATTCTCATATTTTGAATATATTTATATATTGCATTTTTTTTCATAATTGAGTACCAAAAGTTTTAGTGCCAATATTACTGTCGATGTTTAGGCATAATATCTTGGTTCGGTACTAGAAATAACCATGATGCGAGAACAAATGGCATCGTTAAGGTCGGAATACCAAATGGTTCAAGAATTATGTCGAGTGCCCCTTGAACAAATACGGTAAATATCACACCAACGATGGCATAGACGACCACGCGATAGCTCGGCTTGTTAAAGGTAGAACCTAAAGCAATTGCAGTTAATACAGCACTAAACGAATATAACCCTGTATGAATACTCGCAAAGTCACCTTTTAAAAGAGTTGCAACAATAAAGGCAAGAAGAGAACCAAATACCGCAAATATCGCTGCCCATATAGAACTAACCGCTAAGCCAATGACAAAGATGATGCCAACAATCATGCTACTAAGTAAAAAAACTTCAGAAATACCACGGAAAACATCAGCAACCAGATCGCTATGCGGAATTAATCCAATAGGTTCAATAAGTTGTTTAGGTAGTGCAGGAGTCGGTAATGCAACGCCTTCAATACCTAAGAAGTTGTAACTCGCGAGCAAAATAATCCATGATACTAAAACAAAAGGAGCTGTTAATGCTGCAACTTTCCAATTCTTAAGAAAATCCATTAAAGAGATAGTCGCTATAACCGAAACGATGCTCCCCAATACGATAGTTACCCAAACAAATGGGGTATTCTCTAAGAAAGTCGGTAATGCAACACCCACTAAACAACCATTGTAACCATAAAGCCCCGAGCGCAACGATTCAGTATCTAATTTACTAATATAAGCTGTCAGTGTAGCGACAACGGTACCTAACAAACAGCCTAAAGCGACTTGTGGCATTCCTTCTAAAAACGCACCGATGAAAATCGCAATAAAAAATAGAAGTCCGGTTAGTGCGTTATTTTGAAACATAACTTGAGCACATCCACGCAAGACGACATCAATAAATTGAATCGTCATATTTTTGCTGGCTAACTTATTCCAAGCGTTCTGATTTATTATTTTTTCCATCGTGAAATTCCTTAATAGGAATATCAGTAGAGAATTTATAAAAATCACTCTACTGATAATATATTAATAAATTACCTTGATAACCTAGCAGGTTATTTCAGTCATTTTATGACAATCATTACCACATTGTATTAAATGCAATAAGATACATTTAATACATCGAACCATATTTAACGCCATAAAAAAGGCTCTTGTAGCGAAATACCTAATATTTCTTCTCTCGCTATTTGCCAAAAATACCTAACAGCATCCTTTACTTTTGGACTATCAACACCCAACGCTTTAAATATTAATCCACAATCATTCGGTAATTGAGTTGCACCAAAAGCAATTTCATTTTTCGGGTCATATATCGCATCTAGACGTTCTAAAATACGTTCATGGTGAATTTTAGGTGTCAATAAAATCACATTGCCAAACGTATCGAAGCTATCCATAACTGCGGTAATGTTTAGCGGTGATTTTTTTGGCTCTAAAATGTATTTCTCAACAAATAATTCTTTATTGGACGATGACTCCGCTCGAATATGTGATGAGAAAACATCAAAGCCAAACTGTTCGTCAGGATGATGATACTTTCGTCCTGACATCAATATTTCTGAGTAAATCATCGTTGCACTTGGGTGAATATTAATCCGCGTGTCAGTAATAAACCGAGAATTACGGTGAGGAATGATAGGATCGGGTAAATATTCTAAATACCCGTCCTCCTCAACAATAATATTTTGGTACTGAGTAGCATAGTTCGCTTCCATCATATGAACTTTGGTCGCAGATTGCGTTGTCACATGAGCACAAGCCCCCTTTTCAACTATAATATCAAGGGCTTGCCTATCACCTTGTAATAAGCTACCAGAGGTAGAGATCATAGTGACGCAGGGTAGCTGGGGCATCAATTCATCCCAATACAGTGCTTTTTGCACTAAAGAGGGAACACGACGCTCCATTTCCACCAGCTCACTACGATATTCTCCCTGAGCAAACCTTAATTTTAGGTAACCACTTTTACCCACAGCACCACTTTGCATTTGCTTCGGTTCATCTTGATATGCGGCGAGTTCAGGGGCATTGCTGCCTAAAATATGAGCTTTAACACGCGTTGGAGTATTTGCTATATCTGCCCTGAAATTCGTCATCTTTACCCCCTTGGAACTTGGTGCGTAAAGAGGAATTTATCCATGATCATATCAACTAGCTCAACAACCCCTTCCCCTGTTTTACAGTTAGTTAGTACGTAAGGACGCTCCCCACGAACAACTTTAGTGTCATGCTCCATCACTTCAAGGCTAGCACCAACATAAGGAGCTAAGTCAATCTTATTAATAACTAAAATATCAGCTTGTACTAAGCCTGGGCCATTTTTACGTGGGATTTTTTCACCTTCAGCCACATCAATAACATAGATGTAAAAGTCCGCGAGTGCAGGGCTAAAGGTCAATGTTAAGTTATCTCCACCGCTTTCAATCATGATCACGTCGCTATCAGGGAAACGTTCTTCCATGTCTTCAACTGCAGCAATGTTCATACTTGGGTCTTCACGTACCGCAGTGTGAGGACATGCCCCGGTTTCAACACCTAAAATTTTCTCTTCATCAAGAATACCTTTCAAGGTACGTTTTACTTGTTTCGCATCTTCGGTCGTCACAATATCGTTTGTGATGATTAGTGGTTTAATGCCTCTTTCAATAAGGATCGGGGTGATCACTTCAATAATGGCTGTTTTTCCTGAACCAACAGGCCCACCAATTCCGATCCGAGTCATTTTTTTCATCATTTTTCCCCAAAATTTTTAGTTGTTCGCTAATTCATAAATAAACGAACAAACGATTTAGTGTGTACCGCAGCTAAGACATCAATAACAGGAACATATGAGGACATTTGCTCTATATCACCACAGGCTGCGATGTCACAAAAAGCCTTAATTTCTTCATTTAATTCAAAAAGAATATGCTGTGTTTCATAGTGTGTGATACGCATTAATCGCATCGCGGCACTTAAGATTGTCATGGCAATACCATATTGATGCATCACAACAACATCTCTTTCGGTGATCCCTTGTACCGCCATAACAATGGCTTGTATGACTGGCTGGGTCCCTGGAACCTCATTGGCTTTGATTTTCGCAAGCCACCCACTCACTTGTGGGTCATCAAAAATATGAACTGAGATTTCAGCGAGTTTTTTTCCCATTCGAGTCGTCATTATTCGCGCTTCTTCATTCAATTTGCGATTATGCACTGCCCAATCAATCTTCGCTAATGCGTCATGATCTTGTGCAAGAACGGCACGATGTGCCGCCACAATCGCAATGCAATCTGAATGTGCTGCGACCTTCAAAGACGTGTGAACAAAGGATTTCAGCGTTTCTTTGTCGTGGACAACACCTTTTTGAATGGCGGATTCAACCCCATTTGAAAATGTGAACGCACCAATTGGCAGCGCTGAATCACCAAACTGCATAATTCTAATTAGGTCAGATGCTTCCATATCACTTTCCTTACT
Organism: Providencia sp. PROV150; assembly: GCF_028481025.1. Classification (NCBI taxonomy): domain Bacteria; kingdom Pseudomonadati; phylum Pseudomonadota; class Gammaproteobacteria; order Enterobacterales; family Morganellaceae; genus Providencia; species Providencia sp. PROV150. The sequence goes on along the minus strand of NZ_JAMPPJ010000009.1, from coordinate 64,425 downwards.
CATGGACACGAACGTTATTTGTGTGTATGAGTGTGCCCATGGTCATGATGGTGATTATGACTGTGATCGTGTCCATGGCTGTGATCATGACTGTGGTTGTGTCCGTGGATCTGTCCTAACTCCACATGAACATGCGTATCCGTTTCCTCTGCACCACCAAATAATAAGCGTGCTTCAGAGTGGCTCAATTCAGGTAAAATGCTTTCACCCTTCACAAAGGCAAATGTTTCTTCACCGAACCCATGTGTACGCATCACTGATCCCATCACTTTTTCACTTACCGTTAATGGCACGTAAACAAGATCACCTTTTAAAACAGCTTTCCAATGTTGGTTTCCTAAAGCATGCCCTAATTCAAAACTAATACGAATATGCTCTTCTGTGCTCAAGTTTTTCAGGTGGGATAAATTGACCATCATGACGTCACGTAAAGAGATCTGAACTACCGTCATTGTGTTGGTGGCTTCATCAAATAGCAGAACGTCGCCATCAGATAACAAGACGTTTCTGTCCAGCGCGATACCCAAGTCTTGGCCTTTTTCCGTATTTTTTCGACAGCGGCTTTTCTGTGCTTCTCGTTGATCGAGGATCAACGTATCAACATCGGCATTTTTCTGGCGTGCTTGCCACATTGGGTCTTTTTTAACATTGCCAAGAATATGTTCAATAATGATCATAATATTACCTTTTATGTTAATTCTGCCCACCACTGGCAGGCAGATAATCCAAACATGTACAATTAGCTAAAGAAATAACGTTGGTTCATTGCGGCTTCGCTAATCGGCTGGCAAGTTGCATGTTCACCATTCACTTTTACAGCAAAAGTTTCAGGATCAACTTCGATATTTGGTGTTTCACCGTTACGCACTAAATCACGCTTCCCGATCGCTCGGCAGTTATTGACAGCAATCACTTGGCGTTCAAGGTCTGCTTTTTCTTTAATACCATCATCTAATGCGGCTTGTGAAACAAAAGTCACACAAGTGTCATTAACAGTTTTACCCATCGCACCAAACATTGGGCGATAGAAAACTGGCTGTGGTGTTGGTAAGGAAGCATTTGGGTCGCCCATTGCAGCCCAGTTGATCATACCACCTTTAATAACCAGTTTAGGTTTAGCCCCAAACATACGCGGGTCCCATAATACGAGATCGGCCATTTTCCCAACTTCAATCGAGCCTAAGATATGGCTGATACCTTGAGCAATTGCTGGGTTAATAGTGATTTTTGCCACGTAACGTAGAACACGGAAGTTATCATTGCCCGGTGCATCTTCAGGTAGCTTGCCACGAGAAGCTTTCATCGCGTTGGCAGTCTGAACAATACGTAACCAGTTTTCACCCACACGCCCCATCGCTTGTGAGTCACTTGAGAACATCGAAATAGCACCCATATCATGTAGTACGTTTTCTGCTGCAATGGTTTCAGGGCGAACACGGCTTTCTGCAAATGAAACATCCGACGGAATATTTGGGTTCAAGTTATGACATACCATAATCATGTCAAATAACTCTGATTGACTGTTAACACCGAACGGTAATGTTGGGTTTGTTGAGCTTGGTAATACGTTAGGTTGGCTAACAACTTTAATAATATCAGGAGCATGTCCACCACCTGCACCTTCAGTGTGATAAGTGTGGATAGTTCTGCCTTCGAATGCTTCGATGGTATCTTCAACATAACCACCTTCATTCAAACTATCTGTATGCACAGAAATTTGTACATCAAACTCATCAGCAATACGTAGCGCATGGCGGATAGCGTTCCCTGTTGCGCCCCAGTCCTCATGCACTTTCAGACCCGCTGCACCCGCAACCAATTGCTCTATCAATGGTTCGCGCGTATAAGAGTTGCCTTTCCCTAAAATACCCACGTTGATTGGTAAGCCTTCGATTGCACGTAACATAGAACGCATGTTCCAAGGACCTGCGGTTACTGTTGTACCGTTAGTTCCATCTGTTGGACCAATACCACCGCCAAAGAAGGTTGTCACACCGTTTGATAACGCCGCATAAGCTTGCTGCGGAGAAATTAAATGGATATGAGTATCAATACCCGCAGCTGTTAAAATTAAGTGTTCACCAGAAATAGCATCTGTTGATACCCCAACAACCATGCCCGGTGTAATGTTATCTTGAATATTTGGGTTACCACTTTTACCGACACCAACGATTTTACCCGCTTTAATCCCCACGTCCGCTTTAATCACGCCTAAACGCGCATCGACGATGGTGACGTTAGTAATTACTAAATCTAAAACACCATTATCGCTAGTAAAAGTATTATTCGCGCCCATACCATCGCGTAAAGATTTACCACCACCATAGACAGACTCTTCGCCATATCCACGTAAATCTTTTTCGATTTCAATATATAAGTCAGTATCGCCTAAACGAATTTTATCGCCAACTGTTGGCCCGAATAAACCGTTGTATTCTTGTCTAGAAATTTTTGGCATGTTATTTACCTTAATGTGAAGAAGGTGAATTGTTATTTATCATTACTGACATCTAACGCGCTTACTGTTCCTTATGCTTAAAACCACGAGCAATTGCTTTATTTAAGGCGATTGCTTTAGCAGGACGTTCAGTAGCGGCAACGTTATCACCCGCCCAACCATCAACAAGGTTATTAAACCCATATACACTTTGTTTTCCGCCGTAAGGGATCAGTGAAACTTCAACTTCATCACCTGGCTCAAAACGAATTGCCGTTGTAGAGGCAATATTTAAACGCTTACCGTAAGCCGCTGCACGGTCGAACTCTAATGCATGGTTAACTTCAAAAAAATGGAAGTGGGAACCAATTTGCACTGGTCTGTCACCCGTATTACGAACTTTAATTTTTGTTTCAGGTTTACCGACGTTGAACTCAATAGGCTCATCAGCAAAAATAACACCACCTAAAGGAGTCGGAACTTTAATGTCTGCTTTTGAATTACTCATGATTCACCTCTCCTTCATTTATTTAATCGGATTGTGGACTGTCACTAAGCGAGTACCATCAGTAAAAATCGCTTCAACCTGCACATTTGGAATTAAGTCCCCTACGCCATCCATAACGTCTTTTTTTGTTAAAACAGTCGCCGCTTCTTTCATTACATCTTCAACAGTTTTACCATCACGCGCCCCTTCAAGTGCCGTGACTGTAATAATGGCAACAGCTTCTGGATAATTTAATTTCACACCACGTGCACGGCGTTTTTCAGCCACATCTGCGAGTGTATAAACCATCAATTTTTCAATTTCTCTTGGGGTTAATTGCATAACGCCTCCTCAATTGATAAAACTTAACATTGTTAATATTGATAAATAATCATTTTCCGAGCTAATACTCGCTTTGTTTATAAAATATAAATTGAGTTAAACATCTAATAACGACAAATTAAATAAAACTCTAACCAATAAACATTCCAATTTAATTAATCAAAATAAGACTGGATATACATTGGCTATTCCTTATGTTTAATTTTTAAATAGTATTAGTCCAATTCATAAATTGTTGTTCAGGCAAAGAATTCCATAGAGATTGAAACCATTTCCCGCCTCCGCCTTGCTTTAATCTTTCACTACTGAGTACTTCTTCTAAAACACCATTACGTAATAACGCAATGCGATCAGCGAAACGAACAGCCATTGCAAGGTCGTGAGTAACCCACAAAACACCTTTACCATCAAAGCAAAGAGACTTGATATGTTGTAGAAGTTGCATCGCATGTTCATCGTCTAGCCAAGATGAAATTTCATCCGCAAGAATATATTCAGCTTGGGAAAGTGTCGCGCTACAAGCCAGAACTCGTTTTGCCATTCCCCCGGAAAGCTTATTGGGATAACTATGGATTAAATCTGCTTGTAAATTATATTGTTGTAAGTGCAACGCGACGTCGTGCATTTGAATATGCTGCCCACTTAAGACAGCGGCACGTTCAAGTTGAGGCCCTATCTTAATGAGAGGGTTTAATGCGCTAACTCCTTGAGGGATATAGCACAATGAATTGCCGCGATATTGCTGTTTTGACTTTTCTGTTAACTGACTTCCATTTAACACAATATCACCACGGCAACGCATATTTTCAGGTAACAAACCTAAACTGCTTTGCAGTAGTAAACTTTTCCCTTCCCCGCTTCCTCCTACCAATGCAACCATTTCACCTGGAGCCACATCCAATGAAATATCTTGTAAAAGCGGAGACCACTGTTTTTTGCCTAGCCAGCGAAATTTCGCTACATCAATCGTAAGGTTATCAAAACTTAGCATCAATCGCTCCTCAACCATAATTGTTGTACTGCTTTAGCAAATTGATCGAATAACAGCACTAAACCAACTAATGCGATGCCCGGAAACATGGCTAACCACCATGCTCCTGTGCTCAAGTAACGCAAGGCATCGGAAAGCAAAATACCTAACGATGCTTCATGTGGAGACAAACCAAAACCCAAAAAACTCAGTGCTGCACTGTGTAATATCGCATGTGGGAACATCAATAATGTCCCCACCAACCATTGTGAAAGGATCATCGGTAAATAGTCATACCGGCATCGATAGAGCGCACTATTTCCAATCCGTTTCGATAACATGATGTAATCTGTTTGCTGCACTCGGAGCAACTCGGAACGTAAGATCAACGTCAACTTTGGCCAATGTGTCAACGCAACCGCCCAAATTACACCCACTTTGCCACCACCTAATGTAAAGCAAATCAATATCAGCAATAACAAGTGAGGTAGTGCTAATAACGAATCAATACATCCACGTATAACATAATCCATCGTCTTACTAAATGAGGATAAACTTGCCATCACGAGTGCTATCGCTCCGCTCGATACGGCTGCGATGGTGCCAATTTGTAAGCTGGTCGCTATTCCTTGGAATACTCTGTCCCACAAGTCTCGACCTAAATTATCAGTACCAAATAAATGTATCCACGATGGCGCTTGTCGACGGTCGAGTAAATTCACTTCTACATCAGTTTGGGAAAGCCATGCTGCATAAGCCCCTAAAGCGAATAAGCACAACAAGGATATAACTAACTTAATTAAAGCCTTATTTGGGTTATAAGTCATGGCTCTCGGAGTACCCCTTTATTCACGCTCTTGAGCATCATGTCAGAAATACTGTTACTAAAGAAAATCACTACCGCACATAACATCACAATCCCCATTAATAAAGGGATGTCACCCCGCAAACCCGCATCAATGGTTGCTTGTCCTAAGCCTGGGTAAGCAAACACCTTTTCTGCTAGCAATGCGCCACTGAGCAATTCTCCCATTGAGGCAAACTGTAAACATATTGCGGGTGTAACCGCATGTTTTACTACATGAAAGCTGACCATTGGCCACCCTTTATCCCCTTGTGCTTTCGCATAGTGGATAAACTCGCTGTTCATCACCTCAGCAACTTTCGAACGAGTATGCAGAGCTATATTACCAATACCTAACATCCCTAAAGCCACTACAGGTAACACAAGATGATGCACTTTTTGTGACAATGTTGATGTTTGTTCATCTAAGCCTATCGGCCAAGCGCAACAAATTGGCGCCCACTGTAATGAAACAGCAAAAAGTGACAATAAAAGTAAGCCAACCCAAAAAACAGGAATTGAAGCCAATAAATAAGACAGTGTTGAAATGACTTTATCCGGCCATCTATTTAGGTAACGCCCGGCTACCAACCCCAAACAAAAACCCATCGCCCCAGAAAATAGCCATGCCGATAATAACAAAGCTAATGAAGGCGCTAACCTATCAGCAATCACCTGTGAAACAGGGGTGTTATAGAGCATGGAGTACCCCATATCACCTTGTAATAACTGAGAAAACCAATGCCAGAACTGCATCCATAATGGCTGATCAAGCCCCCAACGAGCTGCAATCAATGGATATTGCTCGGGGGAAACATGCATTAAATCATTGCCAATGTAGGCTTTAATTGGGTCTATTGGTGAATAGCTTAGGAGAATAAAAACCCCAAATGCTGTCACTAATAATAAACAGACAAACCGCAATAAAAGCCCGATGGTTGTCCGCATTATTTACAAGTCCACGCCCAATCATCCACATTATTCAATACTGACCATGAACCATGAATTTCAGGTGCCCCCTTACCTAGCTCAACACAGTTATTCAATAAATAAAGATGTTGTACGTTCATTAACCAAGCCCAAGCGGCGTCACCTTGGATACCTGTTCCTGTTTTGCCATCCCAATCCACTTTCTGCCAAAATGGAATTGCCGCATCTTGGTCTGGCTGACGAAGTGCTTCTTCTATCACCTTATCGACTGCTGGATTTTTGTAGTAACCCGCGTTATAGAACCCCACACCAGCGGCTTTGCTGCTGTAGTTATGAACAAGCTCCATTGGGTCAAGACTCCCCCACCCAAATAATGTTGGGTTGGCATGCATGTACTTTTCCACGGTTTCCCAGCTGCCTGATTTTAAATCCATCTCAATACCAATTGGCTTTAAGCTAGCCCTTACGGCTTGAGCTAAATCACGACGAGTGCTATCCCCACTGGCGTACCAAAGCGTCAGTTTCGCCACTTTGCCATCTTTTTCTCTTAAGCCGTCTTTATTCAGCTTCCAGCCAGCATCTTCAAGTATAGTTTTCGCTTTTTCGACATCCCCATCTTTAAATGAAGATTGAGGGTTATTCCAAGGTAGGCCTTCAACGCCAGTATATGCAGGGATCGCAAAACCTTCTAATACCGCGTCTGCTAATAGCTTACGGTCAATGGCGTAGTTGATCGCTTTGCGAATAGCAACATCGGAAGTAATGTCGTTACCAATTGGGTCGCCTGACGCATTTTTCTCTCCCGCAGGTGGAATTGGGAAGGAAATTCCTCGGTTTTCAACACTGTGGCGCTCAATCAATCTCATGCTTTTCACATCTTTCGCATTACTCGCCACGGCAGCAGGAATACGAACAATATCTAATTCACCACTTTGAGCGGCAGCAAAAGCACCATCTTCATTCAAGAAAACAAAAACCATTTTATCGAAATCGTTTTTAGGCCCCGCATAAAATGGGTTTCTTTCAACAATTAATTGCTGACCTGGTTGGAAGTTCACTAAGCGATAGGGACCTGCTCCGATAGGATTATGGGCGTATTTTTTCGCATCATATTTATCCGCAGAAACAATCCCTAATGAACCTAATACGTTAATAAAGGTACTTTGCGGAGCAGATAAAGTCATTCTAACAGTAGATGGGTTGATTTCCTCTGCTTTAGCAAAGTTCCCCATATCGACTTTTCCACCACTTGCGGCGGCGTTGTTATAGGTAAAAACAACATCTTTTGCGGTTAATGGGGAGCCATCGGAAAATTTTAGTCCGTCTTTTAATTTTAACGTCCACTCTTTACCATCATCTGAATGCTCATATTTTTCAAGCATATAGCTATGCCAAGATAAATCAGCTTTTTGTTTTAATAATGGACTATGTAAAAGTAAATAGCTGCCGTGGCTCCAGCCTAACATCGGGTCAAACCCTTCAGTTGGCTCAGAACCAATCGCTAGACGCAAAGTTTGTGGTTGCTGTGTATCGGTCGCAGCATTTGCCCCCATCGATAGCCCCATAAAACAAATAGCCTGAATAGCTATTGCTATCTTCTTTTTCATATACCCATCCTAAATTACCAGCTGTATTTAGCAGCTATCCCAACCGGTAGTTCAAATAAACCCACCAATTAGGATAAACTGCAAGAAATAATATATTTGATAACTAATCTGCTTTTTCTCGATATGCGTCTTCATCAAATTCAACGGTATCTAAATTGTCACCAACAGCACTTTGGTCAACTCTGACTGGCGTAAATTTATTGATTATCCAAAGAATTAAGATTGTAAAGACAAAGGACCAAATACTGGTAAAGACAACGGCCACAGTTTGCTTCACAATTTGCATCCCGTTTCCTTCAATTAACCCTGCTGGCCCTTTCGCATTCCAAACCGTTGATGCAAATACACCGACTAAAATCGAGCCTGTAATACCACCAACACCATGCACACCGAATACATCTAATGCATCGTCTAAATGGCGTCGGACTAAGAAAACACAGGTATAACAGACGATACTGGCAATAACCCCGATAATTGCCGCAGAACCAATTGAAACATAACCTGAAGCAGGTGTAATAGTGGCTAAACCGGCTACTGCCCCTGTTAAAAAGCCGACAAGTTTAGGTTTGCCTGTATGCAAGCGTTCAATAATAAACCAAGTAATTGCCGCAAATGCAGCCGCAATATCAGTAGTAATAAATGCCGAAACGGTTACGGTGTTGACTTGCAGTTCAGACCCAGCGTTAAAACCATACCAACCAAACCACAATAAAGCCGCGCCAAGTGCAATATAAGGAATATTATGAGTACCATCTGACTTAACGACTCTTTTACCTACATATAACGCTGAAGCTATTGCAGCGAAACCGGCTGTTGCGTGAACGACAATACCACCCGCAAAATCAACAACTCCCCACTTAGCAAAAATGCCATCTGGGCTCCAAACCATATGAACGAACGGTGCATAGACAAATAATGTCCATAAGGTTAAAAAGATGAGATAAGCAGGGAAATTAACTCTATTTGCGAAAGCTCCTGTAATCAAGGCTGGGGTAATAATCGCAAACATCATTTGATATCCAAAATGAACCAGTATTGGTAAGCCGCCATCATTACCGGTATACATCGTTTGAGGGCTTATGTTATTCAAGAATGCATAATAAAATGGGTCGCCGACAATCCCATTAATCGAGGGACCGAACGATAATGAATAACCAACCACGAACCAAATAATTGCCACCCATCCCATAGAAAAGAAACTCTGGGACATAATGGTAATAACACTTTTACGAGAGACTAATCCACCATAGAAAAAAGCAAGTCCAGGAGTCATTAGCATAACAAGACTTGTACAAAGCAGCATAAATGCTGTATTTGGGACATCCAATACTGCAAGTATATTATTCATTAATTAATACTCTCCAATGAATGTATTCATATTTAGAATATCGAAATAGGAAATGATTATTTCATATTTATAGCAGTTTAATAATTGATTTATATATTTACAGTTCAATCACATAGTTATCTTTTTTCATAATATAACATTCAGTGAGATAATCAATAGAATTATTAACCAAAATAAAAATAATGGATTATTCATTTTAACGTTAAAAATTTAATATAAAATAGTCAATAATAAATAGTACTGGTAGATTAAATTTTAACACTGATGAAGTGTTAAAATTTAAATTAGCTCTTTAAGACTAAACGCCGCCGAGGTTCAGAGTGGCACATGTATAGAGATTTTGAGTTCGCTTATCAAACAAGCGCAACGCGGTGTTATTAAAGAAAAAATGATTAAAAAACTCACAATCACCACAGTTTGTCACTTTATGAGGATCTGCCGTCAAGCCTATTACAAACGACAAGATACATCTGATAAAAAGAGAAGTCAGATGATATTATTGTCTATTCAGTGAAATCAGAGCGCATTTTTCATGCCTCTATTAAGTGTTCGTAGTTGCACTTTATTTTCAAACAAAAACAATTAATTATTGGACGTGAACGATTATTTTCTTTATTTAAAAAACATCGATTATTGGTGCCAACTAAACGAAATTATCATCTAACAACATTAAATCATCATTGCTTTCATCAGCATCCAAATTTAATTAAGTCAGGATTTACTCCCACGCAACCAATACAATCTTGTGTCGCTTATATTACCTATTTATAAACTCATGAAGGCAATACTGATTTAAGTTTAATTACAGATGCTTATTCATAAAAAATTTGGGTTATCATTTAGATGACAACATGAGAATGAAGACGGTGAAGAAATCGTTGCTCTATGCATTAAAAAACGACATTCAGAAATACCATTGTTCCATCATTATGATCGTTGAAATGATCAACAAATTCAGTAGAAGATCTAAGCGGAATCTTTGAGTTCATAATATTTTTGATGTGGTGTTAAATAACCAATCTTTGAAAGGCATCGATAGTAATTGTAAAACTAAACGTAATTTTCAACCTCATCGATAACAGATTGATGATTCATAAACGATAAATGATTGAGTCTTTCTGTCTTTAAACTCCTAAAAATTTTTTCCATCACCGCATTGATGTACCCCTATATGTGCCACCTAAAGGGGAGAGTTTTCAATAGACGTTAGTAGATATTGGGATAATGGGATTTAGTTGAAATACTTGATTGCTTATTTTTATAACTTAAGGGGATTGGAAGACTTTAGAAAATGTTGCTAGAAGTGAAGATGGCGGAGGAGGAGAGATTCGAACTCTCGGATGGTTTCCCATCGGCGGTTTTCAAGACCGCTGCCTTCAGCCGCTCGGCCACCCCTCCGCAATGACGTGCACTATAAACATCCTCTCATTGGATGTAAACCCCTAATTTGATCATTCGCTTTAAAAATATACGCCTTTCATACTGTTGGGTGAAAATATCGACATTCTAACGACTTTACTTGGGTTATATCTCGATTTTTGCTAAATTTACGTTCTAATTTTATTTGAGTTGAAAAGAGTATGTTGGTTTTTAATAATCAAGAGATAGAAACAGACGCGCAAGGTTACCTGCTTGATAGCCAACAATGGAGCGAAGAATTAATTCCTTTGCTAGCGCAGCAAGAAGATATTGAAATTACCAATGAACACCTAGAGATTATCCGTTTCGTCAGGAACTTCTATTTGGAATTTAATACCTCACCTGCTATTCGCATGTTGGTTAAAGCAGTTTCTCAACAATTTGGCGAAGAAAAAGGCAATAGCCGCTATCTATACCGGCTATTTCCAAAAGGGCCAGCTAAGCAAGCCACTAAACTTGCTGGCCTGCCAAAACCGGTGAAATGTATTTAATTTTTCACTAATAGCGGACACTAAAGTCCGCTATTGGCTCGGTCTTCCAGTTTTCTGTGAAAAAATGGTCTACTTTTGCTCCCGGTGGTCCCCCAGCTTTTAGCCACTCATCAACAAATTCAATATCTTGCTCTGTTCCGTAAATGGCTAGCTTAACACTGCCATCATCTCGGTTACACACAAAACCTTTTATGCCGTTCTGATTAGCCCAATGATAGGTTTGGTAACGAAACCCAACCCCTTGAACACGACCATAAATATAAAAATATCGACCTGATGCAGTCATGTGAGCCTCCGTTGTCAGAGCATAATGTATTGATACCTTCTTTTTAACAGTTGTTTTTTATTCATTGAACAGATAATCTGCTAAATGAGGCACTGCTTTTCATAGTTGCGTATAAAGACAGTGTATTGCGTTATTAATAATTGTCCATATATTAGCTTGAAAACGCGTAGCACTGCCCATATATAGTTTGAAGTATAAGCAAGGCTTTTAGGAGGTCGCTATGATGATCACCAGTAAATATGGAATCGGGCAACAAGTTAGGCACAAACTTCTCGGCTACTTAGGCGTCGTTGTAGATGTTGACGCTGAGTATTCGCTCGAACAACCACATGATGATGATATTGCCGCTAACAGCACACTACGCGATCTACCTTGGTATCATGTTGTTATGGAAGATGACAATGGGGATGCAGTTCATACATATTTGGCTGAAGCTCAAATTACTTATGAAACCGTAGAAGACCATCCAGAACAACCATCAATGGATGAACTAGCGGAATCCATAAGGTCTCAGTTGCAAGCTCCTCGCCTTCGCAACTAACCTTCAAATATCTATATTGTTATTTATGAACGCAACCGTAAAGCAGCTCACTAGCTGCTTTACTTTTTAACGCTAGAAATACTTTATTTTTCAAGACCTAAAGCGGGTATTTCTTGTTTTGGGCATTTATCCATAACAAACTGTAAACCAGCCTGCAAAGCGATTTGCTGTGCTTCTTCGCTAATCACTCCTTTTTGTAACCACAAAACTTTAGCTTTAATTTCCACGGCTTCTCTGGCCACTCCTACCGCAGCTTCTGCATTACGAAACACATCGACCATATCAATAGGCCCAGGTATATCACTAAGCTTTTCGTATACTAGCTGCCCTAACAAGGTTTGACCTGCCAATTTAGGGCTGACAGGAATAACGGTATAGCCTTGATGTAAAAGATATTCCATGACTTCATAACTCGGCCTATTTGCCTTATCACTCGCTCCCACTAAAGCGATTGTCCGGACACGCTTTAAAATTTCAGCAATTTCTTGATCTCTCATCAAAATATCTCCCAAAACCTATAAACTATTCATTAGCATTATGATATATGTTGTATATCTTTGCTCATTCAATTTTTAAAGATGTCTATCTCGCATCTTATTTAAGGGAACATCATGGAATCAACTACCCGTAAAATTACAGCCTCAAAAAATATTGCTTTGGTTGCCCATGACCACTGTAAACCTTCATTATTATCTTGGACTAAGAAAAATAATGAACGGCTTCAAGCTCACAATTTATACGCAACAGGAACTACAGGCAATTTAATCCACCAGCACACTGGGTTGCCTGTTACGAGTATGCTAAGTGGCCCAATGGGGGGAGACCAACAAATAGGCTCAATGATTGCGGAGCAAAAAATTGACCTATTAATTTTCTTCTGGGACCCTCTTAATGCCGTGCCTCATGACCCAGATGTTAAAGCACTACTACGTTTAGCCACCGTTTGGAATATTCCTGTCGCAACCAACTCTGCAACCGCTGATTTTTTAATCACCTCACCCTATTTTGATAATACGATAGACGTCGTTATTCCTGATTACGAAAGCTATTTAACCAAACGAACTAACTAATTCTATCTCTATTAAGCGCCAGAGTATTCTGGCACTTAATAGATCATAATATAGCTTTAAGGTTTCTTTTGTTTTGGAACGCCCAATTGCTTGAGTTCATCGACAAATTCTGACGGTTTTTCTGGGTGATAAAGCAACCAAACTTGCTGCTTAGCCCGTGTTAATGCGACATATAGCAAACGCCTTTCTTCTGCATGGTCAAAATCTTCGGGCTTAGGCAATAATGCTTGCTCAATAACTGATTCGCGCGCAGGAGCAGGGAAACCATCCTTTCCGCTATTCAGACCACAAATTATCACATGATCTGCTTGCTGCCCTTTTGAGGCATGAATAGTCATAAACTGAATATTTAATTTTGGCCAACGAGTTTTGGCTTTATCTAAAATATTAGGTTTTAAATAATGGTAGCGGGCTAGTACTAATATCGTTTCATCATCAAGGACATAACCACTCATTTTATCCAATAAGCGTTCCAAGGCATCTTCATAAAGAAGAATAACAGATTTTTTATTCCCTTTAGTTAAACTATTCAATGGCTTATCTAACTGCATAGGGTTTTGTAAAATAAACTGATTTGCAACCTCACCAATGCGTTGGTTAAAACGATAAGTCGTGTCTAAAGCGCAAAGTTCCCCAATACCAAAGTTATGTTCAAACGATGTCGTTAAGTCTAATTCTGCACCACTAAACCGGTAAATGGCTTGCCAATCATCTCCAACCGCAAATAATGTGGTTTGCTTATTCTGCTGACGTAGTGCTTGCAGTAACTTCGCCCTGAGAGGTGAAATATCTTGAAACTCATCAACTAAAATATGTTTCCATGGGCTAATAAAACGCCCTTTTTCTAAAATATTAATGGCTTGATGAATTAATCCAGAAAAATCAATTGCACCTTCATCTTTCAAAGCGCTTTTCCATACTTTCAATAGCGGCGCCATTAAACGAATACGTTTTTGAAAAAGATCTCTTATTTCTTCCGACGTATTATCAATCATGTCCTTCTGGCTACCGCCATGCATACGCATTAAGCTTAGCCAACGGTCTAAACGGGCAGTGACTTTAGTGCTAATTTTTTCGTCTTTCCAGAATTCACCGTCTGGAATTTCCCATTGCAACTCTTCAGAAAGCCATTCTCGCCATCCTTTTGCCTGCGCTTTCTTTGCTGAACATTGTTCTCGCCATTCGTTTAATAACAGTGTTTGTCGTTTTTGAGTGTCTGTTTCTAACTCGCTAATCACTGGCGATTTTTTGCTACCTTCACGAATAATATGTAGAGCAAGCGCATGGAAAGTTTTAGCTTCAATATCTTGTTGTAAACGCGAGTGAATACGCCCATTCATTTCATCTGCAGCTTTACGGCCAAAAGCCAACAAAAGAATTTGTTCTGGTTTTGCCAAACCTCGCAAGATTAGCCAACCCGCTCTTGCAACTAGGACTGATGTTTTACCACTTCCAGCCCCCGCCAGTACTAATACATTATCCTCACCATTAATCACAGATAAGGACTGTGAATAATTGAGTGGTGATGTTTCTACTTGCTGGAAAAAATCGTGATAACGAACTAATACAGACTCACACCAGTGATCGTTAATTTGTTTTCGGCATTCTTGACCGCTATTCAGCCAATTCAGACACTCGTGATATTGTGCTGCACAATTTTCATATAATGAAATGCGCGCCAAAGGCATAGGCAGAGACGAAAAGCTTTGTGATATTTTATCTTTTATTTCAGATAGATGACGTAATGTTAGCCACCTGTCTTGTTGTGTCAATTGTTCAATCGAATTAACTAATTCAGTCAATACACTAGCACTGACTTGACTCATTTCAGTGCTCCATTGTTGCCATTTTTCATTCAAATAATGGTAAAAGCGCTGAGTTTGCTTCCATTCAGTACCATGTAAACGAACAACTTGTTCATTCACAATTTCAAATTCTAACTCCCCCCAAACAATCCCTCTCTTACAACGAAGATCGATAAGTTCATTAAATGGGATAAGATATTGGTGGTTTTCACCACTCACTTCAATACCTGCGTTGAGTAAGCGAACCCGATTGTAGGGATGCTGAGCCAGACGCTGTCCAATCTGTGTTGATTTCAGTTCCATACGTCCTGCACCTGAGAAAATCAATGACAAAATACGGTTGGCTTGATTCCAAACGGTTTTTTATTCCTTGCAAACAAGCTATCCTATATAGATTAGGGCTTGTCTTACCTTTGAGGTACTTTGTGTTAACACTGCTTACCAGTTATCGTCGTGTGCTATATAACAGCCATTTTTTATATTATATCCGAATATTTATAGCCCTGACAGGCGCAACCTTAGTGCCGTGGTTGTTAAACCAAGAGCCTAAAATCACCATCCCACTGACATTGGGTGTGGTTGCTGCAGCACTAACTGACTTAGATGATAGGCTAACTGGCAGAATAAAAAATTTAATTATTACACTTTTTTGTTTTTTTATTGCATCAGTTTCTATTGAACTACTTTTTCCCTATCCTTTATTTTTCTTTTTTGGCCTCGCATTTTCTACCTGTGGCTTTATTCTTCTTGGCGCTTTAGGGCAGCGATACGCAACCATCGCATTTGGTGCGCTGTTAATTGCCATTTATACCATGCTCGGCGTACCCATTTTTGATACTTGGTACCAACAACCCGCATTATTACTCACAGGGGCAATTTGGTATAATATTTTAACCTTGATTGGGCATATCTTATTTCCTGTTAGGCCATTACAAGATGCAATTACCCAATGCTATCAGCAACTTTCAGCTTATCTAGATGCAAAAGCCAACTTATTTGACCCTGACTTAGAAGATGACTACCAACGCTCAGTTTATGATTTAGCATTAGTAAACAGTCATTTGGTCAGTACCATGAACCAAGCAAAAATTGCATTACTGAGCCGGTTAAAAGGAGACCGGGGGCAAAAAGGTACCCGAAATTCGCTACAATACTATTTTGTTGCCCAAGATATTCACGAGCGAGCAAGCTCATCTCATATTCAATATCAACAACTTAGCCGTACTTTACGTCATTGTGATATTTTATTTCGTTTCCAACGCCTATTAACTATGCAAGCGAGAGCCTGCCAGCAAGTTGCTCAATCTGTTTTATGGCGTAAACAATACCAACATAACCCTCGTTTTGAGCGTACTTTCACTTACATTGAAAAATCGCTACAGCTACTAAAACAGCAATCGCCTGAGCTTCATGAAATTAAGGCCCTATATAACTTACTTAAAAACTTAAAAGGAATTGACGTCCAACTGAAAGGCCTAAGCCTTGAGCAGAGTTCATGGCAGCAAAATAATAAGCAAATAGAACAGTTATCTGACGAATCGTTATCAGGTATTAGTGATATTATTTCGCGAGTTAAGCACCATTTAACACCAAAATCCTCTTTATTTCGCCATGCAGTAAGAATGTCAATTCTCCTTTGTACTGGCTATATCATCATACAACTATTTGATATGGAAAGAGGATATTGGATATTACTCACGAGTTTATTTGTATGCCAACCAAACTACAGTGCCACTAAACGGCGCTTAGCCCTTCGCATAATAGGAACTATTGTTGGTATTCTTATTGGCTTACCTTTGCTGAATTTAATCCCTTCAATGGAAGGGCAACTTACGCTAATCGTTATTTCTGGTTTACTGTTTTTTATGTTTCGCAGTAGCCAATATGCCCAAGCAACATTATTTATCACACTTCTCGTTTTGTTTTGTTTTAACCTACTGGGCGAGGGGTTTGATGTTGCACTTCCACGGATCATTGACACTTTAATTGGTTGTTTTATTGCATTACTTGCAGTGAGTTTTATTTGGCCAGACTGGAAGTTCCGCCAACTTCCCCAAGTTATTCAAAAAACTATGGACAGCAACTGCCGCTATTTAGATGCTATTTTACAACAATACTACCAAGGTAAAGACAACCGCCTTGAGTACCGAATTGCACGTAGAGATGCACATAATAATGATGCAGAGTTCGCTTCTATTGTGTCCAATATGGCTTCTGACCCTAAGTCTTATCGAATCACCCAAGAACAAGCTTTTCGCCTACTCTGCTTAAACCATACCTTACTCAGTTATATTTCTGCATTAGGCGCACATCGTGAAAAAATGCAAAATGAAGGTAACCTTTCATTACTCAACGACGCAATTTGCTATGTTGAATCGTCGTTACAAATCACCACCATTGACCCACTAGTTATTGATAAAAAATCAGATGAGCTTCGCCATAGTTTATTAAACCGAATAGATAACATTTCAACTAGTGATGACGAAAAAACGTTACTTATCATGGAACAAACTAAGTTATTACTCGAATTAATCCCTGAGATAAAACAGATAATTCGAACCATTAGTGCGTCATAAATATACCGATGAGCGGGTATTAAAATCCTAAATACCCGCCCATTTCATATCGCGTAATGTAATATTAATTATAATAACAGTCGCTTTCCGCAGGTTTAGGCTGATGTCAACTCAAAACTATTATACCAAGCAATTAACTCTTGTTTGATATCCTTGGGTAAAACAGCACTATGACACCCTTCTATTGCAGCGGCTAAGCCAATGAGTAACTTAATACTTGGGTTATTCCTACCATGTTTTTTTAGCTTCATAAAACAAGCCTTTGCCCCCATCATACGCAGCTCATCAACATGCGATACTCCGATTTTCCCTAGTGCGCGCTCAACCGACATATTCATATTAGGCAAATCTTTTATGCGCATAGTCATTGATTGCTTTTGTTTTAATTCCTCGATAGCTGAACGGTACGCCAACTCAATATATTGGAGAAACAAGGGCTCGTCATGCCAAACTTGTTCCGAAAGTAGATAGTAGCGCATTTCCAATGGAATGCCTTTTTTACTATAAACTAACCGATTGAACCCTGACGCTTCAAAGTGACTTCTTGCCACTAAGCAGCCACGCAAATAAAAACAACCGTCGAGTACCAATCCTACAATGGCATCATCGACTAATAGACAAAATCCACCAAAATGATTTTTGCGTTTTAGCTCGCCAAACTGACTTAACAAACGAGATAAATAAAAAATTTTTTCTTCTTCTAACAACATTACCAAACTCCTTTTTGGGTATGCTCAATTTTCATCCTTGAGAAAAATAATTTTATAACTTCTTTTTTTACAGATAATTACGCATAACTAATTTTGAGAGCTTCCATAAAAAATGCCAAGAAGAATGCAGAAAAAAACAACAAAGTTGCGAAGCGCTTTGAAAAAATAGTCTTGATATTGGATGGATATACAGTTACTGTATGTTCATACAGCATTGTAACGAGGTAAATTATGAGCATCTATTCTTGGAACAACTCAACAGAACATTCTCTTAATAATTACGCACAATCAATCCCTGCGACAGGGCTTACTAACAGCTCTATGCAACAAGGTATGGTGAGCGAGCTTGTTTACGATGAAAAACACCCTATTATGGATTACATTTTGTTGCCAATGCTTCGCCAGTTTGGGGTTCAATCACGCTGGTTACTCTGGTTAAGCCCTAATAAGAAACTCAGTAAGCACTGGTTAGAACAATCAGGAATACCAACTCATAAGGTTATGCAATTAAACCATATGGAAGATATCACTACGATTGGCGCCATGGAAAAAGCACTAAGAAGTGGTAATTACAGTGTGGTTTTAGGGTGGCTACCTGAAATAAGCGAGCAAGATTTTGTTCGCTTGCAATACGCAGCTCAAGAAGGCCGTTCTATCGGTTTAATTATGCGCCCACAGAAAACGTTTAATATGATTAATACACTAGCAGGACAGCCAAACCACTTAAAAATTCATTCAAATCATTACCACTAGCCAAGATTAAGAATTTTCTTACTAAATTTAACCTTTAGAAATATTTTCCTCTAAAGTTAAATTAAATGTATTGTAGATCAATCAGATAGATAAAAAATAATCATTACAGAAAATATACATATCTCTCTGATTTATACACTAAAAAAATACTTTTTTTAACGATTATTGCTCACTCTACTTGTATCTTTTTAAGTTCGTTGTAGACTTTAGCTTGTTCGGCTTATGGCATTATTTTTTTACTTTTATTATTTTTTTGTAGATAATGTCTGCGAAACCTAGCAAGTAAATTAAACCAATGGCATATAATAAGGCTCAGCGAAGCCAAGCCAATATTGGATGATAACGAGGCGTAAAAATGAAAAAAACAGCTATCGCAGTAGCAGTGGCAGTAGCAGCTTTTGCAACCGTTGCACAAGCAGCTCCAAAAGATAACACTTGGTATACCGGTGCTAAATTAGGTTGGTCTCACTATGAAGACACTAGCCTGAATCCAGCAAAAACTGGTACAGACTATGCAGGTTGGGGCACTGTTGGTAACAGCACTGACCGTGACACAATCGGTGCAGGTGCCTACGCTGGTTACCAATATAACCAATACTTAGGCTTCGAGCTTGGCTATGATTGGTTCGGTAAAATGAAATACAAAGGCGCTGGTAACAGCGGTGACCTGAAATCTATGGGTGTTTCATTAACTACCAAATTAAGCTATCCAATCATGGATGACTTAGATGTTTACACGCGTTTAGGTGGTATGGTTTACCGTACAGAAGCTAAAGCTCACCAAAATGGCCAACGTTTCAAAGAAACTGACACTGGCGTTGCACCTGTATACGCATTAGGTCTTGAGTATGCAATCACTCCAGAGTGGGCTACTCGTTTAGACTACCAGTGGGTTAGCAACTTAGGTGATAAAGACAACATCGGTACTCGTCCAGACAACGGCATGCTGAGCGTTGGTGTTGCATACCGTTTCGGTCAAGCTGATGCTCCAGTTGTTGCTCCAGCTCCAGTTGTTGAGCCAGCAGCTCCAGTTGTTGAAAACAAACGTTTCACACTGCGTTCAGACGTTCTGTTTAACTTCAACAAAGCATCTCTGAAACCAGAAGGTCAGCAAGCTCTGAATGAACTGTACAACGAACTGAGCAGCATCGACCCAACTCAAGGTCGCGTACTGGTAGTTGGTTTCACTGACCGTATCGGTTCACAAAACTACAACCTGCCTCTGTCACAGAAACGTGCTCAGTCAGTAGTTGACTACTTAGTATCTAAAGGCGTTCCAGCTAGCGCAATCGCTGCAGAAGGCCGTGGTAAAGAAGATCCAGTAACTGGTAACAAATGTGACAACGTTAAAGGCCGTGCAGCTCTGATCGAGTGTTTAGCGCCAGACCGTCGCGTTGAAATCGAAATCCAAGGTACAACTGAAGTTGTAACTCAGCCAGGTGCTTAATTCTTAGCCCTAGTTTGAATTTCGAACTGAAATACAAAAACCCCAATTAATATTGGGGTTTTTTATTACTAAAAATAATAGGCACGATACAAAAATTCACTTTTAAAATTAAACTTCCCGCAATCATGTCATATAGCTTGAATTACCAGCACTGATCCTCACAGATCTTCTTTAATTATCTTTTCCCTTTGGTGTTCCAAGGATCGCTTGCAAATCTTGTTTTAATGAGCTCATTTGGCTTTCATATTTATCTTTGTGTTCCGCATCTTCAATCAACTGAATAATAGTTTCAGACAACGTTTTATTACGCTTCACAGCAAGATTAGACAAACGCTGCCATACTGAAAAATTTAAATCTATTGATTTCTTACGTGTATGTGGATGCTCGGCATTGAAATGACGCTTACGCCTCGCCCGAATACTCTGTTTCATTCGGTTATCAAGCTCTGGATTCATATGCTGAGTGATCCACTTTAGTACATCAACCGGTCTATTTTCCATTTTTAGCAGCAAGTCTATGGCTTCTTTTTCTGCGCTTCTTTCTATATAGCGGGTAATTGCTTCGCCACCTCTTGCTTTATTGACGAGGTATTCCCATTTCCAGCCACATTCAAGATTTTCAAGCTGCTGATATTTCATAATTTTTCCTGAAGAAAATTGAACCTATTTTTATATTAGCAAGATTATAAACAAAATACTCATGCAGATATTCGATTTAGTGGAATATTCACTTTTTCAATAAAGAAGGTAAGCCTACCTTGTAAAAATAGTGTACAATCCGCCCCTATCTGTTAACAAATTAATAAAACTGCATGTCCACATTTGAATACATACTCGTCATCTATGGGATTGGCGGTGTATGCGCAATGCTATTTACCCTACTCGTAACAAAAGATCCAAACTTTTTTATGCGCCTACTGAGCGCCATACTTATTGGCTTAACTTGGCCAATGACACTACCCATTGTATTTATGTTTTCGTTATTCTAGTCGATAATTCAACAATTATTGCTGCAAGATTGCCTATCAAAGGCTAATATAACAAGCTTGCCCATTGGGTAATGAATTAGCCTGAAATTTGTTTATAAAACAAACAATGCTATTTAGCAAATTTATTAAATAAACCTTTTTCAGGCATATACGCCCAGCTTACTGGCAGGCATTTTATTTATAACTCTATTAATAGCAGATAATTATAGTGATCAGTCAAGAACTAACATGGCAAGGCCTAATTCCTAACTTATCGTCATTTCAGACGAAATTTGTATCTTCAGAAACGTTGACCCCTGCAATTTTATCAGACATTCAGCCTAGGCTATCTGATGGCATACAACATTTTGTTGATGAATTTGCCCAAACGCGCTTTATGTTTATCAAGTCTGATGAAAGTGAGACATATCTTAGCCTTTATGCTAATGCAATTACCCCATTACTGGCAGAGATAAATACTATTGATGGTGACTATCAATTATCTGAAGATAACCGCGTTTTCCAGTGGGAAAATGGTGTTACAAGCCGTTTTTCTTCTCGTGATAAAATCGCTTACCGTAATTGGATAGAACCCGAACAATTATTTGGCTATGTTACCCCTTCCTTGAATTTAGTCCCAGGCTTACTTCACCAAATCAATGGTGGCATATTAGTTATCGCTGCTAGCACATTAATTAATCAACCTTTAATGTGGGCTCGCCTAAAAAATATGGTTAACCGTCAACAGCTTGAATGGCTGCCTTATTCGGATAATCAACCTTTACCCATTGAAATTGAGCCACAGCCTTTAGAACTTAAAGTCATAATTGTTGGTGACCGACTCGCTCTAGAAGAATTTGAATTTACATCACCAGAGTTATTTAGCTGCGCTATTTATGGCGAATATGAGCCTGTTATGTTCTTCGAAGATGAAGAACAATTGACCTTATGGATGCGTTATATTAAATCCATTATTGATTCCAATAAATTACCGAATATTTCTCCGGATGGGTGGCTTCCTTTTATCCAACAAGCTGTACGTTACTGTGAGGATAAATTTAATCTTCCTCTTGATAATCTTTGGTTAGTTCGCTCCCTTGTAGATGCCAGCCATTACCATGTCAACCATTTGCTCACTAAAGAGTCATTTAACCAAGCTAACGAAAATCGCCAATGGCGCCATAGTTTCCTAGCAGAACGTACTCAAGATGATATTTTGCAAGAACAGATCTTTGTTAAAACCGAAGGCGAAGTTATCGGCCAAGTTAATGGTTTATCTGTTTTGCAATACCCGGGGCACCCTGACGCTATTGGTGAACCTTCTCGAATTACCTGTGTCGCCCATTTAGGTGATGGCGAATTCACTGACGTAGAACGCAAAGCAGAGTTAGGTGGTAATATCCATGCCAAAGGCATGATGATCATGCAAGCCTATTTAAATTACGAGCTTAAATTAGAGCAACCTCAACCTTTCTCAGCCTCTATCGTCTTTGAGCAATCTTATGGTGAAGTTGATGGTGATAGCGCATCACTCGCAGAGCTGTGCGCTTTAATTAGTGCATTAGCACTACAGCCTATTGACCAGCAAATTGCTATCACTGGTGCGGTTGACCAATTTGGCTATGTCCAACCTATTGGTGGGGTGAATGAGAAAATTGAAGGTTTCTTTGATATCTGTGAAAAACGCGGGTTAACTGGCAACCAAGGTGTCATCATCCCAATGGCAAATGTCCGCCATTTATGCACCAAATCTGCTGTCGTTGAAGCCGTAAAAGAAGGCCAATTCCATATTTGGCCCGTTGAACATGTCGCCCAAGCCATTACTTTACTCACTAAACAACCTTACTTTGAACAGCAAGCTGAAGAGGAAAATGTACACCTGTTAGCTTTAATTCAAGAACGCATTAATCAAGCAAATTCACCGGATAAGGCTAGACTTCCTTGGTTCTTAAAATGGATGAGTTAAGTAAAGATTGCGTAAAAAATAGCAGATCGGAGTTGTTCAGCGTACAAGTGTAAGCTATCCTGTAGCCCTACACATAATAAAGGCTATCTTAAGAACATGGTTGATAAACGCGGATCCTACACAAAAGATGATTTAATTGCTTCTGGTAAAGGCGAATTATTTGGAGAAAATGGTCCTCCACTGCCATCAGGAAACATGTTGATGATGGATCGCATCGTCAGTATGACTGAAGATGGTGGCACATTTAATAAAGGTTATGTGGAAGCTGAACTGGATATTAATCCAGACCTTTGGTTCTTTGGCTGCCACTTTACAAACGACCCTGTCATGCCTGGCTGTTTAGGCCTAGATGCAATGTGGCAGTTAGTTGGCTTCTATCTTGGCTGGCTTGGCGGTGAAGGAAAAGGACGTGCTTTAGGCGTTGGCGAAGTTAAATTTACAGGCCAAGTCCTCCCTACTGCGAAGAAAGTCACTTACCGCATCAGCTTTAAACGCGTGATCAACCGTAAGCTGATCATGGGGTTAGCAGACGGTGAAGTCTTAGTTGATGGTAAATTAATTTATACTGCAACAGACTTAAAAGTGGGTCTTTTTAAAGACACGAGCGCATTCTAAGCTTTGAAATGCAAACCTCCGCAATGGCGGAGGTTCTTAAATTGATTGATATCTTTAACTTAAAAACCCGAAAATACTCAAATAAACGAGTACAGGCTATTTAACCTAAAAGATTAAAAGAATGTGGGGGTTACACTACCGCTATGGTTCGATCCTCCATCGCCTTTCGCCAACCACCTAGCCAATGCGACCGAGCATCTACTGCTTGATATGGGCATAGTTCTTTAGAGCGCCCTGCTAAACCTGCTTGATAACCTCTTGATAAAGCTCTTTCTAAACGGTCTCGCTTCTGTCTTTTCATGCCTTACTTCCCTCATCATTTAAATGGAAAAGAAAACAGCACCTACTATTTTTTAATAGGTACACTATAGAAATAGCGCCCGTTGATAAAAAAATCAAGTAAAGATTTTCATATATTTGTCATAAATAGCATAAATGTGACTTGTATGTGGCAATTAATATAATCTATTGATTTTAATCATAAATAAAAATATCCTTTTATTTATCATCATATTAGAGAACAAAAGAATTTATCATTCACTAATATATAAATTAAAAAGATATCTATATTTAATAAAAATAATAATGCACCTAAAATATATAAACCATATATATTAAAGGTGCATTTAATATAAAATACTTAGGTAATAACTAGTATTTACCTATCTCTTTCGCAATACTCTCTGCCACTTGCTGCCAGCCCATCGATAACGTACGGACCAACTCCGGGTAACCATCTTCATTTTGATCTAATTGCACATCAAAATTACGGCGGATCACGTTGTTATTATGAGAGTAAGTCCAAAAGCCTTGAACTAATACTTTACCGTCATACCGCCCATTAAAGGCCGTTAAAGTGATATCGAGCGTATCCGGCGAGTTTTGTAATGGCTGCAAAGAAACTAGTTTTTCAGGTAATGCCTCAGATAATTCTCTCACCATCGACTGCCCAAGCTGTTGTTCTAATGGGCTAGCCCATAAGTGTGTACTCGCATTGGTATAACTGACATCTGTCGTTTGGTAAGTAATACCATTTGACGTCAATACATCCGATAACATGATGCGCTGTAACCATACTTGGCCTTTATCCATCACCTCTGCAGATTGTGTCTGAGGAGTTTTCATTGGCAATTGATAGTACTTTTTCTCAGGAGTACTACTACAAGCCGCCAACAATAAAACAAATATCGATAATAAATATCTCATTATTTTTTCACTCCTTTAGGCTCAACATCCTTCGTTGGCTCAGCTTCAAAAACTAATGCGTTACTCTTATTATTTAAAGTACGTAAAAGTGGCTGAACTTCTCTCAATACTTGGTCTAAACGCTGCATGTTATCCACCATTTTATTATAGGCTGGTGAACCAGGTTGGAAACCTTGCATTGCACGGTTCATTTCTTGCAGTGTTTTTTGCAAGTCATGAGGTAAATTTTGGAACTCTTTACTCGCCATCACTTTGTTGAGCTGTGCCAACATGGCATTAGCTTCTTTAACAACTTTCTGCCCTTCTGCCAATGTTTGTGTGGTTTGATTAAGCATTGGTTCAATTGGCATATTGTTAATTTTATCCAACACTGCAATGACTTTTTGTTGAATTTGCGCTAACCCTGCACTGGTTGTCGGGATAATTTTATAGCCAGCAACTACAGTTGGGCCTTTATAAGGCTCTGCATTTTGCACAAAATCCAAATCAACAAATAATGCGCCAGTTAGCAAGTTTCCTGATTTTAATGATGCCCTTAAGCCATCTTTCAAGGCTAAATTTAATTCATTTTTCAAATTAAAATTCTTACCGACATCTTTAGAGAAACGCTCTGGCTCAATGTGAATCAAAACCGGAATTCTAAAGTCATTATCCAGTGATTGGTCTAAACCTTCCGTATAAAAAGGCACTTGTGCAACGGTACCTAAACGAATACCACGGAACTCTACTGGCGCTCCGGGTTGCAGGCCTCGCACTGAGTCTGAGAAAAACAAAACAAAATCTTGATACTGCGTATACAAGGAATTTTGAATACTACTTTGGTTATCAAACAGTTGGAATTCAGTATTTTCCTTCACATTTGCACCTGGAACCCACCCTGTTGGAACATCAAAACTCACACCACCGGTCAGTAATGTGGCTATTGAGCCCATTTCAACGTGAACTCCTTGGGATGACATATCAAAAGCAATGCCGCTGTCTTTCCAGAAACGTACATTTGAACTAATCAATTTGTCATAAGGCGCATTGATAAATAATTGGTAGCGCATATCACGCTTGTCCATATCAAAGTCACTAGTTTCAACAGAACCAACTCGGTAACCACGGAATAAAACTGGGTCACCTGGGTTTAGTTGCCCTGCCTTATCGCTCACCAATACAACACGAATTCCCTTAGCATCTGGTGATGCAAGAGGCGGAGTATCCAATAAGGTGAACTCGAAATGTTCTTTTGCCGCTAACCCCGGTTGAAGCTCAATGTAAGCACCTGAAAGTAATGTGCCAAGCCCAGTGACGCCATCACGCCCAATTGTCGGTTTTACAATCCAAAACGCGGAATCGGTACGCAACAATTCTTTCATTTCATTATTCAAGCGCGCTTTAATAATCACTCGACTAAAGTTGTCATCAAGTGTCACGCTTTCTACAACGCCAATATCAACGCTGCGACTTTTAATTTTCGTTTTACCCGCTTCTATTCCTTCAGCATTGTAAGTGATTAATGTCACTTCAGGGCCTTGGTTGCTAAAGTGGTAAAATAAAACCCAAGCACCAAGCAAGAGCGTCACTATTGGGATCACCCATACAGGCGACCAACTTTTTAGCTTGCTAATTTTGGCATTGGCCTGCGGTGTTTCTTTTTCAGTCACCCGATGACTCCTTCTTGTTCAACAGTATTTACTGCATTTTTTCTTTCACAGCGATCCCAAGTTAATCTAGGGTCAAAGGTCATCGCTGCAAACATTGTGAGAATAACAACCACACCAAAGAAAATAATCCCCATAGCAGGGACAATATTCATCAACTGCCCCATTTGAACCAAAGAGGCTAAAATAGTGATAACAAATACATCTATCATTGACCAACGACCAACATATTCCACCAACTCATAAATAAAATGCATACGATGTGGGTCACGATTACCGTACCCCTTGGAATCTAGGCAAAGCCATGCAATTCCTATCATTTTCAATGTAGGCACCATGATACTGGCCACAAAAATCACCATGGCAACAGGGTATGACCCGTCTTCCCACAACAAAATGACTCCGTCAATAATGGTCGAGTTTAATGCGGTTCCCAACGTATTTGTGGTCATCATTGGTAGTACGTTAGCAGGGATATACAACATAATTGATGTCACTAAAAGTGCCAAAGTCCATTGTAAACTTTGGTTTTTCCGTACACTACCATGGGAGTGACAACGTGGGCATTTTGATTGTTCGGCAGGTAAAATCGCCGTACACACAAGACATAAACGTACATCTTGTTTAATACCCGTCTGGCCCACGATTAACGGCTTATCTAATTTCGGAGCCGCTTCAATTCGGTTCCATAGCCAGTGACGATCTAAGCATTGAAAAGCCCTTACTTGCAGCATGCAGTACGCGCAATAAGGTAAAAAGCTTAACCCGATGCCAATATCGCCGTAAGCTATCAATTTAACAAAACTGACTAAGACCCCCGCTAGAAAGATCTCAGCCATACACCACGCTTTCATTTGGAACAGTATACGGGTGATCACCACTTTAATACCTTTAGGAATATGAACTTGCAACCCTAAAAGGATAATGGTGACCATACAAAATGCAGGAATAATCAATGAAAAGAATAGAAAAAATAGTGCCAGACCGCTATAACGCGTGGTTGCTATAATTTCAATGATTTGGAATAGTGAAATTTCATTTTCAATCCCTGCGGCGCCCATCTTAACAAAAGGGAACAAGCAGGCAACAAACAGCATAATTAATGCACTGAATGCATATGCTGCCGGCTGCTTATACGGATATCGCCACTTTGAGACCAATGTGGTTTCGCAGCGTGGACACGTTGCCTTGCTCCCTTGTTCCAACTCAGGAACTGCAACCAACATGTCACACTGAGGACAAAGCACATGTTCATGAGACGCATGGTTGCACAAAGTGTATTTGCTCCTTTAATTAAAACGTAATTAGCCGTTTTTCAGCAATTCTAGCTCTTGCCAACGGTCAAATGCTTGCTCTAGTTCAGCTTCTTTTGCAGCTAGCTGACTCAGCGTTTTTTCTGTTACATCATGTGGTTGATTGAAAAAATCGGCATCACCAACTTGAGTTTGCAATGTTTCAATTTCACTTTCAAGTTGTTCCAATTTTGCTGGCAATTGTTCCAATTCACGTAATAAATTATAACTGAGCTTATTTGACCGTTTTACCGTTTCTTTCGGTTTCGTCTGTTTATCTTGGGCAGTCACTTTACCCGTTTGTTCTGCTTTCAAACTCACTGTTTGTGCTTTTTGCTGCTGAGCATCGTAATATCCGCCCGCAAAACGCTTAATAACCCCATTACCTTCGAAGATCCAGCATTCTGTCACACTGTTATCAACAAACTCTCGGTCATGGCTAACCAATAAAACCGTTCCTTGGTAACCATCAACTAGCTCTTCGAGTAACTCTAAGGTTTCGACATCAAGATCGTTAGTCGGTTCATCGAGGATCAATAAGTTACTTGGTTTTAGGAATAAACGCGCAAGCAACAAGCGGTTACGCTCACCACCAGAAAGCGCCCTAACAGGGGTCATCGCACGTTTTGGTGGAAACATAAAGTCTTGTAAGTAGCCTAAAACATGGCGTGGCTTGCCATTGACCATGACTTCTTGTTTGCCTTCCGCCAAGTTATCCATCACGGTTTTATCTGGGTCCAATGCCGCACGGTGCTGGTCGAAATAAGCAACTTCCAACTTAGTCCCACAATGAACTCGTCCGCTATCTGCTTGTAAATCTCCTAGCATTAAGCGCAATAATGTTGTTTTACCACAACCGTTTGGCCCAACTAGCGCGATTTTATCGCCACGTAATACTTGAGCTGAAAAATCTTTTACCAGTACTTTATTATCAATCTGGTAATTCACATTTTCCATTTCGAACACAATTTTGCCAGAACGGGCTGCTTCACCCACTTGCATTTTCGCTGTGCCCATCACTTCACGACGCTCTGAACGCTCTACGCGTAGCGCTTTCAGCGCACGAACACGACCTTCGTTACGAGTACGTCGCGCTTTAATACCTTGGCGGATCCACGTCTCTTCTTGGGCTAATTTACGGTCGAATTCTGCATTTTGCATCTCTTCAACACGCAATGCTTCTTCTTTATTCACCAAGTAGTCATCATAATTACCCGGCCAAGAAGACAGCTGCCCACGGTCTAAATCAATAATACGTGTTGCCATATTACGGATAAACGAACGGTCATGGGAGATAAATACGATGCTGCCTTGGAAATCTTTTAGGAAGTTTTCCAGCCAAAGAATTGTTTCTATATCTAAGTGGTTGGTTGGCTCATCTAAAAATAGTACTCTTGGGTTACTCACTAACGCACGGCCCAAAGCGGCTTTACGAAGCCAACCGCCTGATAGTGAAGACAGTTCTGCATCCGCAGGTAAACCGAGTTTTTTCAGCACATCACTGATACGAGAGTCCAGCAACCATAAATTACGATTATCTAACACCTCTTGTAATTCAGCTAATTTATTTAGATTCTTTTCACTCGGGTCGGTTTCGACCTCTTTTGCAACATGGTGATAATCTTTGAGGTACTGAGCCTGTTCTGCAACACCTTCAGCCACAAAATCAAAAATAGTGCCTTCAATATTACGCGGTGGGTCTTGCTGCAAGCGTGCAACAACTAAATCTTGCTCATAAACCAATTGGCCATCATCTAACGGCTGTTCTTTCGTTAACACACGCATTAACGTTGATTTACCCGCACCATTGCGGCCAACCAAACATACACGTTCGTTATCTTCGATATGAATTTCGGTATTATCCAGTAATGGGGCATCACTAAACGAAAGGTATGCACCCGACAAATTAATTAAAGCCATTGATTCTATCCTTACTCTGCGTGGCTAATTAGCCAGCAGTTATGTATTTGGCGGTTACGAGCAAAATCTTCTGACAGTGTTTTCGCTGTGATTTCTTGTGCTTGTAATCCTAATTCTTTAATTGCTTCAAGATCCATTTTAAAACCGCGTTTGTTATTAGAAAACATTACGGTTCCACCACGACGTAATAACCGCTTTAGGTGGGTAATCAATTGGATATGATCTCGTTGTACGTCAAACGTACCATCCATGCGTTTTGAATTTGAAAATGTTGGGGGATCAATAAAGATCAAATCAAATTGTTCCCGGCTATTCGCCAGCCAACTCAAGCAATCCGCTTGAATTAAACGATGTTGGCGACCTGTTAGCCCATTCGCTTGTAGGTTTTTCTCAGCCCACTCAAGATAAGTGCGTGACATATCGACGGAAGTGGTGCTTTTCGCGCCGCCAAGCCCTGCATGCACAGTGGCAGTGCCGGTGTAACAGAACAAGTTTAAGAAATCGGCATCTTTACTCATCTGGCCTAACATTTTACGGGCAATACGATGGTCAAGAAATAACCCTGTATCCAGATAGTCCGTCAAATTCACCAACATTTTCGCATTGTATTCTTGCACTAAAAAGAAATCGTCTTTTTGCGCTAATTTCTCATACTGCTGCTTGCCTTTTTGGCGCTGGCGCGTTTTTAACACTAGCTGATTCGATGTCAGTTCTAATACATTCATTGTTGCAGTGATCACATCAAATAGGCGTTGACGAGCTTTGCGTTCATCAACGGTTTTCGGTGGCGCGTATTCTTGGATCACCACTTTATCGCCATAAATATCAACCGCAACATTGTATTCAGGTAAATCAGCATCATAAACACGGTAACTATCAATGCCTTGTTGTTTTGCCCATTTACTTAATTTCTTGATATTTTTACGTAAACGATTTGCAAAATCAGGTGAAATTTCCGCTATCGTTTCTGATGGCGTAGCCGCTAGCTGGTAGTTTTTCTGGACACAATCTAAAGGACCATTCTTAGCTTTAAATTCACGCTCTGAACGCAGTTGCAAACAGCTGAGTAACTCAGGAGAAGCACTAAAAATCGATAAACGCCAACCAGGGAAGCGTGCCTTCACGATCCGCCCTAACTGGCTATGTAGCGCAATTAAAGCAGGCTCACTTTCTAAACGCTCCCCATAAGGGGGATTGCTAATAATAGTGCCTAACGCATCGGCCTTAACTGGGTTTTCCAATGCAGCGGCATCACCTTGCTTAAAGGTGATTAAATCTTGTAACCCTGCACGGCGCGCATTCGCACGAGCCATTTCCAGTACGCGCTTATCGATATCAAAACCATAAAAACGCGATGTCGTTTCTTTCAAACCTTGGCGGAAACGCACTTGCGCTTCCGTGGTTAGTTCACGCCAAAGTTCCGCGTTAAATTTCGACCATGCATAAAAGCCCCAATGCGTACGGTGTAACCCGGGGGCTTTATCTGTTGCCATCATTGCGGCTTCAATTAACAAGGTTCCTGAACCGCACATTGGGTCGACCAAGGGTGTTCCTTGCTGCCAACCTGAACGGTTGATAATTGCTGCCGCCAGCGTCTCTTTTAAGGGTGCTTGACCTGCCAAATCACGGTAGCCACGAATATGTAATGAATCACCACTTAAATCGAGTGCTACACTGGCTTTTTCTTTATTAAGGTAGACGTTGATGCGGATATCCGCTTGCTGGCGAGCGACATCAGGACGTTGGTCTAGCTTGCGTACGAAGCTGTCTACGATAGCATCTTTCACTTTCAATGCACCGTATTGGCTGTTGCGAATTTCTTCGTTAGTCCCTGTAAAATGAACAACAAAGGTATCATTGACGGAGAAAATCTCACTCCAGTCGATTGCTTGTACACCGAGGTACAAATCTAAGTCACTGTAGACGTCAAAATCATTCAGTGGCAATAAAATACGCGATGCCAGCCGACTCCACAGTAGGCTTTGGTACATCACACGTTCGTCGGCCTGAAAATAGACACCCCCTTGGGCCACTTTGCATTGGCTAGC
Source organism: Providencia sp. PROV150 (assembly GCF_028481025.1). Taxonomy (NCBI): domain Bacteria; kingdom Pseudomonadati; phylum Pseudomonadota; class Gammaproteobacteria; order Enterobacterales; family Morganellaceae; genus Providencia; species Providencia sp. PROV150. Next base: position 32,701 of record NZ_JAMPPJ010000009.1, on the reverse strand, counting down.
GCCAAGCGATTCTAATTCCGTTTTCAGTAGTTCTTCAAGGCCGCGAGCTGTGCTGGCAAACAGAGAATTCATAGTATTTATTACCAATTTGGATGAAAAATTGTTGCGCATTATAGCTAATCTTATGCAGTTGTCATAAAGTTGCTACGCACAATTATAAGGATTAAAAAATGATAACGCTTTCGCGCCTTTACACACACCCAGTTAAATCTATGCGAGGAGTTCGTTTATCCCACGCCTTCGCTGATATTAGCGGTTTGACTTTTGATCGTAATTTTATGGTAACCACGCTGGAAGGTAAATTTATTACGGCGAGAAAATATCCACAAATGTTACTTTTTACACCGGTAATGCTCAATAATGGTCTTCACTTGCGAGCACCAAATGGCGAAAGTGCGACGGTATTATATCAGGACTTTGATGAGAAGCAGAGCCCTACTGAAGTTTGGGGCAATCATTTTCATGCACTTATTGCACCTGAAGCGATAAATAGCTGGTTAAGTACCTTTTTTGACGAACCGGTACAACTACGCTGGCTAAGCCCGCAGCTTTCTCGTCGCGTCAAAGAACACCAAGATGTGCCGATGTCTTTTGCTGACGGCTACCCTTTCTTACTGATCAACGAAGCTTCTGTCCAAGAACTGCAACGCCGTTGCCCTGCCAGTATTAAATTAGAACAGTTTCGTGGCAACTTAATTATTACAGGCGCCAAGCCTTTTGAAGAAGATACATGGAAAACCATTCAAATTGGTGATGTCATCTTTACATTAGATAGGCCATGTAGCCGATGCATTTTAACTACTGTTAGCCCAGAGAAAGGGATCAAACATCCCCACAGTGAGCCACTTGCGACATTACAAACCTTCCGTTCAGATGAAACAAGGGATGTCGATTTTGGCCAAAATGTGATTATTAAAAATACCGGTGTTATTCGTGTTGGCGATACTCTGACGGTATTAGAAACTAAACCAGCAAAACAGTATTTAGTTCAAGAGCGGGAAAGTGACCTAGCAGCTAATAGTTTAAATACTCAAGCCAATAAGGTCAGTTTAGTTTTTGAAGAAACAGAATATACTGGTGATAACCAAAATGTGATCCTGGAGCAATTAGAATCCAATGGTTTAACTATCCCTTATTCATGTCGAGCTGGTATCTGTGGTCGCTGTAAAATTAAACTTATTTCAGGGGAAGTCACCCCGTTAAAACAAAGCGCCATTAAAGAAAACGGTTATATACTCGCCTGTAGTTGTATCCCGAAAACATCCGTTAAATTAGCTTTTAATTAAGCGTTGATTTTGCTTTTTAACACCATCAAGGTTTCAATTCTACGATGGTGTTAAACGCTCAAAACTAGATTAATTAGCAAAAAAACTTTTTGTTTCACTATTCTTTTTTGATCTCTAGCGATCATTTAAATAGCATTACCGTATAATTGACGTTTCACTTTAGATGAATATTCAAGCATGCGATCGTTCATGATCTTAATTGGATCGCAAAATCGTAAAGTTCGATCGGGTAATTCTAAAATTGGTTCCGCTAATAAACATAAACTCGCAGAAGAACCAGCCTCAGCAATAATAAATGTGGAATAATGGTTCGTATTTTCTAAACACACTTGAATTATTTGCCCCTGCTTAGGCTCATTAATATAGTGAAATGAAGAAAAGTACCAACTCTTTGGCATCTGTGGCTTTAAAAAACGAAAAGCAACTAAACTATTTAAGACTAATTCAGCTCTTTCTTCTTGAGTAATATTTAGCCTTTTAGCCTGCTCATCAAATAAATAATATTCACCTGCATCTTCGATACTAAAAGGCATCTCATTACGAGCAAAAACCGTTAGCATCTTAGCAGGAAAACATGAACGAAATATCATGCCGTTGGCGAGATCTAACATCACCCTATTATGGTCATGATCAAAATACCAACGCCAATGATCATCAGGTTTAATATTCATAAACGATCCTTTAGCGATTTACCGGTAAATAAAGTAGAAATGATCTCTATAATGATCCTTTCTAAATTTACTCTAAGGCTATTTTTATATGCTAAAAATTGGATCTGCTAAATAAGAAGATGCGTTAGAAATAACTGAATAATATTGTTATCTAAATAGCAAATCTACTGAAAATTGAGTTCAACTTGATACAAAAATAGCCACTATTAGCAATATAGTTTAAAAGGGGGAATAAATAAACCCCCTTGATACGTAAATTTACAATTTATTACTAGATATGATTAACAATATCTTTAATTAATTTTGGCCCATGATAAATAAAACCAGAATAAATTTGAATTAAAGAGGCACCCGCTTCCATTTTTTCACGCGCCGCGGTAAGGGAATCAATTCCACCTACTCCAATTATTGGCAGCTTTCCATTTAACTCACGTGAAATAATCTTAATAACTTGTGTACTTTTTAATTGCACAGGACGGCCACTTAACCCACCAGCCTCATTACAATGATTTATCCCTTGAACCAAAGAACGATCTAGCGTGGTATTCGTTGCAATAACGCCATCAATATTATGCCTAACTAGGCTATCTGAAACTTGGATAAGTTCCTCTTCAGATAAATCAGGCGCAACCTTTACAGCGACAGGTACATATTTTTGGTGCTGTAATTGTAATTCCAGTTGTTTTGCTTTTATGCTACTTAATAAATCATCTAGTGCTTCGCCATATTGTAATGTACGCAAGCCTGGCGTATTTGGTGAGGAAATATTAATAGCAATATAACCTGCATGAGCATAGACCTTATCCATGCAAATTAAATAGTCATCTTTACCTTGTTCAACAGGTGTATCTTTATTTTTACCAATATTGATACCAATGACCCCGCCGTAATTCGATTTTTTAACATTCTCAACAAGGTTATCGACACCTTTATTATTAAAACCCATCCGGTTAATTAAACCTTCTGCTTCTACAAGTCGAAATAACCGCGGTTTGTCATTACCAGACTGTGGACGAGGAGTTACCGTACCAATTTCTATAAACCCAAAACCCATTGCACCAAATGCATCAATACATTCACCATCTTTATCTAAACCCGCGGCGAGCCCTAGTGGGTTTTTAAAGGAAAGCCCCATGCATTGAACGGGTTTAGTGGCAACAGATTGGCGAATAAGACATTGGAAAGGGGAATGGTTCAAACGTTGAAGCTGGCGAAAAGTCAATTCATGAGCTTTTTCAGGGTCGAGCTGGAACAGTGCCTTGCGGGCAAGATGATATAACATATCCAATAACCTATTTTTACTAGTGCGTTTCAATAAAATAGACATTATGTCGCGCGCCAAAACCCTCGCCAAAGACTGATTGCCGAGTTTTCACTGTGCGAACTATTTTTCGTCGGATAAAACGCGCTATAGATTACCCTATCTCACCGCGCTTTTACCATGAAAAAATCAATAAAAATTCATTTGCCTGGTTTTTTGGGGGAAAACAACCACTTTATGACAGTTATCTCTCATTTAATATTCCATTATTGTCATAAACAAATAAGCCGCTAAATTAAATTTTAGCGGCTTATTAAAACCAATAATTGGTTAGCTATATATAAATCAGCTTTCTAACGCTTTGGTAATTTTTTCAAATAGATCACCAGAAAGGTTATCGAGCGCTTTCAATTGCTCAAGCACTTTGCGCATCTGTGCTTGGCGCTGTTCATCATAACGTTTTAAACGGATCAACGGCTCGATCAGCCTCGAAGCCACTTGCGGGTTACGTGTATTCAGATCGACTAAAATTTCATACAGGAATTGGTAACCACTGCTATCTTTCGCATGGAAATTAACGGGATTCCCTGCTGTGAAAGCACCGACGAGTGAGCGAACACGGTTAGGGTTACTCATGCTAAATGAACGGTGATTCAATAATGCACGTACATTGGCAAGCGCTTCTTTTGCAGGGTTCGCCCCTTGCAATGTAAACCACTTATCCATGACTAACCCGTCATGGTGCCAACGCTCATCAAAGTCTGCCATTAACTGTTCTTTACAAGGTAACTGTGATTCATTTGCTGCGGTCAATGCGGCCAGCGAATCCGTCATGTTATCGGCAGATTGGTATTGTTCCAGCACTAAATTGTTCGCCAGTTCGCTATCATCACCCGCCGCTAAATATTGCAGGCAAATATTACGCAATGAACGTTTAGCAATATCTTGGTGATCAACACGATAGCCATCAATATTAATGGAGCGATAAACAGTGAGAAGCTCATCATGCATTTCTACTGCTAAATGATGATGGATAAAATTCACCACTTCGTGGATCGCTACCGGGTCAATAACCGTAAATAATTCTGCAAGCTCATTTTCAGAAGGCAACGTTAAGATCAAGGCGACTAACGCAGGATCAATCGAATCACTTAATAATACACCGCGAAAAGCATCAACTACTGGCTCAGGTAAAACTAAAGTCTCACCATTTTGATAGTGAGCCACGTTAATTTTTACATAATTATTAATGAGTTGCTGAGCAGCATCCCAACGAGCAAATTCATTGCTTGCATGCTGCATCAAGAAAGCTAATTGCTCATCTGTGTAGTTGTAATCTAATTTTACAGGGGCTGAAAACTCACGCAATAAGGAGGGAACTGGGCGACTTGTCACCTCATCAAAAACAAACGTTTGAGTTTCTTGCGTAATGTTTAGCACTGAATTTACCACACTACCATCACGTTTTAGCGTAATAATTCCACCTTGCTCATCATAGAGCTCAATATCCAATGGGATATGTAATGGCAGCTTTTCAGCTTGATCCGCTGTAGGTGGCGTCATTTGGCTAACATGTAGCGTATATTGCTGTTTTTCTGGTGAATATTCATCACGCACAGTTAAAACTGGCGTCCCTGATTGGCTATACCAACGACGAAATAGTGATAAATCAACATTTGACGCATCTTCCATCGCCTGCACAAAATCGTCACAGGTTGCCGCACTGCCATCATGGCGATGAACATAAAGTTGTATTCCCGCTTGGAACATTTCCTCACCGAGCAGCGTATGGATCATGCGAATGACTTCAGACCCTTTTTCATACACTGTTAAAGTATAGAAATTGTTCATTTCAATGACTTTGTCAGGACGGATTGGATGCGCCATTGGGCTTGCATCTTCAGCAAACTGGGCTGAACGCATCACTTTAACATTGTTGATACGGTTAACAGAGCGAGAGCCTAAATCAGAGCTAAATTCTTGATCGCGGAAAACAGTTAACCCTTCTTTTAAGCTCAATTGGAACCAGTCACGGCAAGTGATACGGTTACCTGTCCAGTTATGGAAGTATTCGTGACCAATCACAGATTCGATATTCAGATAGTCTTTATCCGTCGCTGTCTCACTTTTAGCTAAAACATATTTAGAGTTAAAGACATTCAAACCTTTATTTTCCATTGCTCCCATGTTGAAGAAATCAACGGCAACAATCATATAGATATCAAGGTCATATTCTAAACCAAAGCGTTCTTCATCCCATTTCATGGCATTTTTCAGGGACTGCATTGCCCAAGGGGCACGGTCTAAATTACCTTTATCAACAAAGAGTTCTAACGCAACTTCACGGCCACTACGAGTGACAAATATGTCTTTTAAAACGTCAAAATCGCCTGCAACTAAGGCAAATAAATAACTTGGTTTTGGGAATGGGTCTTCCCATTTCACCCAATGGCGGCCGTCTTCTAACTCACCTTCTGCGATACGGTTACCATTTGATAATAAATAAGGATAACGTGATTTATCCGCTGTAATTGTGGTGGTATAGCGAGCCAGCACATCTGGTCGGTCTTGGTAATAGGTAATATGGCGGAAACCTTCCGCTTCACATTGTGTGCATAACGCCTCACCTGAAACATATAGCCCTTCTAACGCTGTATTTTTTTCAGGGCTAATTTCATTCACAATCCGCAGTGTAAAAGATTCAGGTAATGATTCAATAATCAATTTACCTTCAGATTCTTTATAGTTTTTCCACGCTTTGCCATCGACTTCAATACTGACTAGTGATAAATCTTCGCCATTGAGTTCAAGTGTTGATGACTGAGAGTTAAGGCGTTTTACCTTGCTTATTGCGGTAACGACTGTCTTCACTGGGTCAAGATTAAAATCGAGGTCAACTTCTGTAATTGTGTAATCAGGTGCTTGATAATCCTGACGATATTTCGCTTGTCTTAGCTGGGTCATAAGTAACCTTTTAATTCGTTATATTCAATATCGTACTGCTTTATTACTTATACAATACTATAAGCCACAATAATGTGAATGGATTTGAGAAACATTTTCATCAAAAAATGTTATCTATTTTTATGGCAATGTTAGCTTTGTATGTCACACCCTGCTTAACTTTGTTAAAAATTCGTTTGTTTGTTGGTGCTATAGTACTATTAAATATTTTATAGCGTGTTAGTATCTTTTCGTGATTAATGCTTTTTGTCTATTTCTATGGAACATAATACGAATAAAACGTATTTATTTGATTTTATAGTAATACAAAAAGGCAATGCGCGAATTTAGGTTGCCGTGCTCCTTGAAACCAAGTGGTAGAATAACACTTCTATCTTTTGCTAAAGTGGGTATACTTTTGCAACTTTAACGATTTAGCTAACGACTATTGCTGCTTTTATCTCATTGTGAATTTTTGAAAAATCAAACAGGTTTCAAGGGAAACAAGAGTAAAAATGAATAGCATTAGTGGTAAAGATAAGCTCCGCGAGGATGTCTGCGTGCCATGAATTTAGACGCTACACCAATTATTACATCACTGCTTGATACCGATGCTTACAAGCTTCATATGCAGCAGGCCGTTTTCCACCGTTACCACCAGGTACCGGTTGTCGCTGAGTTCCGCTGTCGTAGCAGTGAGATCTTAGGTGCTTACGCCAATGAAATCAGGCAACAAATTCAGTTGATGGCTAACTTATCACTTTCTGATAATGAACTGAATTTTCTCCGCCGCTTACCTTTCTTCCAAGAAGACTATCTTACGTGGTTAAAATCATTCCGCTTTAACCCTGAACAAGTCGTTGTCAGTACCACCGACGAAGGCCAATTGGCTATTCGCATTAGTGGGCCTTGGCGTGAAGTGATCATGTGGGAGGTACCACTCCTTGCATTGGTCAGTGAAATCATCCAAAAAGATAGGCACCCAAACATTCATCCGAGTGATGCTGTTCAGCAACTTAAAAAGCTGTTAAATGTTTTTTATCAACAAGCTGATGAGCACCAACTCGACTTGTCTAATTTTAAGCTAATGGACTTCGGGACACGCCGCCGTTTTTCCTACGATGTGCAATCCGCCATTGTTTCGATGCTTAAACAAGAATTTCCTTACCTTGTGGGGACTAGCAATTACAAACTTGCTCACGAGTTAGGCCTAGCCCCTGTTGGCACACAAGCCCATGAGTGGTTCCAAGCCCACCAGCAAATCAGCCCTGAATTGGCAAATAGCCAACGCGAGGCATTGCAGAGCTGGCTAGATGAATACCCTAATCACTTAGGTGTCGCATTAACTGACTGTATCACCATGGATGCCTTTTTACGTGATTTTGATGCTAACTTTGCTAACCGCTACCAAGGGTTGCGTCATGATTCAGGGGACCCGATCGAATGGGGCGAAAAAGCCATTGCTCATTACCAAAAATTGGGTATCGACCCTATGAGCAAAACACTGGTGTTCTCTGACAGCTTAGACTTACAAAAAGCACTTGAATTATATCGTTATTTCCACCAACGGATTAACCTTGTTTTTGGTATCGGCACTCGTCTAACCTGCAATATTCCCAATGTTACACCGCTAAATATTGTGATCAAATTGGTAGAGTGCAATGGTAAGCCTGTCGCTAAGCTCTCAGATAGCCCAGGAAAAACCATTTGTGAAGATGATGAGTTCGTCAATCAACTCAGAAAAGCGTTCGACCTACCTAAAATGGAAAAAGCCAGCTAATTAAGTCGCTTTTCCCTAGCTCTGAGTAAGAATTTGCACTTTTCTTGCCCAGAGCTTCAAAACCCCCTTTTTCTTTTATTCACTTACTATTACTATAGCTTTTAAGCTCAATAACCACGCTTCGCTTCAACAGAAATGTTTTATCGCGATTTTTTACTTGTTTCCTAATAAATGGCAAGTAACATAGAGCTTTGGCCCCTGAAAAATGGGATTTCGTTAATATCCCTACTTTAACTATTTTAATCGCCATAAACCGATGACATTTTTTGAATAATATTCATAGATATAAGCGGTCGAATGGATTTAAAACAATTTGAATTACATCCTAAATAATTCGAGTTGTAGGAAGGCGGCAAACAAAGTGAGCCCTAGGAGCATACATAAGTATGTGACTAGGGTCGGTTTGTGAAGCCAACGCATCTACGGCTCGAAGTATGACGGATTGAGATAGTCGAAGTAGATATCGTTAAATATGAAGAGAGTGAATTATATGATAGTAGCGCCTGTAGTCGACGTACTGCAAGGCCGAGTGGCGGTAGGCACAGAAGTCACCGTTCAAGGCTGGGTACGTACAAGGAGAGATTCAAATGCTGGTTTTTCTTTCCTCGCCGTTTATGACGGTTCTTGCTTTAATCCGTTACAGGCTATCATTAATAATAATTTACCTAATTATAATGACGAAGTCCTGCACCTAACAACGGGTTGTTCGGTTGAAGTTACGGGTACCGTAAAAGAATCCCCAGGCCAAGGTCAATCATTTGAGCTTGAAGCCACTGCTGTAAAAGTTGTTGGTTGGGTTGAAGATCCTGACACCTACCCAATGGCAGCGAAGCGTCATAGTGTTGAGTTTTTACGTGAAGCCGCACACTTGCGCCCACGTACTAACTTAATTGGTGCCGTTGCACGTGTGCGTCACACTTTAGCGCAAGCTATCCACCGTTTCTTTGATGAGCAAGGCTACTTCTGGGTTTCCACTCCAGTGATCACAGCCTCAGACACCGAAGGCGCGGGGGAAATGTTCCGTGTTTCTACATTGGATTATAATAACCTGCCACGTGATGACAAAGGTGAAGTCGATTTCAGCGAAGATTTCTTTGGTCGCGAAGCTTTCTTAACCGTTTCAGGCCAACTGAACGGTGAAGCCTATGCAACAGCGATTAGCAAAGTTTACACTTTCGGCCCAACCTTCCGTGCTGAAAACTCAAATACTAGCCGTCACTTAGCTGAATTCTGGATGGTCGAACCTGAAGTGGCATTTGCTTCTTTAGATGATGTCGCAGGCCTTGCAGAAAAAATGCTGAAATTCGCCTTCAAAGCCGCTCTTGAAGAACGCCGTGATGACTTAGAATTCTTTGCACAACGTGTTGATAAAGACGTTATCAACCGCTTAGAAAGCTTTGTTAACTCAGACTTTGCACAAGTTGATTACACGGATGCCATTAAAATCCTAGAAACTTGTGGTCAAAAATTCGAAAACCCAGTTTATTGGGGTGTCGATATGTCGTCTGAGCACGAGCGTTACCTTGCTGAGCAACACTTTAAAGCCCCTGTGGTTGTGAAAAACTACCCGAAAGACATCAAAGCTTTCTATATGCGCCTCAATGAAGATGGAAAAACTGTTGCTGCGATGGATGTATTAGCACCGGGTATTGGCGAAATCATCGGTGGCTCACAACGTGAAGAACGTCTTGATATGTTAGATGCCCGTCTTGAAGAAATGGGTATGAATAAAGAAGATTACTGGTGGTACCGTGATCTGCGCCGTTATGGCACCGTTCCTCACTCAGGTTTCGGCCTTGGTTTTGAACGTTTAGTGGCTTACGTCACTGGTGTGGGTAACGTACGTGAAGTGATTCCATTCCCACGTACCCCAAGAAATGCAGCGTTCTAATAACTGCTTTTCTATGTTAACACCTTAATATACGGGCCAACTAATGTTGGCCCGTTACTTTTCAGTCCTAATATGCTTTCACTATACAACTATCTCATCTTGTTACATCAAATTACAGCCACATGATAACCAGATCACAATTTTTACGTTATCACCTTATTATTCTCCGCAAACAGCCAGCAATCTGCTACCACTAAGAATAATCTGCTTTTTAATCTCACTATTCTCTTTTTACTAGTGATAAATAACCGCTTTGCATTCGCTAAACTGCTCAAAAAAAACTCAATTTACCTTTTGAAAAAGTTCCCTAATTTTTGTAATATTTTTTAAACTGGTACGATGAGTGGTTATTTATTGCTCTATTTTTTACATTTTGAAACATCTAGTTACCATTTGTTTCAGAATCTTTGATTTTGTAGCACTTTGAGGGTAGATAATTTTATTTAGCAATGGAACACTGGTCGCCGACATAGACGACACTAATCTCTCACAAATAGTTCCAATTATTTTTTGCGAATTATTTTTGGCAGTGGCAGGTGTCCGAATAACACCAATGAGGGTAATAATAATGATGAAACGCAATATTCTTGCAATGGTTATCCCAGCTCTGTTAGCTGCTGGTGCAGCAAACGCAGCTGAAGTATACAACAAAGACGGCAACAAATTAGACGTTTACGGTAAAGTTGACGTTCGTCACTACTTTGCAAACGCTGAAAGCGGCGAAGATGGCGACGATTCACGTGTTCGTTTAGGTGTTAAAGGTGATACTCAAATCACTGATCAGTTAACTGGTTTTGGTCGTTTCGAGTGGGAAACTAAGACTAACAAAACTGAAAACAACAACGACAACAAAAACCGTTTAGCATACGCGGGTCTGAAATTTGCTGATTTCGGTTCAATCGACTACGGCCGTAACTACGGTGTTATCTATGACACGAACGCATGGACCGACGTTATGCCTTTATGGGGTGGCGACACTATGGCACAGTCTGATGTATTCATGACTAGCCGTAACCGTAACCTGTTAACTTACCGTAACAACAATGCTTTCGGTTATGTTGATGGCCTGAGCTTCGCTCTGCAATATCAAGGCAAAAACACCGAAGACAACAAATCTGGTGATAAAGTTCCATACAACAAAAATAACGGTGACGGCTTCGGTCTGTCAGCTGCTTATGACTTAGGTTGGGGCGTATCACTGGGCGGTGGTTACTCAAGTTCTGCACGTACAGAACAACAAAAAGCTCCAGCATCTACAGCTGGTGGTGACAAAGCTCAAGCATGGAACGTTGGTGCTAAATTCGACGCTAACAATGTTTACTTAGCAGCTATGTACGGCCAAACGCTGAACACTACTTACTTCGGTAGCGCTAACGAAATCGCTAACAAAACTGAAAACGTTGAGTTAGTGGCTCAGTACCTGTTCGACTTCGGTCTGAAACCATCTTTAGGTTATAACCAATCTAAAGGTAAGCAAATTGCTGGCGGTGACGGTGATATCGTTAAATATATCTCTGTAGGTTCTTACTACTACTTCAACAAAAACATGTCTGCAGTTGTTGATTACAAAATCAACTTGTTAAAAGACAACGACTTCAGCAAAGACCACGGTCTGATGACTGACAACGTTGTTGGTTTAGGTTTAGTTTACCAATTCTAATTATCAGTTAACTGATAAACTAGAAAACGGTAACATGTTTTTGCAAGCAGCGCTTCGGCGCTGCTTTTTTATTTCGTTCTTCCCACCTCAAACTACCTCCCTCTAAAAAAACCTAAATTATCTGTAAGACAGACTGATTCACCGTCTTTATAGATATTTATGGTTAGATTACATGCAATTCCTACCTAGTTCACAAGATCTCGCCGATTTTTGGTAAAACGGTTGGCAAAAAGCCTTTATCACGTTACCCTGAGAACTCGACTCGTTCGACTAAACCCGTTTTCAGCTACACCCGCGAGTTTCGTATGGTATGGGCAGATTACAAGCAAGGATAGCCAACCGCATTCTCACTTATGCCTTCATACCTTAGGAACTGTGTGGGTACCACTACAGAGCTTTGGAATCGACAACATGTTTGAAAAAATTACTTCTGCCCCTGCTGACCCAATCTTAGGTCTTGCTGATAGTTTCCGTGCTGATCCCCGCGATAATAAAATCAACTTAGGTATTGGCGTCTATAAAGACGAATCAGGGAAAACCCCTGTGCTTGATACCGTTAAAAAAGCAGAAAAATTCCTGCTGGATAACGAAAACACCAAAAACTATCTTGCGATTAGCGGAATGCCAGAGTTCGGCCGTGTAACACAAGAACTGTTATTCGGTGCACAACATGAAATTGTCACCTCAAAACGTGCACGTACAGCGCAAGCACCCGGCGGTACTGGTGCCCTGCGTATCGCAGCTGATTTTATTGCGAAGCAAACTAATGCAAAACGCGTTTGGATCAGCAACCCAACTTGGCCTAATCACAAAAATATTTTTGAAGCGGCTGGCTTAGAAGTGCTGACCTACAATTACTATGATGCAGCCAACCACGGTATGGATTTCGACGGTATGCTTAACAGCCTGTCATCCGCTGTTGCTGGCGATGTGATTGTTCTACACGGTTGCTGCCATAACCCAACGGGTATTGACCCAACTTCTGAGCAATGGACAAAGCTGGCGGCATTATGTGCGGAAAAAGGTTTATTGCCGGTTTTTGACTTTGCTTACCAAGGTTTCGCAAAAGGCTTAGATGAAGATGCCGAAGGCCTGCGTATTTTCACCAAAAACAACCCTGAAATGATTGTTGCGAGCTCATTCTCTAAAAACTTCGGTCTATACAATGAGCGTGTCGGTGCTTGTACCATCATAGCCAAAAACAGCGATAACGCCGAGCGTGCATTTAGCCAAGCGAAAGCGGTTATTCGTGCCAACTACTCAAACCCACCAGCGCACGGTGCTGCAGTGGTAACAACCATCCTTTCTGATGACGTATTAAAAGCTGAGTGGATCCAAGAGTTAACCGCAATGCGTGAGCGTATTAAACGCATGCGCCAACTGTTAGTGAAAACATTGGAAGAAAAAGGCGCTAAACAGGACTTTAGCTTCATTATCAACCAAAACGGTATGTTCTCCTTCAGTGGCCTAACAAAAGAGCAGGTAGAGCGTCTACGTAGCGAATTTGGTATCTATGCCGTAAGCTCTGGCCGTATTAACGTGGCAGGCTTAACATTAGAGAACATGGTTCCATTATGTGATGCCATCGTTAAAGTGCTGTAATCATTACATAGCACATGCTATCTAATACAAAAGGCACCTGACTAGGTGCCTTTTACGTCAAACTGTTAACCACTTAAAAATCAATTACCAAACAGGTAACTCATCTTGTAAGAAAGGATTTGTTTTCCGCTCAAAACCGAGATTAGACATCGGCCCATGACCAGGAATAAATTGATAATCATCGCCAAGCGGTAATACTTTGTTTTTAATTGATGAAATTAAATCTTGATGATTACCTCGTGGGAAGTCACTACGACCAACACCACCTTTGAATAATACATCACCCATGGAAATTAATTTATCAGCATGGTTCACAAAAATAATATGACCGGGCGTATGGCCAGGACAATGCAGTACATCAAATGTAATATTGCCACAAGTCACTTTGTCCCCTTCTTCTAACCAGTAATCTGGTGTGAAGTCAGGGCATTCGCCTATATAAAACATTGCATTTTGCTCTGCGAGGTTTTCAATCCAAAAGGCGTCTTCTTTTTGTGGACCATAAATAGGCACTGAAAAGTGCTTAGAGAGGGTAGCCGATGCACCGATATGATCAGAGTGACCATGCGTTAACAGAATTTTAGTTAACTTCAGCCCAAGGTTTTCAATAGCAGAAATTAACTTCTCTGCTTCTCCACCGGGGTCAACAACAACTGCATCTAACGTATTTTCATCCCAAATAACTTGGCAGTTTTGCATAAACGGTGTTACTGGGATAATAGTATATTTCATCGAGCAATTACTCCATAATCTGTGTCACCTATGCACAGATTACCACGTTCTTGCAGGCCCTGTATCAATATGTATAAAATTGCTTCGAGGATAATAACCAACACCACCTGCTTTCATTTTCAGCGCAGCTTTACGGATATTACTCAATTGTAACCCTTCAATATGGAAATCCATCGCCTGCCCGCGTGTGTGGTAGCTTTTCTTTGCTACGCCAGAGCTTTTACTGCGTAATTTATTGTTAGTCTCTAAAGAACGATAACCAGAGATCAGTTGAACTGGTTTGTTTGTTCCCATCATCATTTGTAATAAATAGATTTGGTCAAACAATTTTGGGTCAATGGTTTTCACTTTGTCGCAACGATAATCACGGAAAAAATGATTTAAACGTGCTAGTTCAGACTTATTATAACGCCGCCCGTCAAAAAATTCGGTTTTTAACGATTCGCCTGTATTAATGTTTTGAAAACGCAAAATTCGTGGTCGAGGGGTCGTCATTGCAGCAAAGACATGGCTTGGTAATAAACTAAGGCCAATCGTTGCAGCCCCAATACCTAACCACTTTCTGCGGGATTGATCAATTATATCCATAGGTGATAGCTCAGACTCTAATAATTTCAGTATTAATCGATAAAATTTTGGCAACCTATTGAGTCTAGCAAATCATGCTTAGCTTTAATGTATAATTATGTAAAGATATGCATACTTAACAGGAATTTTATTGCAGTTTTCGTCAGTAATAGAGTTTTGTCACTCAAACTGCTCGAAACATGCAATCTTAGACACAAAATATGCTGCCTTTATCAAAGTAAGTAAAATAGCCATAACTGAATAACTATAAAGCAATGGAATAAACAGGATAAAAACGGAGAATAGAGGAAACGTCACGGAATGAAAATTTACGAAGAACTATGTTCAGGTCGTTAATACGTAAAATAATTAAGGGGAGAAAACTCCCCCTTACAAATTAAAACTCACAATTAGTGTAAAATCTTTTTCAACATTGGCAAATATTTATCTGCATTATCAATAGAATTATCATACTGATAAATATCTGCTCGATATTGTGGCTGTTGGTCTTTATCTACCCAAGCCGTTTGGTAGTACAGAAAAACTGGGATTCTATCTGGTATATTCACATACCGTGTTGACCCCTCTTTCAATGCACCGTCAATTCGTTTTTGTTCCCAACCTGCATCACCTAACAAAATACTGGCTAACTCACTTGCTTTATTCACACGCACACATCCAGAGCTTATTGCACGTGCATTACGATTAAACAAACTATGGTTTGGTGTATCGTGTAAATAAATCGCATCTGAACTCGGCATATTAAACTTATAGCGCCCTAATGAGTTAGTTGGGCCAGGAGCTTGTCGAATTCGATATGGGAAATTAGCTGGAGTAATATTATCCCAGTCAATGGCATATGGGTTGATTTCATATGAATCAGCCCCCCAACCAGAATAAACCGTATAGCCTTTTCGACTAAAATAACTTGGGTCTTGCTTCCCTTTTGGGGCGATATCTTTACGTGCCATACTGGTTGGCACACTCCAAGGCGGGTTAATTACCACGTTATTTAGCGCACTGCTCATGATCGGCGTTTTACGATCAGCACGACCAACAATCACTTTAGAATCTAAAATGACTTCGTCATTTAAATAGAAATCTAAAGAGTAGCCTGGAATATTAACTAATATTCCTGTACCACTACTTGCAGGAATAATACGTAAACGTTGGATATTAAGCGCCATTAAACCTGCTTTTTGTTTTGGCTGCATATTTAACCAAACACGCGTGCCTTTTCCAACTACGCCGTCGGCCTCTAAACCATATTGTAATTGGAATTTTTTTACAGCATCAACGAGTTCTTGGTCATATACTTTGGACACGGTACTTGCAGGTGCATCACTTGGCTCTGTTGGTTCGACGGTTTGTTCAACCGCCAGTTCTGCAACTTGAGCCATTGTTTCAGGAGGGGCAACTTCTTCGGTTACATTTCCACCCTCAAGTAACCCTTCACGTTGTAAGATTTGACGTAACATAACCACATCATCGCTAGACTGCCCTAGCTTTAATGCTTTTGTTCCTACTATTTCTAGGTTATCTTCAGGCATCGCCAATAATTTCAGCATTTCCTTGCGCATTGGCAAATACATTGGATGATTCGGTGCCTGTGATTTTACCCAACTACTTAGGTTATTAGATTCAACGGCATCTAGCCATGGTTTCATTTGAGCCGTTGTTGGAGCAATAATTTTATATGGCCGATTAGTATATAGCCAGTACTGCCCGCTCGCCTCTACTGATGATAAATACTGTAAATAGCCAAGCATGGCATCAGATAAAATAACGTCGCGGCCCAGTTCATTTAACTGGTTATTTTCCAGTATTGCCAACCATTCCCCAAATTGAGGCTGAACCCCAGCAAGGGATAATTCTGCCAATTGTTGTTGAAATTGGCTAATTGCCGTTTCATCTTGCCACAATAGCTGCATTTGCCTATCAGCATATAGTTTTGCTAATTGCGTAGAAAAAATAGGTTTCACATCCGTAGGAAGTGATTGTGTTATTTTTACTAAACTTTCTGTTGGTGTAACTGGAGCTACCGCTTGAACTTCAGAAACACTTTGCTGCGTATTTTCTTCATTTGAAAATGCAGGAAACTGTAACGCCATCAACCCGCATATTACTGAGACTTGCAGAGCTCGCACTCTTCTCTTTGCCATACATCCACCTTAATTAACTACATGGATAACAATATTTTTTATTATAATTACAATTTTATTGTATTTAATTTTAGCAGTAATGTTATAGGAATAGACTAATTTTCCTTTTTTCGGATTATAGACAGATAACCACTTAATGAGAAAAAGAATTATTTTCATTATTAGTGGGTATTTATTGGTGCTTTAAACATAGATGAATTTTATTTTAATTAAAAGCTTTAGCTAACGCTTTCTTTCTCACTTAATTTCCATATAGAAAAAGAGGTTTTCATCATGAAAAAATATGTTTTAAACATCGGGTTTTATTCAAATTAATTAATAATCTTGTTAAATTGCATTTGCACTATTTGTTAAATACAAGAAAACCGATATTTATTCCTAAATACCGGCTTTCATTTCATTCACAAAAACTATTACTGCAATGTTGGTGCTTGTACGTTCGGGGTTTCTTGTCCGAAGCCTTTTAAGCCAACCACATGCACATGCTCATGATTACCAACCACTTTACGAACTAGCTTATAGGTTGTGCCCTTCTCAGGACTAATATTCTCAGGCGCCGCAATAATTAGCTGCATTTCTAACCTGTCACACAGTTCAAATAAGGTTGCAATTGATTTAGCATCTAATCGCGCAGCTTCATCTAAGAATAATAAACGGCAAGGAATAATATCTTTCGCACGCAAACGGCGAGACTCTTCTTCCCAGCTTTGTACTACCATCACTAAGATGGACATACCCGTACCAATAGCCTCACCGGTGGATAACGCACCACTTTCTGCTTTTAACCAGCCATCTGAACCTCTATTAACCTCAACCTCTAATTCTAAGTAGTTGCGGTAATCAAGTAATTCTTCACCGATGGTTTGTGGCAACCGCTGCCCAACATCCACTTGAGGGTTAAGGCGTTGGTATAATTTCGCCATCGCTTCAGAGAAAGTTAACCGTTGGCTGGTAAACAAGTCTTGATGCATTTCACTTTCTTCAGAAAGGACACTGAGTAACAGCGCATGGCTTTCTCGAATATTCACATTGAGGCGAACCCCTTTAACCTGACCAAATGCCACGGCTTGCAGCCCTTGGTTTAGCATACGAATTCGATTCTGTTCGCGCTGAATGGTTTTGCGAATAATATTCGCCACACTTTTTGAACTGATCGCCAATTTTTGCTCACGTGCCGTTAGCTCTTCCGTTAAGCGCGCCAGCTCAATTTCCATTTGCTCGATTGCATCAATCGGGTCATCTGTACGAATGATGTCTTGGCGAATACGTTCACGTAGGTGTTGATATACCGCGATAAAGAATTTGATCTTCCGCTCAGGGTGTTTTGGATCTTCGGACAAACGCAGTACATCACGTAAATGTTCGTTATCCGCAACCGCTAAACGCAACGCACCTAAGGCTTTATCCGACATGGAACGTAAGCTGTCACCGTCAGTATAGGCCAGCTCACGGCGATGTAAACGACGCTCGACGCCATTGTCTTTCACCAAGCGCATTACCGCACACCAACCTGCTTTTGCCGTCACTACCTGCTCACGCAGCATATAGTAGTCTTTTTCTAACTTACGAAGGCGCTTCTGTAAGTTATCCATTTCAGCTTCACATAATGTCAGCTGTTTTTCTAACTGGTTAATACGGCTACGATTTTCCATGACGCGCTGGTGCAGCTCATCACGTCGAATACGAGCGCGCTCTTGAGCATCAGGATCAGCTTTTACGCCGATCTCTTGCATCTCAACTTCGAGCTCTTTCAACATTTCTTGTTTGGTATCGAAAGAACTGCGTAACGAGGCGAGAACTTGATGGAATTGTGCACTTTGTGCTTGGTGCTGACGCAGCTGTTCGCGAGCGCGTGTACGCTCGGTTTCTGCCTGCTCTAAACGCTGACGTAATTTTTCATTCAAGTCCGCGTTTTCATTCACCATTCCTGTTGAGTCACTGTAACTAAAGTGAGCACGACGCTGAACAACCTCAACTAATGCAAAGGCTTGCTGTTTTGCATTTTGTTGGCTGTGTTTTGCTGACTCATAATCTTTGCGTAATTGTTCATGTTGTTCAGGATCACTGAGTAACACTGTCACAATCGGTTCTAACTTTTCTAACGCATGACCATGTTTATTCAGGAAATGTGCCGCTTCTTCTGCTTCCGTTAGTTCTTCGTTTATCTCTTCGACTCTGTCCGCCAATGTTTCATCGAGTAATAACCCCATTTGAGGTAATAAACGATTAAGAGCCGCAAGGCTTTCTTTGCCTTGTGCAAATTGTTGGCGTTGCTGCTGAGTTTGCTCTTCAAATTGTGCCAAAGCACGTTCAATTTCCGTGCGTTTCTGGTTAAGCGAACGAATTTCAGCTTCAGGATCATCTTCAAAGGCCACGGAAATATGTTGGCCTATAAACCGACTGAATGCTTGGTGCGAACGCTGAATTTTCTGCACATCAAATGACAGGTTCGCGTAACGCTCAGCAAGCTCATCACGTTCAGCAGTTAATGACTCTAAATGACTTTCACGAGCAGCACGACCAAACAAAGGTAATTCAGGATAACGAGAGTAACGCCATTGACGCTCAGACGAACGGACTAATACCGCATTTTCAAATTCCTGCGCATCAAAAACGCTGTCATCGAACGATTGAGGATCCCCCTCGATAAAATAAACATCGTCAGGGCAATCTTGTAATGTTTCGAGCTGGCTACGAACCACAGATAAGTCTTGAACCACAATACCATGACGAGCTGGGCCATATAACGCAGAAAAATAAGCCGCATCTTCGATGGTAATGTCATCATAAATTTCTGATAACAAAACACCATTAAAACGCTCAGCCAACGCTAACATGCGGCCATCTTCCGCACCACTTGGCTGACTTAACCGCTCAATTTGCTTTTCGAGATCTTTACGTTGCGCAGCAACTTCATCTCGTTCAACCGTTATTTCCCTTTCTTGTTCAAGGAGTTGCTGCATAAACTCAGTCACAGCAGTACTTGACTCAAACGTTTCATGGGATTGCTCATTAAGCTGCGTTAGCGCTTCTTGGGCCATAATCCATGCAGGGGCTTTAGATGAAAGTTGGCTAATCCGCTGGCGAATTTGTTCCAGTTCTTGGCGCATTTGCATTCGTCTTTCGCCACTCTCATTCACACCAATACTGAGCTCTTCTTGTTGCACTTCCAGCTCAGCCATCAGTGCATCAAGTTCATCTGGCTCATAGCTTTGGCCATAACGTTTACAGAATTCCGCCAATAAGCGTTCTGCATTTTGCTGGCTATTCAGACGTTGTTGCAATTCAGATAGCTGCATTCGTAATGGTTGTACACGATCCGCTAAATGTTGTTGTGATGACCAATCACGTAATAATGCACGCGCTTGTTGGTATGCATCACTGCGGCTAACTTCCCCTACCATATTTCTAACTAATTGATAGGCTTGCTCAAATTGGCTATGTGCGGCATCCGCCACACTCATTTTTTGCTCAAGCGCTAATAACGCTTGGGTAGCTTGTTGTTCACGCGCTTCGAAGGTATCTAGCCATTCATCTGCGTTATCAATGGATAATTCAGGAAGCTGGCACAATTCACGAGCACGCGTTAAGGCATGCAAGGCTTGCTGGTACTGAATAGCACGAGTTTGTTGTACATCTAGTGCTTGTTGGTAGTCAGCTAATTGATTTTTTAATTCATCAACTTCAATTTCAGCAGCTTCAGCTCGTGCTTCATATTCTTCTTGAGTCTCAGTCGCTTCAGCAACAACTTCACTTTGTTCTTCAAGACGATAAGTCAGTTCTTCGATATCTGCTTGATAGCGATCGATTTTTTCTTGTTGACGCAGCGCGGCTTGCACTAAATTTAAATGGTCACTGGCAGCTTGGTAGTCAGCTTCTAATTCTGTAGATGCCCCATTTTGCTCATTCAATTCACGCGCCATTTCGACGCTACGAACTTGTTCAACACGTAATTGTTTACGGCTAGCTAATAGCTCATTGCGCGCAGCCAGTGCTGCATCAAGGTGAATGCGTCTTTCATTGGAATGGCGCATATAATCCGCAGAAACATAATCAGTCGCCTGGCTAATCAAATGCTTGAATAAGTCGCGGTCTGATTGAGTGACACGAATGGCTTCTAATGTTAAACGGTTTTCACGCAGAGCCGCTTCCATATCTTGGAATGCTTTACGTACCCCACTGTTTTCTGGCAACAAATAATCACGTAATGAGCGAGTAATGGCACTAGAAATACCGCCATATAGTGACGCTTCAATCAGTCGATAATATTTGCTTCGGTCACTCGCGGAACGTAAGCGTTTCGGTAACACGCCTAATTCAAACAGTGTCGAGTGGTAATCGGTAATTGAGCTAAACTGCTTAAACAAAACGCCTTCCTGTTCTTCAAGACGTTCTTTTAGCTCATTGAGTGGGATCACTTTTGCTTGGCGGCCATCGATAACTTCCGTCAATATTTCCGTTGGAACTGTCGCTAATGGAATGCCTTGTACCATAAATGGCTTAATATCGACTTTTTTATCGCGCCCTGCGACTTGCTGTAAACGCACCCCCACCATGACGCGCTGATGCTTCGAATTTAACACATCCAAAATAGCGTAACAGACGCCAGGACGTAACTTACCATGCAAGCCTTTATCACGAGAACCTGAGGTCGCGCCGGCTTCCGTTGTGTTACGGAAGTGAAGTAAGGTTAAATCTGGGATCATTGCGGTAATAAATGCCGCCATGGTTGTTGATTTACCTGCACCATTACCACCCGATAACGTGGTCACTAATTCATCAAGGTCAAAAGTTCGGGCAAAAAAACCGTTCCAATTCACCAGCGTCAGTGAGCGAAATTTTCCGCGTTCAATCATTATTCTTCATCCTCATCACTTTCTGCCGGTTCTTGACTCTCTTCGCCATCCTCTTCATCACTATCTTTTAGTGATAATTCACCGTCAAGAGAGATAGCTTCACCATCACGGATCATCCGTAACTGTGCATCTTGTGGGTTATCGCCACTGCGCACATCGGCGCCAAAACGGAATACAGATTCACTAATAATAAATTTACTCGAATCATTTTGCAGAAAATGCACCATTCCCAAGCGACGTAAACGATTGAGTGATGTTCTTAATTTTTCCTGCAATTTTTGTTTATCTAGGTCAGAGCCTGTCGAACGTTGATTAACAAATTTAAGTAGTTTGCTTTCATCCGCTAATGATAATAATTCTTCAAATAACTCTTGTGAGGTAAAAATACCTTGGTTACTCAAGCGTTCAGGGCTGAGATAGAGATAACAAAGTATTTTCCCAACCATCATATCTAATTCAGATAACACAGAGCGAGGTATTAAGGTTGTTGATCGCGGACGTAAATAGAAGAACCCCTCAGGGGCACGAATTAATTCTACGTTATATCGTGCATAAAATTGTTCTAATGCTTCCTGAAAATCCATTAAAAATGCGTGGTTATCAAGGTCATCAACACTAATATGGCGACCTGAACGCAATTGGCTGTCTAGCTCTGGAAAAATCGGGTTAGCTAATGCTTGAGCCAGTTTAACTGGCATAAATTGTTCAATATTTGTCGATGACATGTGCCTGTACCTTGGCTCCGTGATCATTAATAGCTTGCCATTCTGCCGGTAATCCCGCCAAATCAGCCTCTGCGATACCTAATTTAACAGCTTGGTCGATAATAATTCGAGCAACATCAAAATGACGTTTTTGTGGATATTGCAGTAAGTACTCATGCAACACACGGCCAACATCGAGCGGCCGTTGCTCTGCTTTATAAATAGCTAACTCAACTTCCATTAGCTCAGCAAGCTTGTCATTTAATTCACTAAACTCTTCAAACTCAAGCTCTGGTGGTAATTCACCCATGACCTCTTCATCATGCAACGTGAGCTCTTCATCACGCATATCGAATAACCGATCCGCATTAGCGTAAGTGAGTGCCCAAGGGCTATCAAGGTAGTGCTGAACAGATTGACGTAACCGCTGAGAAAATATTCTATTTTTATCCATATCGATAGCTGTACGGATAAACTTATGAACATGACGGTCATAACCAATCCATAAATCGATAGATTGTTGACCCCAGCTAACAATACGGTCTAATTTATTTTGCAGGTCAAAAACCAACCTATCCACTAAGTCAGAGAACGCCGGCGCATTCATATTAGCTTCTTGAATACGTAATAAATTCGCTTGCAGTTTATCCCCTGCGGCTTCCAATGTGTCTTGCAACTCACGCAATGTACCTGATGTTTCTGATAATAATTGCTCACAGTTAGCAATAGCTGCCTGCCAGTCTTGATTTAATAATGCGGCAATATCTTCTTTTACTGAATTTTGCTGTTCATCCATAATACGTTGGGATAAATCAATACTGTCAAAAATTTCAGCAACTGAATATTTTAGTGGGGCAAACACGTAACGATGCCAATAAAATTCATCACCACCTTCCTCTGCGGCTTCAGCGGCACGTTGCAGCTCTCCTGCAACAATAGAAAGTTGCATGGAAAGTCTTAATGTTGAGAACTCTCTCTGACGAATATAATAATCGCTGATGCCAATCCCCAAAGGGGTTAGCCGGTAAATTGCATTACCTTCAACAATGTCACTGGCAAAACGGTTAAAAATCTTCTGGCGAACCATATCATTGATGGCATTATTGGCCCTTACTGACAATGATTCAGTTGTCTGCTCAAACCCTTTGCAAACTTCACGAAAGGCATCAACCAGTTCCCCTTCACTCATTTCACCATTGACTCTTTCACTATTTAATACCGCCACCGCAAGCAAAAATGCTAAACGTTCTGCGGGAAGTGAAATCGAAAAATCATTTTTTCGTGCCCAAGACACAAGTTCAGGGACGGTCTGGGAAAAATCACTCATAAATCGTCCTTTTGTATTTGTTTGCGTGCCATGACATGAACATAACGCCCCATGCTAATATAGGGTTCTTCACGGCAATACTGCTGTTCTAATGCCAACAATGCCGGAAAATCTTTTTGCTGTAACTGCCGACTTTGTAAATAGTCATGGAATACCCTGACACCACTTTTACCGATGATTTGCATATTACACTCGCCCAACCAAGCATCAACCTGATGAGGAAAAAGCGGGTTTTGTGGTGATAACGAGCGTTTACGACGACGTTGAATATGTGGCGTTGCAAGATGAAAATTTCCTAAAATTGCATTACGCATCACCAGACCATTTGCATTATAGAACATGACAGAAAATACGCCTTCTGGTCTAATTATATCTACCAGTTGTTCAATTGCATATTTTTGATCGCTAATCCATTCAAGTACCGCATGAAATAAAACAAGGTCAACAGGTTCATCAATATATTGTGCGATATCTTGCACTGCACAATGAACAAAACGCATGTTATCGCTAATACCTTGTTCCTTGGCAAGCTCACTACCTCGTTCCAACATCTCTTCAGATAAATCGCAAAGTATCACCTGATGCCCCATTTCGGCGAGTTTGCGTGAAAAGTGTCCTTCACCACCACCTGCATCAAGTATTTTTAGAGTTTTACCCTCAAATTGGCTGCTTAATAATTGAGTTAAATCTTGCCAAACTACCGCTTCTCGTATTTTTCCTTTTGTCGTTCCGTAGATATTTTTTGCAAATTTATCGACAATATCATCAAAGTTGCGGTCTGCCATGTGCTATCCGGTTGCCTATCATCTATTATTTAAAGCGGTTTATGAGCCAATTTGTCGCGAAAAAACGTAAAATGGTTGATTACATCCTGATATTGAGAAAATTAACTCTAACCAGAAATATTCTCATATTGCAGCGTATTTATCACATACAATGCGAGGCGACTGTTAAAACAGGAATTATAACAGATAATAGCTATATTTTTGCATAGTACTTCATTGTGCTCAGCAAATTTCAGTTTTCTACTATTAAACACTATTCTGTTATTTTCCCTCTAATTTCGCTGCGTTATTGCATATTTTTCCGTAGATTCTGCCACAATGATTAATCGATAACCCTTAAAAATAGGCTTAGTTATGTTATTTATCTTAAAAAAATATATTGGTTCTCTATTGATGCCATTACCATTATTACTCATCATCGGGTTTATCGGATTGCTTTTGCTTTGGTTTACACGCTGGCAGCGTTGTGGAAAGGCGTTTACTACCCTAAGTTTAGTTTTAATAACTCTGTTGGGGTTACAACCTGTTTCAGATACTTTACTTGCCCCAGCAGAAAAACAATTCAATAAGCGCTATGAATTAATTACTGAGAATCCACCTCAAGATGTACGTTATATTGTTGTTCTCGGTGGCGGTTTTACGTATAACCCTGATTGGAGTCCAAGTTCCAATCTGTTGAATAATAGCCTACCTAGAGTGACTGAAGGTGTTCGTCTTTACCTTAAACACCCTGGTAGTAAACTAATTTTCACTGGCGGTAAAGCGAGTAGTCCTATCAGCAGTGCCGAAGTTGCTGCACAAGTTGCTCAATCCTTGGGTGTCCCCGCACAAGATACTATTCCACTCACTGAACCCAAAGATACACAAGAGGAAGCTTATGAAGTTGAAAAAATCATTGGGAAATCTCCTTTTTTATTAGTAACTTCTGCTAACCATCTACCTCGAGCGATGACTATGTTTACTCAACGAGGAATGAACCCTTTCCCTGCCCCCGCAAATCAGTTGGTTATCACGAGTGAAATTAATCCATGGGAGAAATATATCCCTTCCTCTTATTACTTTGGCCATAGTGAACGTGCTTGGTATGAATTTCTTGGTACGCTTTGGTGGCATTTAAAACCCAATAATACACAGGCGTTAGAAGAGCAACTTGCTACGCCTGAGTCAGTTACCGCTGAATAGTAGCAAAAAAGGTGTAATCTATTGAGATTACACCTTTTGTTTAGCTAAATCGCATATTGGCTATTTGAGCTATTAGGAAAATGTGGGCTACTGAATAAATTGACTTCTAACGAGTTCAAGATCTTCAGGGGTATCAACACCAGCACCTGGCGTAGTTTTCGCGACATCCACATGAATTTTCTCGCCATACCAAAGCACCCTAAGTTGCTCTAGCATTTCGATTTTCTCTAATGGGCTTGCTTCCCACTTAATATAACGACGAATAAACCCTGCTCGATAAGCGTATATACCAATGTGACGCAAAAAGGTATCCTCTATTACATCATGGCTTTTCGCAAAGTTGTCTCTATCCCAAGGAATAGTTGCCCGAGAAAAATACAATGCATAACCTTCGTGATCAGTAACAACCTTGACAGTATTTGGATTAAACGCTTCATGAGCATCATTAATAGGTACAGCTAGCGTCCCCATTTCAGCTTTACTCCCCTGAAGATTACGAGCAACTTGGCTGATAATCTCAGGTGGAATTAAAGGTTCATCACCTTGCACATTCACAATGATTTCATCGTCAGAAAAAGCATAGGTATCAATAACTTCAGCTAGTCTTTCTGTCCCAGACTGATGATTTGGGTTAGTCATACAAGCTTCACCACCTGCTTCAATCACCGCTTTAGCAACATCAGAGTGATCTGTCGCAACTATCACTCGGCTAGCCCCCGATTTAACAGCTTGCTCCATTACTCGAACAACCATTGGCTTGCCATGGATATCAGCCAAAGGTTTACCTGGTAAGCGTGTTGAGGCATAACGAGCAGGAATAATAACCGTAAACATGAGGATTACTGACCTTCATCTAATGAAACGGGGCGCGCTTCATTTTCTAGTAATACAGGGATGCCGTCACGAATTGGATAGGCTAAATGATCAAACTTACAGATAAGTTCGAGGTTTTCTTTGTTATAACTTAATTTGCCGTGACATACAGGACAGGCAACGATTTCAAGTAAACGGTGATCCATGTTTTCTCCCGAATGGATTTTAACTCACTTGGAGTCAGGATATCACATGCAGATATCACCGTTAACTTTAATCTTCCTGAATAAGATCTCCTGCGAGAGATGAGAGGATAAAAGCAGGAGAAATTGTTCTGTTTATTATCTAATAAGCAATAACGTCAGCTGCCGTTATGCCATCCGAATTACGAGTAACAGAGAACTCAACGTTTTGACCTTCGAATAATGATTTGATTTTTTTATTAGCAATTGACTTTGTTGTCACAAATACATCATCACCACCATTGAATGGTGAAATAAAACCGTAACCTTCTTTTGCGTCAAACCATTTAACTCGACCCATATGTAATTGAAAATTCATATTAAAACTCCTTTTGTTCTGAGAACAATATTTTTTTTATCTTTGTATCATTACTCTTTCTTGCTTCCCATTTATAAAATGCCGATCTATTAATACATCAAAGAGTAATTAAACTTTACCAATTCATGCGCACAAATCATTGCGCATATTTTATAACGCCCATATATATAGATTTCAGACACCGCTAATCTACTGCGAAGTTAACAGTCTATTTTGACATTATGATGACAAAACGCAGTGACAGCGACTTTACAATGTAGATTACGCGAGGATATGAAGACTAACTAAAGAACGGAGCGTGAAATTTAAGCTAGTATAAAATCCAATTATCAATGTATTGTATCTAGATACATAATAAGTAGATCTATATCACATTGGAGATATTATTATCACAGAGGAACGTTATAGACAAGTTTTTTTGTTATTTGTGATAAGTTTTCTTATTCCGCTTAAGATTTTTTCAGCGTCAATCGGCTGCAATTGTGCTTGTACTGGAAGGAACCACCAATTTGGTTGTGCAAAAGCACGGCATTTCACCGCGTCTTTTTCGGTCATTAATAAGTTTTGCTCATTTTTAACTAACGGTGAAAGCTGTTTTAATTCATACGATTGGTGATCAGCAAAAGCATGAGTGTTAATAACTTCGACCCCTTTGTTTTCTAATGAGGTAAAAAAACGAGGAGGATGACCAATACCTGCCATTGCGACAACCGCAGGTAACTGTGTAACTGCACGTTTTTCACCAGTCACCAAGTTATAAGCAACATCGCCTTCAAGGGCCATTACGGCTTCATTTTCTTGAGCTTCACCACCGTTAACAATGACAGCATTAACACGCTTTAAACGCCCAGCCCTTTCACGCATAGGCCCTGCGGGTAGCCACCAACCATTACCAAAACGACGCTGGCCATCAATAACGACAATCTCATAGTCACGTTGCAATGCATAGTGCTGCAACCCATCATCAGTAATAATCACATCTAATGGGAATTTTTCCAATAACGCTTTAACTGCATCACTGCGCTTAGGCGCAACAGCCACGGGGGATTTAGTACGATGAAAAATTAGTATGGGTTCATCCCCAGCAACTTCAGTTGTCGTCGTTTCATCGAGTATCAGCGGGTACTTTTCAGCTTTACCGCCATACCCTCGAGAAACAACCCCCACGCGGTAGCCTTCTTTGGTGAGTGATTCCACTAACCAGATAACAACAGGGGTTTTACCATTTCCCCCCGCTGTCAGGTTTCCCACCACTACCACTGGAATTGGCGCTTTCCATGAACGTTTCAGCCCGATTTTATAAGCTATATCCCTAATTACCGTTACCAACCCATAAAGGAAAGATAACGGCAGCAATAAAAGATACAGCCATGACTTGCCAGACCAAATGCGTTCTATCATTGTTTAAACTGAATGCTATGTAACTGTGAATATGCGCCATCTTGAGCTAATAGCGATTTATGGTCACCACGCTCAATGATTCGGCCATCTTGTACAACTAATATCTCATCTGCATTTTCTATCGTCGATAACCTGTGGGCAATGACCAAAGATGTTCTATTTTTCTGTAACTCATCAAGGGCAGCTTGAATAGCACGTTCAGACTCTGTATCTAGCGCGGATGTCGCCTCATCAAGAATAAGAATTGGGGCATCACGTAGCAGTGCTCGAGCAATCGCTATTCTTTGACGTTGCCCGCCAGAAAGCATAACACCATTTTCACCAATAACCGTGTCCAAGCCTTTTTCAAGTTTAGCAATAAAATCCATTGCATAAGCCATTTCTGCAGCTTTCTCTATTTGCTCACGGCTGTAGCTGCCGTCTGTTGCATAGGCAATATTATTGGCTATCGTATCGTTAAATAGATAAACATGCTGAGAAACTAACGCGACTTGACTACGTAATGAAGATAACGTGTATTCACGAATGTCATGCCCATCAATTTGAATAGACCCTTCGTCGATGTCATAAAAACGTGTAATCAAATTTGCAATTGTGGACTTACCTGAACCTGATCGCCCAACCAGAGCAACTGATTTCCCTGCTGGCAAAGTAAACGAAACATCGTCTAACGCAGGATGTTCTTTGGTTGCATAGGTAAAGGTAACATGTTCAAATTTAATATCTCCTTTAACCTCTTTAAGTACTTTATTTCCGTTATCTTTTTCTTGTTCGGAATCTAAGATAGCAAATAAAGTTTGGCAAGCCGCCATACCACGCTGGAATTGTGAGTTAACGTTAGTTAATGATTTTAAAGGACGCATCAGTGCAAACATTGATGAAAAAACAACTGCAATTGTACCCGATGTTAATTCATCACGAATTTCAGGAAAACTCGCTGCATAAAGGACAAATGCTAGTGCAAATGATGCAATTAACTGAACAATAGGGTCTGAAATTGCTGAAGCGGTTACCATTTTCATATTTTGGCGGCGCATGTTGTTACTGACTTTATTAAAGCGTTCAGTCTCAACTTTCTGTCCCCCAAAAATTAAAACTTCTTTATGGCCTTTTAACATCTGTTCAGCACTTGCCGTCACATGCCCCATTCCGGTTTGCATGTTTTTACTAATCTTACGAAAACGTTTAGAGACGATACGAATAGTGACTGATACAATCGGGGCAATTACGATTAAAATAAGAGAAAGTTGCCAGCTATAATAAAACATCATCGCAAACAACCCGATGATATAAGCACTTTCACGAATAATTGTAATTAATGCTCCAGAAGAAGAAGATGCAACTTGTTCTGAATCATAGGTAATTCTAGATAATAGTGTTCCTGTCGATTGCTGGTCAAAAAAACTAACAGGCATTCCCATCATATGACCAAATAATTTACGCCGCATGTTCATCACGACTTTACCTGCAACCCAGGAAACACAATAGGTTGAAACAAAGCTAGACCCACCACGAACAACCATTAAACCTAACACCGCAAGCGGAAGCCATTTTAAAACGTCATTATCTGCTTTATCAAAGCCCTCATCCAATAAAGGTTTTAATAAAGAAATCATAAACGCGTCACCCGCTGCGTTTATGATAAGTGCTATTGCTGCAACGATTAAACCCGCTTTAAAAGGCGCAATTATCGGCCACAAGCGACGAAAAGTTTGTTTTGTCGAAAGGTCTTTATCATTCATACTTTTAATTACCAGACTTAATGTAAGCGCACTATTCTACTCGGGAAATAGCGGTAAGCCAAACCACAGATGATACCAGCGGGGCTGAATTTCATAGCGATAACGTGAAATTTTAATTTTTTCCTTTTTAAACCATATAGTTAACTGGCCATCTTCCGCTGTATTTAACCATTTAATATTATTATTTTTATACCGAAAATAGACTTTTGGCGATGGAATTTTCCATGCACTATACCTTGCTGATGAGACTACCACCATTGAAGGTTGAACATTTCTTAATAATAAATCAGTTGATGACGTGCTGCTTCCATGATGAGGAGCGAAAAGAAGAGTCGAACGTAACCGATTCTTGTACATTGCGACCAGTGATTTTTCCCCTTGTTTTTCGATATCTCCTGTTAATAAAATTTTATGAAACCCATCCGTTAATTGAATAACACAAGAATCATCATTATGTGATATTGGTGCTAGCTTTTCAGGCCATAATACTTCAAAAGTTAATATCCCCCACTGCCATTTTTGGCCTTTAAAACACGGAAGGTGTTCCATACTTTTTATATTATTAGTTTTTTCCCTATTTACCGACGTTTTTTGTGGGCCAAAGCTACTTCTTACACTTAGCCATGGATATTGCTGGATTAAATAATTTGCGCCACCAGTATGGTCTAAATGATTATGGCTTAAAATGACTCCAATTGGGGTTATATCGTGATATTTAAGGAAAGGAATAATTTGACGCTGTGCATTGCTATCCCCTTTCCATACATTACCTGTATCATAGAGTAACGCTAAATTGTTTTGTTCTATCACAACAGCCAAACCATGCCCGATGTCTAATACCGTCATTCTCCAACCTTCTTTGGATTGTTTACCGCTCCCCTTTTCTAAGAAAATTGAAATAACTACACAGCTAATAAGCCCGAAATAGCGCTTGTACCACTTAAATAAAACGACAATGATACTTAACCAACATATTAAAAATAAATAATAGGGAACATTGATAAATTCTGACCAAAAAGTACTGAAATAAGGTAATGGTTTTAGCCCTATATCTATAACCCTATCTATCGTATATAAAATAGGTTGCTGAACCACTTTTATTGGTACTAAAAACAAGAGCAAAATAGCAGGAACAA
The DNA here is from genome assembly GCF_028481025.1 of Providencia sp. PROV150. Taxonomy (NCBI): domain Bacteria; kingdom Pseudomonadati; phylum Pseudomonadota; class Gammaproteobacteria; order Enterobacterales; family Morganellaceae; genus Providencia; species Providencia sp. PROV150. Next base: position 1,639 of record NZ_JAMPPJ010000009.1, on the reverse strand, counting down.
CACACCAAGAAACTAACGGGACAAACCAGATATTTGCCACTAACCCCATTACATTAATACCATTAAATAGACTAAGTTGCATTGGGATCAGTAAGACTAGTAAGCCAATTTGTAAATGGGTTAACCCTATAATTTTCCCCTTTACACCTTTAGATAAATGATATGGTAGTGGAAATATGGTTAACCAATAAAGAATGGCTAGCACAGCGAAACTAGATAACCAAAAACTATCTGACAAAATAGCTAATGGGTCTAATAATAATATTCCTGCGATACTCCACAGTGCCCATTGCCAAGCAAAATACCTTGCAGGCTTATTTCTGATATATACCCATAATAGTAGGGCAAATAATGCTCGAGTCGCAGGGATAGCAAAGCCAGAGATCCATGCATAAAAAATTGCTAGCCCTATACCAATTACTACTGGTAGTGTTTCATTGACATACTTTATTGGTAAAAAATATTGAATCCCTCGAGTGATAAGAAAGCCAAACAAGTAAGCTAACCCAATATGCAAGCCTGATATAGCCATTAAATGTGTCAAACCTGTTCTCTGTAGTAAATATGTTTGTTCTACTGCCAACAAACTTCTATCTCCAAACATTAGTCCATAAATAATCCCTTTATTAGATAATGAATTAATTAGCTCCATATAATTATGGATAACTTTTTGTCTTACAGAACAATCCTTTTTTAATAATTCTATTTTCTTACTTTTCAAAACTCCAATGATTCTATTAGCCAAATAATAACGTTGTAGGTTAAATCCTCCTTCATTTAGTGAGCTGTGTAGTGGCTTTACAGTGCCATTGATTCGCCACAACTGCCCAGCGCAAACTGTTTCCTTTGTTTTCCACGTAGCATATAAAGGAGGGAAAACAATGCGGTTGTTAATTTTATCAATACGTACTTTGATTTTTTGTTCTTTGTCACTTAATGAAATACCAACAATAACTATATTAATATCGTTATTTTTTGTAGATAGATAATTGATATGGTTAATGATATTAATTCCATGCCAATTAGCCCATAAGAAAAACATAATAGTTAATGCAAGGAACTTTCCTAACTTACCCAATAGAAAGAGCATTATTAACAGCACCATAAATAACACGATAAAGAGTAATTCACTCAACATTATAATTTCAGGTATAAATAAAAGTGGTAACGTACCTAAAATCAAAGCAATAGAAGCCAGCGTCATCGAAACAGGTGAGTTTTTATTAAAGATTAAATTATATTTTTTGAGTGGATTATTTAACCATCTCATTATGTAGATGATATTTTTTATCAATTTTAGTATCCCTACATAGATTTATTAGCTCTAGTTTAATTATTCATACTAAATTTTTTAAGTTTCTATCATCTCTTTTATGTAGCTCTTCCCGAAATATTTTTTCTTTATAAAAAGGTACATATTAGTTTGCGAAGCGCTTCGCAAAACATGTATATATCTCTAAAAGTAGTTTTGAATTTGTTTTATTACATTAAGAGTTTAGAAATATATTGGTGTTGGTGTTGGTGTTGGTGTTGGTGTTGGTGTTGGTGTTGGTGTTGGTGTTGGTGTTGGTGTTGGTGTTGGTGTTGGTGTTGGTGTTGGTGTTGGTGTTGGTGTTGGTGTTGGTGTTGGTGTTGGTGT
>NZ_JAMPPJ010000008.1:0-81538 GCF_028481025.1 Providencia sp. PROV150 | reverse complement strand
GGTGTTGGTGTTGGTGTTGGTGTTGGTGTTGGTGTTGGTGTTGGTGTTGGTGTTGGTGTTGGTGTTGGTGTTGGTGTTGGTGTTGGTGTTGGTGTTGGTGTTGGTGTTGGTGTTGGTGTTGGTGTTGATCAGAAATAAAAAACAGTGCCGTATAAAATACAAGCACTGTTTTGATGTAATAATTAAGATTTACAGCCCGATTATTGGCCGTAAATATTTACACGATCACGTAATTCTTTACCTGGTTTAAAGTGAGGAACATATTTACCTTCTAGTTCCACTTTATCACCAGTTTTTGGGTTACGGCCAACGCGTGGAGCACGGTAGTGAAGAGAAAAACTGCCGAAACCACGGACTTCAATACGCTCACCGTTAGCTAACGTATCCGCCATATGCTCAAGAATTTCCTTTACAGCTTCCTCAACGGTTTTTGCTGAAAGATGAGACTGCTGGCTAGCCAGTCTTTCAATTAATTCAGACTTGGTCATAGTACCTCCCTAAACTACCGTTACAAAGGGGCAACGCTACTGTTGCCCCCACTTAATTATTCGCCTTTAGCTGCTTTGAAAGCTTCAGCCATAGCATTGTTGCCGAATGCTGTATCTTCTTGTTTGTTCACAGCTGCGACAGCGTCTTTCTCATCAGCTTCGTCTTTAGCGCGAACAGACAGGTTGATTACACGGTTTTTACGATCAACACCAGTGTATTTAGCTTCAACATCATCACCAACGTTCAGAACCAGTGTTGCATCTTCAACACGGTCACGTGAAGCTTCTGATGCACGCAGGTAACCTTCAACGCCCAGTGTCAGCTCAACAGTTGCACCTTTAGCATCAACTGCGATTACTTTACCAGTTACGATTGCGCCTTTCTTAGTTGCTGCTAAATAGTTATTGAATGGATCTTCAGCTAACTGTTTAACACCTAAAGAAATACGTTCACGCTCTGCGTCGACTTGCAGAACAACAGCTGCGATTTCATCACCTTTTTTGTATTCACGAACTGCTTCTTCGCCTGCAACGTTCCAGGAAATGTCAGACAGGTGAACCAGGCCATCGATGCCGCCGTCCAGACCGATGAAGATACCGAAGTCAGTGATAGACTTGATTTTACCTTCAACGCGGTCGCCTTTGTTGTGAGTTTCTGCGAATTGCTGCCATGGGTTAGATTTGCACTGTTTCAGGCCCAGTGAGATACGACGACGTTCTTCATCAATATCCAGAACCATAACTTCAACAACATCACCAACGTTAACAACTTTAGATGGGTGGATGTTTTTGTTAGTCCAATCCATTTCTGAAACGTGAACCAGACCTTCAACGCCTTCTTCGATTTCTACGAAGCAACCATAGTCAGTCAGGTTAGTAACGCGACCAGTCAGTTTAGTACCTTCTGGGTAACGTTTAGCGATTGCGACCCAAGGATCTTCGCCCAGTTGTTTCAGACCCAGAGAAACACGAGTGCGCTCACGGTCGAATTTCAGAACTTTAACATTGATTTCATCACCAACGTTGACGATTTCGCTTGGGTGTTTAACACGTTTCCAAGCCATGTCAGTGATATGCAGCAGGCCGTCAACACCGCCCAGATCAACGAATGCACCGTAGTCAGTAAGGTTCTTAACGATACCTTTAACTTCCATGCCTTCTTGCAGATTTTCCAGCAGTTGATCGCGCTCAGCGCTGCTTTCAGATTCAATTACAGCACGACGAGAAACAACAACGTTGTTGCGTTTCTGATCCAGCTTGATTACTTTGAACTCAAGCTCTTTGCCTTCCAAGTGAGTAGTATCACGAACTGGACGTACATCAACCAGTGAACCTGGTAAGAACGCACGAATACCGTTCAGCTCAACAGTGAAACCACCTTTAACTTTACCGTTGATAACACCAGTTACAGTTTCAGCTTCTTCGTAAGCTTTTTCCAGCATCAGCCATGCTTCATGACGTTTAGCTTTCTCACGAGACAGGATAGTTTCACCGAAACCATCTTCTACTGCATCCAGAGCTACATCGATTTCATCGCCAACTTGGATTTCTAGCTCACCCTGAGCATTTTTGAACTGTTCTACTGGGATAGCAGATTCTGATTTAAGACCTGCGTCAACAAGGACTACGTCTTTATCGATGGCAACAACAGTACCACGGACGATAGAACCAGGACGAGTTTCAATATTCTGCAGGGATTCTTCAAAGAGTTGAGCAAAAGATTCAGTCATATTAATGATCTTCAAGAGTTTTAAATTAACGTCCACTTAGCTTCCCGCCAAATGGGGTTGTTTCACATACCCCACAACATTCCATGTCGCAAGGTTGATGCTATGCTAATAATATAATCACATAGCGGTAACTGCGTATATTATCTAATTATAAGCTAAAATAAAGCCTATTATCACGATAATTGTAGAATTTTTTTTGCATAGGTGTGTGCTTTTTCAATAACTTCCTCAATAGACATACTTGTGGAATCCAGCACTAATGCGTCTTTCGCGGCAATAAGAGGTGCAACAGAGCGATTACGATCACGAAAATCCCGCTCTTCAATTTCGCTTAAAAGACGTTCAAAATTAACATCAAAACCTTTTTCTTGCAACTGCTTCATCCGCCGATGAGCCCGTTCTTCCGCGGAGGCATCAAGAAAAATTTTTACCGGTGCATCGGGAAAAACCACCGTTCCCATATCACGGCCATCAGCAATTAGCCCAGGATGGGTTCTAAATGCACGTTGGCGTCGGAGTAAAGCTTCACGTACGCGAGGAAAAGTGGCTGTTTGGGATGCAGTGTTTCCTACTGTTTCGGTTCTAATTTGATTCGAAACATCTTCCCCTTCCAGAATGACTTTCAGTACATTATCTTCAGGAACAAATTTCACATCTAAATTTGCAGCCAAAGGAACTAACGCATCTTCGGATTGGATATCAACATGGTGATGTAACGCAGCTAACGCTAATACACGATAAATCGCGCCAGAGTCTAAAAGTTGCCACCCAAACTCGTTTGCTAATGCTTGGCAAAGCGTACCTTTACCTGCTCCGCTTGGTCCATCAACGGTGATTACAGGGGCTATCGCCACCATAAAAAATCTCCTTTTCTGCAAATAGCCTAGCTACCCGCAATTAAAATCTGTGAAGGTATTATACCAATTCAGTAGATTTGTGAAATAAGCAGGTTCTGATGATTGCTAAAAAATAAGAAAAAGTTGATATTTGAATCGTAAAAATCAGGTTGATATCAAAGAAAATAATATCAACCCAATCAATAGATTAATGACTTAGACGTGCCAACTGTTCGAAGTAATCAGGAAAAGTTTTTGCAGTGCAGCCCGGATCCAAAATTGTTACTGGTGTATCTGATAATGCAACTAACGAAAAACACATTGCAATACGATGGTCGTTATAGGTTTCAATTTCAGCATGTTGTAATTTTTTCGGTGGAACAACACGAATATAATCATGCCCCTCTTCCACTTCAGCGCCAACTTTTCGTAACTCTGTCGCCATCGCATATAACCGGTCGGTCTCTTTTACCCGCCAGTTATAGATATTACGAATAACCGTTTCGCCTTCAGCAAACAGGGCAACCGTTCCAATGGTCATTGCCGCATCAGGGATCGCGTTCATGTCCATATCAATACCTGTCAATGTTCTGCGTTCACATTCAACGTAGTCATCACCCCAACGAATAGTCGCGCCCATTTTTTCTAATACGTTGGCAAATTTAGTGTCCCCTTGCAAACTATTGCGCCCAATTCCTGTTACACGCACTACGCCCCCCTTAATGGCGGCCGCAGCGAGGAAATAAGACGCTGATGAAGCATCACCTTCCACTAAATATTCGCCTGGTGATTGGTATTGTTGCTGCCCTTTGATAACGAAATATTCATATTGATGATTTTCGACATTAACACCGAACGTTTTCATTAATGCTAATGTGATATCAATGTAAGGTTTGGAGACTAACTCGCCAATAATTGTAATTGTTGTGTCTTGCTCTGCACGCGGTGCCGCCATTAACAGCGCAGTTAAAAACTGGCTAGAAACAGACCCATCGACTGAAATTTGGCCACCGATAAAACCACCTTTTAAACGTAATGGTGGGTAATTCTCTTGTTCCAAATATTCAATCTCTGCACCGCCTTCCCTCAGCGCATCAACCAAATGCCCAATTGGGCGCTCTTTCATGCGAGGCTCACCCGTTAAAATAATATTATTACGGCTTAGTGATAGTGCTGCAGTCAGTGGGCGCATTGCAGTTCCCGCATTGCCTAAAAAGATTTCTGTTTCATCTGGATGAGATAAATTTCCACCTAAACCTTCCACACGACAACGTGTTTTATCTTCAGACAATTGGTAGTTAACACCTAGCTGGCTTAATGCATTCAGCATATGGCGAATATCATCACTGTCCAATAAGTTAGTGAGTATGGTCGTTCCTTTAGCCATCGCTGCTAATAATAGTGCGCGGTTTGAGACACTTTTTGACCCTGGCAAATTAATTGTGCCGTTGATTGAAGAGATAGGTTGTAATGTCAGGGATTGCATAAAAAGCAGTTTCTCCAGTGAAGTTTTGCAAGTAAATAATATCTGGCTCCATTTTCTTTTAAGTCAAATAAGAAGAGCACAGATAACCGACTGAACATCCTATTTCAGTCGGCAAATCTCATTATTGAGCGTTATGGCGTTCGAAATCAGCCATAAAATCAACCAAAGCCTGTACACCAGCTAATGGCATCGCATTATAGATTGACGCACGCATACCACCAGCCACTTTATGGCCTTTTAGAGAAAGTAAGCCTTGCTCTTTGGCTTCTTCAATAAATTTCGCATCAAGTGCCGGGTTTTGCATTTGGAACGGTACGTTCATCCAAGAACGGTTTTCAACCGCAACACGGTTAATATAGAACTGGCTATCATCAATTGCATTGTAGAGTAATTGTGATTTTTCATAATTACGCTTAGCCATTTCTTGCAAACCACCTTGCTCTTTTAACCATTTGAAGACCATCCCCGCGAGATACCAAGCAAAGGTCGGTGGAGTATTAAACATTGAATCGTGTTTTGCTAATACCGTGTAATCAAATACAGATGGAGTCTGAGGCGAAGCTTTACCGAGCAGGTCTTCTCGAATAATAACGATAGTTAATCCAGCTGGCCCAATATTTTTTTGAGCTCCCGCATAAATTACACCATAACGGCTTACATCAATCGGTTTAGATAAGATAGAAGAGGAATAGTCAGCAACAATAATTTTATCTTCAGGGAAATCAGGTTCCTCATGAATAGCTAAGCCACCAATGGTTTCATTTGGGCAATAGTGAACATAAGCGGCATCATCACTTAATGGCCACTCTTTCATAGGTTTTAAACTAACAATGCCATCTTTTTCTTCAGTAATTTGAATTACATTAGGTGTACAGTATTTTTCAGCTTCTTTTGCTGCTGACTCTGACCAATAGCCGCTTACAATGTAGTCTGCGGTCGTTTTATCACCTAGTAAATTCATTGGTAACGTCGCAAAATGGGCTCGAGCTCCACCGTGACAAAATAAAACTTTATAGTTATCAGGGATGTTTAATAAATCACGTAAATTTTGCTCTGCTTCTGTTGCCACTTCGATAAAGTCTTTTCCGCGATGGCTAACTTCCATGACAGAAACGCCTAAACCCTTCCAATTACAAAACTCTTGTTCAGCACGACGCATGACTTCAACAGGTAGCATAGCTGGACCTGCACTGAAATTATAAACCTGACTCATTGACCTCACCCTATCCATCTTCAATTATGGTTAATAAAATTCACTCAGATAGTTAAAGTTGTACCACTCCAAGCCTTTAGCTGCAACGGTTATTGTCAGCAATCCCAAAAATGAAAGGGGGGTTATTTTTTGATAATGGGGAAAAGAATTTTGTTAATCTTGTCACACTCTCGACAAGCACCATTTTATGGAGAAATTAACAATAAATAAGCGATAATATCCCGAATTACATCATTGCGCTGTGTTTCGGGATATTCATTGAAATGTCTTTTATTGAAGATTAAAAATTAGCGAATAACTTTGCTTACGATTTCAATCGCTTCTTTTTCTATTTGGCGTAAATGCTCTTCTCCACGGAAGCTTTCACAATAAATTTTATACGCTTCTTCCGTGCCTGATGGCCTTGCTGCAAACCAGCCATAATCAGTCATGATTTTTAAACCACCAATTGGCGCATTATTACCGGGGGCTGCGGTTAAACGCTGTGTAATTTTATCTCCTGCCAATGTATCTGCTGCAACCATTTCCGGTGATAATTTACTTAGCTTCGCTTTTTCTTCGTGAGTAGCTTTCGCTTGAATACGGTTGTAAATCGGTGCCCCAAATTTTTTGGCGAGGTTATTATAACGCTGCTGCGGGTTTTCACCGGTAACCGCCGTAATTTCCGCGGCTAGTAAGCAAAGAATGATACCGTCTTTGTCTGTTGACCAAGGTGTGCCATCGAATTTTAAGAATGATGCCCCTGCACTTTCCTCACCGCCAAAACCTAGTTGTCCACTGAATAACCCATCAACGAACCATTTGAACCCTACAGGCACTTCAACTAATTCACGACCGATATCATTAACAACACGGTCAATCATCGCACTTGAGACAAGTGTTTTCCCTACCGCAACATTTTTTCCCCACTGAGGGCGGTGTTGGAATAGGTAGTCGATTGCCACAGCAAGATAGTGATTTGGGTTCATTAAACCATCGGGGGTAACAATGCCATGACGGTCATAGTCAGGGTCATTAGCGAAAGCTAAATCAAATTTTTCTTTCATCCCAAGCAAACCCGCCATTGCCCAACTTGATGAGCAATCCATACGGATAACACCATCATGATCCAAAGGCATAAAACGGAACGTTTGGTCTAATTGGTCATTTACAATTTCAATATCCAATTGATAATATTCAGCAATTTTTTTCCAGTATTCAATACCGGAACCGCCTAGTGGGTCAACACCAATTTTCAAACCAGACTTAGCAATCGCTTGCATATCAACAACTTCGCCTAATGCAGATACATAAGGCATAACCAAATCTTGCTGAATAACGTATTCACTCGCCATCGCTGTATCAAAATTGACTCTTTTAACCCCTTCCAGGTTATTGACTAGCAATTGGTTTGCATTTTTTTCAATAACAGAAGTTAAATCGGTATCAGCCGGCCCGCCATTCGCAGGGTTGTATTTAATACCGCCATCTTCAGGTGGGTTATGTGAAGGCGTAATCACAATGCCATCCGCAACATCTTGGTGTGATTGGTTATAACTTAAAATAGCGTGAGAGATAGCTGGAGTTGGCGTAAAACCATTATTTTCCTGAACAATTACATGAACTTGATTTGCCGCTAACACTTCAACCACTGTAATAAACGCCGCTTCTGATAACGCATGGGTGTCTTTCCCTACAAAACAAGGACCTGTTACACCTTGTTTTTTGCGTAAATCGGCAATTGCTTGTGCAATAGCTAATATGTGGTTTTCATTAAAATTTTTACGCAACGAACTACCACGATGCCCTGATGTACCAAACTTAACAGCTTGAGATGTATTACCGGGTTGTGGTTGCTGCGTATAATATTGAGCGGTTAATTGAGCGACATTGATCAAGTCACTTTGAAACGGAAGCTGCCCTGCACGTTCATGTATTGTCACTTGTTTTCTCCCAAAGCACTGATGCTTTGTTATCAACATCAGTGGCCTTTCAGTTTTTAAATAGTATTACAAACTTTTTCAATCACATTGGTTGGAAATTGCATTTCCTGCATGATCGCATCAACCATGCTACGTTTACGATTCGTATTCGTATTCGTGATCACCCAATAGGGTGTTCCTGGTATATGACGCGGCTTAGATTGCTTACCAGCTGCAAGTAATGTTTGTTCATCACCAGCAAAATAAATACGAGTTCGGCCATGCATTAACTCTGTTGCACTCGCAAAACGATTCGCATCTAAACTATATAAAGTAGACAAAATCAACATAAAGCGGTCAATCGCTTTACTTTTTTCTGCATAAGCGTCAGATAACAGAAGCTCTCTAATGACTCTAACAGGGTTTAATGCAACAGCAGGTGTACTCATCGCAGGTTCAGCCTTAATAACAGCATGTTCCTGACTAATTTCTTTTGCTTGTACTGGCTGCCCGGATTTGAAATTTAACATACGGCGCAAAATATCCGATGCACTTTCACCGATATGCTGTGTATGGCTCGCAATATAGCGGTAAAGCTCTTCATCAACTTCTATCGTTTTCATTTTTTCCCAGTACTTTTTTAACTAAAATTTGCGGTGTGATTATAAGACAGATTTAAAAAAAACAAAACAATTAAAATTTCAATAACTTAAAGTAAACATTATTCTAAGTTCAAAGATAATTCAGTGGGTTATCATGCCATGACTTCCAGTATTTTGCCTCAGTGATCAACTTCAATTTTCTGAAATTCATTGGCTAAGGATATTTTGATTATCGACTCATTGACTTACCTCAGCCAAAATCGCAGCTTATTTGACCATTTGGATTTTATTCATAGCCGTGACATGATAAGACCACATGTACCGCTGACGAATTGATCAAACAAATATGACTGTGTTACTTAACCATACTATCCATAAACCTGAAAATCCAATCTCAAATAGTCCTATTGTACTCATACATGGGTTATTTGGTGACCTCAATAACTTAGGTGTTTTAGGACGTAATCTACAACAATATTTCGATACGATTCAAATTGATGTTCGTAATCATGGTGACTCATTTCGTGATGAGCAAATGAGTTACCAACAAATGGCCCAAGATGTTATTACTCTAATAAAGTCTTTAGGTTACGAAAATGCTATTTTAATTGGTCACTCTATGGGCGGCAAAATCGCCATGGCGGCAACAGCAATAGCCCCTAATTTTATTAATAGTATCGTTGCTATTGATATGGCGCCTGTCGCTTACCAAGTCCGTCGTCATGATAAAATATTCGCGGCGCTTGATGCCGTTACAGCAAAAAATGCAAAAACTCGCCAAGAAGCTACTGTGATTATGCGTGATTACATTAATGAGGATGGCGTTATCCAATTTCTGCTTAAATCCTTTAAGCAAGGTGAGTGGAAATTTAATTTACCTGCCCTAAAAGCTAATTATGAAAGTATTATTGGTTGGGAAATAGTACCCGCCTGGAATAAACCCGTGCTGTTAATCCCAGGAGGAAATTCCCCTTATGTACAAGCTGAATATAAAGAACAAATCGCACAACAATTTCCGCAAGCCAAAGCGTGGGTTGTTGCTGATACAGGGCACTGGGTTCATGCAGAAAAACCAGACCATGTTTTAAGAGCCATTCATCGTTTTTTATCTATCCCTGAATAATTGTTCACATTTAAATATAGATATTGAAAAGATATATAACTTTTCAATATCTTTAAATATATTTGTAGTTAAATATAATTACTTTATTAATTACATAATAAGACTAACTTCAATACACAGCGAATTACAAACCCTGTATTATCCAAATTCTACTCCACCTTATTACTATCTAGTGCATATTTTATCAATGCAAATTTGGAATTAAAAATTCAAATAACTTAAGGAATTTATTAATATAGAAAATGGATAGTCTCAAATCAAAATCAACATTATACTTCATTAGTGTTATTGCTAAGTTATCAGGGCAAGTAAATCCTAAAGAACTAGAACAAACACTCAATCAATCTATTGGTTATAATGAAAAACTTAACATTATTAAATCGAAACATGCCATTCGCTGTAGGAATAAATATCAGAAGAATAAAAATGTAACTAAAATCGTATGCCCTGCTATTTTATATAATACCAAAGGAGAAGCCATTCTATTAGCTAACTGCAATCAAGAACAAGTACTCATTCAGCAATTTGGGAATACGCCGCCAGAGATATGGAGTATTGATGAGCTGAATCAACAATGGAATGGTCATTGGTTAGAAGTAAACCTTAAGCAGGGTCAATTTGACATTACCTGGTTCCAAGTTGAATTTATGAAATACAAACCTATTATTTTGTGGGTTTTATTCTTTTCATTTATATTACAAATACTCGCATTAGTTTCCCCTATTGTTATGCAAGTTATTATGGATAAAGTGCTCGTTCATAATAGCTTAGTCACATTGGACGTTTTAATTTTTGGGTTAATTATTGCGGCGTTAATAGAAGTGACATTGAAAGGGTTACGTGAGTATATTTATCATCACACTGTTAACCGCATTGATATGACACTTGGCTTGAAGCTGGTAAATCATTTACTGAGACTACCTATTCCCTTTTTTAAAAGCAGGCAAATAGGCGCAATTGTCACCCGAGTAAAAGAGCTCGAAACTATTCGTGAATTTTTAACCAGCAGCTTTTTTACTCTATGTGTCGATGTGCTATTTTTATTTGTATTTATTTTTGTGATGAATTTGATCTCCACAACACTCACAATAATATTTTTGTGTTCTATTCCTTTTTATCTTTTATTAGCTTGGTGGTTAACGCCTAAAATTGAATCTGCTGCACAACAACAGTTCACCAATATTGCCATCAATACCTCTTTTTTGACCGAAAGTATCAATGGGATCGAAACAGCCAAAAGCTTATCCGTCGAACCAAATTTCACTCGTCGCTGGGACGGCCAAACCGCTGATATGAGCCAAACTAACTTTGTATCAGGGCAAATAAGCTCCCGCTCTGAACATCTAGTGATGGCTATTGAAAAAATCACCAGTGCTATTGTTTTGTGGGTTGGTGCTTCTGAAGTTTTAGCATTGCAGATGACGATTGGCCAGCTTATTGCCTTTTACATGATGGTTAGCCACGCTAACCAGCCCCTCATCAAACTAACTAAACTATGGGGGGACTACATTCGAACCAGTGTCGCTATCGAAAAACTCTCCCAAATTATTAACTTACCTACCGAACAATCACAGCAAGAAAATAAGTTATCTCTTCAAGGGCATTTAAACCTAAAAAATATCTCGTTCCGCTACCAACCTAACATGCCATTTGTTCTAAAAAACTTTAATTTAAATATTAAAGCGGGAGAAACTATTGGTATTGTTGGGACATCAGGGTCAGGTAAGAGCACCCTCGCTAAATTATTACTACGGCTTTATACCCCTGAAAGTGGTGCTATTTTTGTGGATGGAACCCCCATGTCTGCGATTAACTTGCACTCCCTTAGACAACAAATTGGTATTGTTTTACAGGAAAATTTCTTATTCAGCCAATCTGTTTTTCACAATATCGCTCAAACCTCACCGGATGCCTCCATGGACGAAGTCGTTCATGCCGCCAAAATGGCGGGAGCACACGATTTTATTTTGAAATTACCAAAAGGTTACGACACCGTTCTTGCCGAGGGGGGAACATCACTTTCTGGCGGCCAACGCCAACGTATTGCTATTGCTAGAACACTGCTTTCCAACCCTAAAGTGATTATTTTTGATGAGGCAACTAGCGCTTTAGATGACGAATCCCAAGCCGTTATTCAAGAAAATATGCATATTATTGCAAAAGGAAGGACCATCATCACAATTGCTCACCGCCTATCAACTATTCGCCATCACCAGCGGATCATTGTGATGCAAAATGGTGAAATTATCGAGCAAGGTAGCCATCAGCAACTTATTGAACAAGGTAATTTTTATAAACATTTGTGGACTCTACAACAGTCTCTGAAATCAGACATGGACGTAAAATGAAACATCGATTAGACAAAAACCGTTATAACAGCTTTTTGCCTTCACACTTGGCGATATTAAAAACACCACCGTCTTACTTGGCACTATACGTCGCTATTTCTATTAGTGTAGGCGTTTTTTTTGCTGTGACTTGGTCATTTTTTGGTAAGTTGGATATTCAAGCAACCACGCAAGGTAAACTTATTGTTTCAGGACGAACACAGTTAATTCAAGCGTTTGAATTAAGTCGTTTAGAACATATTCATGTCACTGATGGGCAAGTAGTAAAACAAGGGGATCCTTTAATAACTGTCAATGTATTAGGTGTTGACCAAGATATCCTGAGTTTAAATTACCAACATAACTTCCATGTAGCCGAAATATTAATTTATCAAGCATTGATTTCACAACAGCCTATTGAGCAATTACCTTTATTTAACCAATTAACTGAACTAGAACAAAACAATACACGGGCTAGCTATCAAACACAAAAAATAGAATTTGATTCATTAATTAATGAACTTAATAATGAAATTCAATTAAATACTGTCAATCAGCAAGCTAGAAAAGACGAATTACTCACTATCAATTCCCTCATCGTAAACATCAAAAAGCGTCTCGATGCACACCATTCGTTAACTAAAAAGCAGTTGATCAGCCAGAAGGAATTTTTAGAACAAGAGCGAGAACTATTAATCGCTAAAAAAGAAAAAGTCACCAAATTATCTGAGCTTTCCATTCTGAAAAGCCAGTATCAAGCCTTAAATGAAAAGGTAGACAGAATTAAAGCCCAAAAAAACCAAGAGTGGGATGAAAAATACAAACAAGCTGACTTTAAGCGGGCTTCCCTTGAGCAAGAACTATTAAAAAATAAAGAAAGAAACCAATTAGAAATCATACGGGCTCCCGTTGATGGCACGATACAACAACTTGCTACACACACTATAGGTGCAGTGTTACAACCCGCACAGCAGTTAATGGCTATAGTACCTAATAATCATGTTCAACTAGCTGAAATTAAAATCTTAAATAAAGATATTGGTTTCATCCATGAAGGGTTAAGAGCAGAGGTGAAAATAGATGCTTTCCCTTACACTCGTTATGGCACAGTTGAAGGGGAAGTGATTTCCGTCTCTCGTGACAGTACTCTCGATGAAAATCTTGGATTAGTGTTCTTAGGGCAAATAGGTCTTAAGCAAAAAGAACTATTAGTTGATGGTGAGTCTATTGAGTTGACACCCGGTTTATCCATTGTGGCAGAAATAAAAACGGATAAACGCCGTATTATTGATTACTTACTTAGCCCAATCAATGAATACACCTCAAACGCGATGAGAGAAAAATAATCGATGGAACAGTTAAATAATCATGGCTTGGATGCCTTAGTTTGGGTGGCTAAATATTATCAAAACAATGTTTCATCTGACCAACTAAGACATGCTATTGGCATGCAAACTTTATCCCCTACTGAGTGGGAAATTAGAGAATGCGCACAGACATTGGGGTATGAAACCGAGCTTATTGCAGCACAATATACACAATTAAGTACGCTACCTTTGCCCGCTTTAATCTATATAAATGGTTTCTGGCAAGTGATTAGCCAAGAAAATGAATTGGTACTCATTAACCCAACTAATGATGAACGAGAACCTATTTATAATTCGATTGGGCATCAACAAGCTAAATTTGACGTATTACTCATTAAGGAGCAATTAGAGCCGGAGCAAAAAAAGGCCTTTGGCTTTAGCTGGTTTATTCCCTCTATTTTGCGACAACATGTTAAATTACGAAATATTTTTATTCTCTCGGCCATTATTCAGCTTTTCGCCTTAATTAGCCCGCTGTTGTTTCAAAATTTAATCGATAAAGTGTTAGTTGGCCGCAGCCTCTCAAATTTACACGTTATTGCATTGGCGATTTTTGCCATTGCTGTTGCAGAGCCGATATATGGTTTTATTCGTAATAAGATTTTTAGTCATAGTAGTAGCCAGATAAGCGCTGAATTATCAGGGAAAATTTATCGCCATTTAATGGCCTTACCTTTAAATTATTTTAAGCTAAGGCCAACAGGGAAAATTATCGCAAGGATCCGTGAATTAGCTCATATAAGGCAGTTTTTAACGGGCTCGACACTGATGCTATTCATTGACTTTATCTTTGTTATCCTTTTTGTCGCGGTTTTATTTTCCTACAGTAGTTTGATGGCTTGGATTTTATTGGGCTCTATGGGTGTATTCTTTGTTTTATGGATGATTTTAGGCCCAATCATTCGCCAACAAACTCAAAAATCTTACCAAGCCGATGAAAATGGTCTCACTTTTCTCACCGAAAGTATTACTGGGATTGAAACCATAAAAACGACAGCAACAGAAAAATACTTTAATCAATGCTGGAAAAAAATATTTAGCAAGCAGATAACTCAAAGCTTTAAAGTATCAATGCGCAGTGAAGTTGCCTCTCAGTTAATGACACTTGTGAGTAAAATAACTACCGCAATTCTTTTGTGGGTTGGTGTCAAAGAAGTATTAAACGGTGGGATTTCTCCTGGCGAATTAGTGGCATTTAATATGCTAAGCGCGCATGTTACACAACCTGTATTGCGATTTGCCCAGGTTTGGCAAGATTTCCAACATACCATCATTTCATTGCGTCGGGTGGGAGATATTCTTGATGAACCTGTAGAAAATGAACGTAAAGGGATTGCAAACACTTCAAATATTCACGGAAAAATCGAGTTTCAAAACATCCGCTTTCGTTATCAACCTGATACGCCTGAAGTTATCAATAATTTGTCATTAATGGTTAATTCTGGTGAATTTATTGGGATTACTGGCCCTTCTGGTTCTGGAAAAAGCACCTTAACGAAATTATTACAACGACTTTATGTACCACAACATGGGCAAGTTATTGTTGATGGCATGGATTTAGCTGTCGCAGATACTGTGTCATTACGCCGAAAAATGAGCGTTGTATTACAAGAAAGCACTTTATTCGTCGGTTCTATCGCAGAGAATATCCGTTTAAGCCACCCGCAAGCGACTAACGAACAAGTTATTCACGCAGCAAAATTAGCTGGAGCATATGACTTTATTATGGCATTGCCTGATAATTTTAATTATCTCTTATCAGAAAAAGGCTTGAACCTTTCAGGTGGTCAACGTCAAAGAATTGCACTTGCGCGCGCTTTACTCACCGAACCAGACATTTTAATTCTCGATGAAGCCACTTCTGCGCTCGATTACGAGTCGCAGGATGTGCAAATATTGATTAACGATTTATAGCTAGCAAAGCCGCACTACAAGCCAGCCAGCATTTTTGCGATTTGCTAATTTTTGAATATATTTAATGATTCTCCTCTATTTTGTGTCACAATTTCGGCACAGCTCGTCACAGTGACTAATCGCCATCCAGATGTGACTATCATCTATTTTGTAATAGGGTTTAAATTCCACATCTAACTTTGATAAAACCACTTTCCCTTATGTCAGGCTTAAAGCCATTATCACTAATAACCATAGTTACCCCCGCATTGCCTGTAATAATGTCAAAAACGCCATCAGTGGTATTCACGTTGACAATATTTGTTCCTGCGCATTGCGTTGACGACAAATAGACATTGTTAATTTCCTCAACATCACTCGCAAAGCCTGAGCCGACTACGTCACTATCAATACTAAGTGGGGAGTAGATTAAATCGATATTGACGCCTGACCCTCGACTATCCCTGCGCTTGGATTTTTTCTTCCCTGTCAGTGGAATGTTTTTATAAATTTCGCCATTCACAATTTTTAAGATGTGCTTTGAATCAGGTGTTACCCTCGGCTGCCCTGTAAAATCAACATAACCAACATTATTGCTTCCATCCGATAGCGCAATAGGCTCAAAAATATTCGCTTTATTGACGATACCATCAAAGCTATTTCTTGAAATTCTCCCTTGTATGTTGCTGACATGGTTTGCATCAGATTGATTCGGATCTCGAACTTCAATGTGATAATCACAATTAACACCATCAAAGGTATTGTCATCAATGATGAGTTTCTTCTTAATCCCTGCTGCATCTAACTTCGCCAATGTCGATAAAATCGCACTAGTGCCATTGAATACCTTATCTCCGACCTGATGAATTTCATTATCTTTGATAAAGGCGTCAATATTATCCCGATCTTCAATGAATGTGATACCTGCGGTGAACGTATCATCCAGTTTAATATTGATGATATTCCCATATATTCTTGCTTTCTTGTTACCTGCAGCAGAAATTAAACGAATAGGCAGTCCATCATAATTTGAAAGGTCAACATTTAATGTGTTTCCGTAAATATGAACATCGTTCAAATCGGATGGTTTTGTAAAATCAATCGCATCGTCCCCTGCAAACACGCCAATTCTGAAAACACCTGAAATTTCATTGTCAAAAACATTGAGATTTTTGACTGTTGATACACCTTGTGTCACAGGGAAGTTAATTCCTCGACATGTTTTATTGTTTAATTTAATGCGGTTGTTATGAATATAAACATCTTGGTAAGTGATATCTGTATCGCCCGCAATCACATTCGAATTATCAGGTAACATTGTTGCATCAATGTCGTTATCAAAAATATGAATGTTATTTCCTGCATTTTCACCATGAAAGTGGATAACCATATTGGCGTGAGATTCTTGTATGTCGTTACTGTAAATGAATACGTTATACGATGGTGTAACCCCCCCTGCAATCCCCCAAATCAGACCGCCATCAATTTGATAGGTTGCCGACGCAGGCATATTAACTTTGTTCTTTGATGCGTTATTACGAACAATAACATTACGGCTTTTGCAGATATCAATGGCGTGTTGGTCATGATTGCCAAAGTAGCACTGTTCAACAAGTAAACCATCACCATTACCAAACCCGATTAAATCACCCAATCCACGATGCTTGTTATGAGCTCCATCATCTAGGCCAATGTGGCGAATAATGATATTCCCATCAGCTGAATATAGAGTATTGACGTCATAATTCTTATTGCACATTAACACACCATCAGCTTCACGCTCATTATCAGGTCTTGTGATTAATGTTGAGAGCTTCCCTGCCCCTAGCAGCTCGACATTCGCAGGAATAATCAAGCAACTATAAGGATGAAAGGACTCCTTCATCGATATTAACGCTTTCCCTGCTGGAAAATAAACAACACCACCACCTGCTGCGCCAACGAAATCTAAAGCCATTTGAATAGATTTTGTATCATCCTTTGTTCCGTTCAGTTTCGCCCCAAAATCTCTAACATCAATGAATATAGATAGTTTTTGTGAAAGCGACTGCTCCAAATGAGAGATAATGCTTGTTCCAGTGGGTCTTTTTAAATCACTCCGTAAACTCGCATCACCAACACTCACCCAAGCACCTTTTCCGATTCCGCCAGTGGATTGTGGAGTTGAGCCAGCTGGAACTTGTTTAGGTAAATTACCATCCCATCGGTAATACTCACCTGTGGTCTCATCACGCAATATATGATTGCGTAATGTAATTTCGTTATTCGGTAAATCAGCACCCTGCTGGAAGCTATCGATAGTAATATAGCCAGCCGCGACGATAGCTGTATTCATGTCGACTTTGAATGTCTCGACTAATTCTTTGAACAACCACTCCATGCCCGCCGCTGTTAAATGGCAATTTCCAAAGCGGTCAATGTACTTATGCTCTAGCGATGTGGCCCATATATCTAATAATCCCGAGTTAAAGAAAAGGTCTTTGATATCACCACTTGGAGCTGGCTTTTGCGTTGGTTTAACTTCTCTCATGCTTATTTTTTCCAATAAAAAAGCCAGCTCTGATGGCTGGCTTGTTGGTTAATGATTGCTGTTATGCGTTATAGTCTGGTTTTGCGTCGAAATATTCGGTTGCGGTTATTGTGTAACGTTCACCACTGAGAGGGCGCTTATCGGTTATCACCCATTTGATGCTTTCAAGTTCAATTGATGTCGCTATCACATATCTAGAAGGGGATTGCTTCTGATATCCATCATAGAAATTTAGCTCGATATCTTCAGGTACACTTGCGATAAAGCCGAACTCAGTATCAATCCTAGGTTCTGCTTTAAACTTCTGCGTTGTGTAGCCCATAGAATCAGTGAGATATACCCACATTTCTTCATCAAATTTGATTTTCTCACTGGTTGTGAATACCTCTCCTTTTCGTTCAGTGATATATCCTGCTTGCTGGTTTGAGTCGTAGGTATCTGCTATCAAAACCATGTCTGACGGGTACACATTCCCGCCGTCTGCAAGGGTTGTCAGGCTGATACTTGTTCGCTGGTGAATAAGTCGATTAGCTTCGAGTAGTGTCCTGTCCATTGCTTGATAGCGATTTCTACAGCCCTGTAAGACAATCTTATTCGGCGTGCGTGATAAGCCCTCAGTAATGCCGTTTTCATCAACTCGAAAGCGGATGTAGTCTTTCTTATTGCGAACCGGTTCGACATACTCCAATTCAATCCCGTCATATCCCGATGGCATCGACATGTCATACGATATCTTCATGTCGTTACCTGTGATGTTTGACCGACTGAATGTGGTCATTGGGAATTCGCTGGACTGTTCGCGGGAAAAAGTAAGGACTGCATTATCGAAATAAGCAGTTACTCTCGCAGCATTACAGATAGTTTCGATGCGTTGCCCGAGGGAAATGTCTTCATCATCGAATGTGTAATCGAAATATCCCAATCTCTCATCAGGCAAACTATCGTATATTCGATAGAGACCGTCGATGTCGATATTCTTCTCACCTTCTCCAGCAGTAATCAGCCAAGTGTGCAGTACTGCATCAGCAAAGCTTCGTGATGGCCTGAGCGTGTAATCAACTTGCTTTGAAGCTCGGTCATATGAAATAACCATGCGCGTAGCCAGCAGATTGTATTTGCGCTCTCTTGCTCCCGTTGGCGCTTCAGTAGCCCTCACTGACACATTAACAATCGTGTCATTCTCAAAAACGACATTCTCACGAACTCGGACTATGTGAGCGTTTTCTATCTTCATCACGCTTTGGTCACTGCTGTTATTGCGCCGAGTGAGTTGTACAGCGTAACGCCCACGTCCTGAGTTAAGTGTCACCTTGTCGGTTTTGTAATAAACTCGCGCACCATTGTTAGCGCTCAGTGCAGTATTTAAGCTTTGTCGAGTGCCTGATATTTCCTCGTTATCCGTGTTTATCTTCCAGATTTCGACAGTTGCATTGCAGTTATCACCACCACCAAGTTGCGCTTGCAGGTGAATCCACATTTGGTCACCATCTACTGGAGAAAAGAACGGGCCCACTGTTAAAAACTGATTGTCATACAGAATGAATTTTGTCGTATTCACTACAGCATTCGGTGGAAGTTGAGCTAAATCAGTACCACTTAGGTTAGTAAAGAAGAATTCGTAATACTCGACAGGGGTTATCAAAGAACCGTCGTCACTAATTTTTGCGTCAACTAATTGAGCGTCAATTTTCACATCTTTAGTTACCGAACCCTGCGGCGTGTCGTAACTTACATTCACTGTCATTGAGATGGAGCGCGGTTTCGTAAGCTCATAGAAGTATTCAAACTCATCTTGCTTAACGATTTTTATCGCTGCTTCGCCACCTTTTATCTCACCTGAAACCACTTCGTTTGCTGTCGCTGTTTGCTGTGGGATGTCCTTGCTTTCGTTAGGCCCCGGTAATTCTTGCCCGTCAATATCGGGAAACTCAAAGCCTTCGTTAATCAGCGGGATAACTTCTTTCGGCCTATATATCTTGTAGCTAGCCCCCGCCATCGCCGTGAAATCAGACTCAGCAAATCGAATGCTTTCTGTTTTATATTCTCCAATGCCGATGTTTAGCCACTCAGTAACCGTTTTAAGGTTGTTGTTATACTCAAACATAGACTGCTGGATAAGGTCGGGAAAAGCCCTCACCTGACCGTGAATTTCTGGTCTTGCTTGATATGCTCGAGCAACGTTTGTTTGCCCTGTGAGTCGGTTATTCGGACTGTCTTTAACATTCGACTCAGCAGCAGAAAATGACGGCGTTTTCGGTGCAAGAAACGAGAATACTTTCGTTACAAGGTTAAACACTGGGTTTAAGATATCGCCGATAACCCCTTTCGGCTGGTCTAACGCTTGAATAAAGTGAGTCGGTGTTATCTC
This sequence comes from Providencia sp. PROV150, assembly GCF_028481025.1. Classification (NCBI taxonomy): domain Bacteria; kingdom Pseudomonadati; phylum Pseudomonadota; class Gammaproteobacteria; order Enterobacterales; family Morganellaceae; genus Providencia; species Providencia sp. PROV150. The sequence continues at coordinate 61,674 of NZ_JAMPPJ010000008.1, read as the reverse complement.
GAAATCTAACTCCTCATCTTCTTGCAGCTCACGACCGTTAACTAGAATGACAGCGTCACTATGCAACTGCTGATGCACTAGAAAATCGCTATAAAAAAAAGAGCCGACTGTTAAATCGACTCTTTCTTTAGGTGTTCCCGCTATTCGCTGAATTTCAACTATCGGCATATTTCATAAACTCCAATTTCGTGAACTTCTTCTCAAGCACAATGAGCCTATCCATGCGTACAGCTCCATTTTCGCCTCGGCTATGAAATGCATTACCATCAATAATTAAACCAATGTGAGCTGGCTGAGAGCCGCGATAGCCAATGAATATCCCGTCATCTACTGGATGGTCAGTACGTTGCCAGAATTCGACCTCATTCTCATAGCAAGTTACAAAATCATGGTCCGATTCGTAGCCAGCATCATGATGAATTTCGCTGTTGAGAACGTGGCGATAATACAGAACAACTAGCGCCCAACAATCACACGCCTCAAACGTACACGCCCGATTCTTCCACGGCTTGCCAATCATCTTGTTTATGAATTCATTTCTCGTCATTAAACAGTCTCCAAGCCTGTGAATTCTTCCATTGTGTAAATACGCCCAACGTTCTTATTCAGCGGGTTATTCATCGATAGTGTGACAGTTACCGATTCCGAATCGAGTGAACAGTCCTTCACGTACAGCGACCACTCGCTTATCGGGCTATCTTTGTCGGCTGAATCAAATAGCCTGAACGTTGCGATAATCGGCTTCATTCGAGTGTTTGACCGCCATAACTTGAGCTGCTGCTTAAAGTCCTGCGCCACTCGGCTAAACTTAACAGAAGCATCGATAATCGGCGTTTTGCTTTGCTGGCTTTCAGCAAGTTCAAAGTTACACGGCTGATACTCAACACCGCCCAATACCTTAGGCTCTATCTGTAAGCTGACTAAATGAATATTTCCGAATGATGGGTGATAGAACTGGATGGTTTCGTAGAATGTGCGCATTGGTCGTTGCGCTCTGTACTCTCTTAACTTCATTCGCCCTCCTTGCACCTAGGCAATCGCTCAGTGACGACAATATCTAGTAGACCCCAATCTCTCGGCTGTATCTCAACGATTAAATCGCCAAACTCGTCGTCTTCATTAAATAGCTTGCGGCAGATAACAGTACCGGTCCATTTAGTTGAGTTGCCATCGATAGACGTTTGCACAGGAAAGCTAGTGAAGTGTAACTCCTGCATTTGCTGACCAGAGCCACCGAGATTGATTGCTAATCGAAACCATCTATTGCAATTGTCTAGGTAATTAGGGCTTCTTAGCCACTGATTGAAAGCCCTATCTTCTGCCAGTGTAAATATCCACGTTAAGTTCCAAACTGTTTTTATGTCATCAGTTAATTTCTGGAATATAGGTGGGCCTACTTGCGGTTGGTCAGTTCGAAAGCCAGTATCAAACGTCATATTTTTATTGGCTTTTTGTGGTGGAGTTATCCATGATGGGTAGTCAATAATTTCGTCCATCGTTACCTCTATCTGATTCTTGCTGTTGCTGATGTGTTAGCCATTATTGACTGTAGGATAGGGCCTTTTTCATGAGCATCTTGAGTAATAAGCCTTACTACATCCTCTCCTGATAATCCTTTTTCATTACTTTGGCTCAAGACTTGCATCGGAGTTCCGTGATGTTCAATAATCACCGTCACGCCTGCGCTACCACCTCCCTGCATATCCTTATTCGAAATAACTCGCCCATTGTCACCCGGTATCATGTATTGCTTTCCAGTGCTGGCTTTGAAGATTTCAGGCTTGCCATGCTCACCGACTTGATACATTTGACCTGCTCCAACGGGCCCACCGTTATATCTCGCACCTGCAACAGCTAAGCCTTTTGCCATACCAACAGTTCCAGCGATAGCTGTGTTAGCCGCGGCAGCATTTGCTCCTAATGTTGCTAGTGATGATAAGGCGGCGGCAGGAGCCCAAGCTGTAGCAACCAATGCAGCTTGACCAGCTGAAGCAGCTGCGGCGGCACTTCCCATAGTTTGACCAATGATGAAGTTTTTCAGCATCTCAACGCCAACCTGAACAAGCGAATTAACGACACTGTTTAGCATGGTGTTACCCAGCGAGCGTGCTGCATCTGCTGCTGACATCGTACCTGTTACTAAGCCAGTAATTACATTAGATGCATTCCCACCAAAGGAATCTACAGCTGATGTAAGCATGTTGTAGCCTAAACTAGCATTGCTTAGCTCTTGCCACTGTGCATCCATCCTCTTCTGGCGATACTGCTCCTCTATTTGAGAACGTAATGCCTCTGCCTCAGCAATGCTTTGCGGGTAAAGTTGCTTGTATTGGTTGATTTGCTCCATCTGCTTGGCAAATTGGTTATCAATTGCTGTCACTGGTGAGACGCTTTCTTGAAGAGAGGTGAAGTTTGCCTGACTATTCTTTCTATCTTCCTCCGCTTTAGTTGCCGCCTTGGTTGCTGCCTGTACTTCCCAAATAGATTTAGCGCGTTCTTTTGCTAATGCTATTTGTTCTGGTGAGGCTTTAGCACCCAATGCCTGTGCTGCGTCATACTGCGCCAACTCAAGCGAGCCTTCTGCATAACCTTGGTTGAGTCTGGTTAGTTCAGTTTGCAGACGTTTAAGCGCTTCTCCTGCCTCATCAGTGGTTTTTGTTGATGCCTTTGCTGTCTTAGAGCTTTCGCGTTCAGCTTCTGCTAGATCATAGTTTGCAGTTGCTAATGCTACTATATCCCTTGCCTGATCAGCGTTCTGAGTCAGCTTAGCAGCTTCCATTTCCGCTTTCCTGATTGCCCTCTGCCGCTTGTCTTTTATTCCTAATAACTCGTTTTGTTCTTTTAAATTTAAAATGGCTTTTTTCCCATCATCAGTTTCTGGGTTATCACGCATTTCGTTATTTAATCTGGCTTTCTCATCGGCAGCAGCTTTGATTCTCTGTTGTAATGCACCAATAGCGGCCCCCATTTTTCCAGCCATTCCTGACGCACTATTCATAGCATCGTACAAATCTTTATTCTTTTCAGTTAACTCCCCTGTCGCACTGCTTACAAACTCAATAGTTTTTGCTAACTTAGCCTTTCTTTCTTCTAACTCAGCTGTTTTTATTTTTAGATTGTCGTTGGCTTCAGCTACCACTCCATCCTTCATTCCAAGCAAATCAAAACTCTCAGATGCTAATTTATTTGATTTCACCAATTCATTTATTTCATTCTCTAACTCGGCTATAGCATCCTTCTGAACTTCTATAGAGCGACTGGCCTTTCCTATTTCTCCCTCTAACGCAACCGATGATAGGTCTTTCATCTTATTTTTTAGTTCTTCTATAGAGTCAGCGAACGCTAAAGCCTCTTGCTTTGCTTCTTGGCTTTTTTGATAGAAGAAAAAAATTGCACCTGCTGCTAATGTGGCCGCCCCCATAGGACCACCTATTAATGCCAGACCTCCTCGCAACATATTGGCGCTAGCAGCATATACCCTATTGGCAATCGAAGCCTGATTTGTTGCAGCCGCTAACTGTGTTTTAGCTGTGGCCATTTGCGTATCAATTGCTGCTATTCTGGCGGCGTTAGCTTGGTATTCTTTTTGATAACTAACATTTACGCCCATCTGCCTATTAATTACAGACTGGGAAGCCATCCACTGGTTTTGCGCTACGATTTTAGCTCTCTCGGCTGTTAGATTACTAATGATAGCCTGCGTTTCATCACGCACAGCAAGTGCCGCCGATCTTGTTGATAGTACTTGTTTAGCAGATGCAGCAGCGTCGGCTATTTTAGCCTTTATTGATGTCGATAATGCGCCAACATATCTTGCCCCAATAACCGAAGTCGCAATGACAGCAGCAGCCGCAACCTTATCAAAGTTCTCAGATAAAACAGCAAATCCAGCAGATATATTTCTTGTTATTCCTAGGCCTTGGTTTAGCTCGCCAAAATAAGTCTTGGCTGAATTAGTTAGTTTTGTGAACCCATCTGCTACAGTGTTATCCATGCTATCAGCCATTGCATTATTAGCCTCTTTTGCTCTGATAACTGCATCGGCAAATAACTGGAAAGAAATTTTCCCATCTGCTGCTAGTTTCTTAACATCTTGTTCTGTAACTTTTACTCCGCCACGCATGATAGATAACTGCTTAGCGATATCTCCAATCAATGTCGGAGTGGCATTCATTATTGAGTTCCAGTTTTCACCCGCAACTTTCCCCGAAACCATTGCCTTATTAAGTGCGTTGATCATCGATTGGGTTTCATTGGCGCTGGATGCGTTAGCTGTTAAAGAAGAGGAAAGAGATTCAATGTAATCAATTGTTTGTTCTGTGCTATAGCCTAATTCCTGCATTGATGTAGCAGCACCAACATACAATAATTGAGTGTCTTCAATGGCCTTGCCGTTACGGTTACTTATTTCTAGGAAGCGCTCTTGGATGGAGCCATATTTTTCAATATCACCTTCAACTGATTTGAGAGCCATTTTAATACGCGCTGCGACCTGCCCCCATTCATCCACCATATTGACTATGGCACCTACACTTATCGCTGACGAGACTGCTAGAGCAGCCTTTGAGAAGGACAGCATAGATTTCTCAACACTATCAATAGATTTAGATGCCTTATTAAAGTTTCCTTCCATTCTATCTAAGCTTGAGCCAACCTGACGCTCGCCTGACAGCATTGGTTTAACATCCATGGCAACATCATAATGAATGCCGCCAACATTTTGACTTTCTGCCATATCTGACCTCTTTAAAAAAAGAAAGCCCACACAAATGTGTGAGCCTTTAGCTAAAATAAAAAACCCCGCAATTATGCAGGGCCTCTGTGCTCTCAAATTATTTTCTTACTTAGCGACTTCTGCTAGAAACTTATCAGATACTTCACATTTTTCAGCCAAGTTGCTACCTTTCACTAACTCTCCGCTCTCTCTTTTTTGCTTGCAATGCAGAGCCAATGCGCCTTGGTAATGAGTAGATTTAATTATATGACCCAAGTATTCATTGCATTGTTTTTCATTGCTTGATTTATCACACACCAGTTCTTTCCAGTGCTTAACTGCGCATACCTCGTCATTGCATTCGCTATTTGCATGTACAGAAGTGCTAAATAATAAAGCCACAGCCACTGCTAATATTCTTTTCATCTCACCATCCCATTAATTAGTTTAAGTAATGTTAGCTTAGCGGGAGTGCAAATTGAAGCAAACAAAAAACCTGCCGGAGCAGGTTGCTTTTAAGTCAATCAAAATATTCCCCAAACAGGGTGCTATCTTTATTATCATCAAATAACTGCAATACCGTGCCATCAATTATCTGCTGACGCTCTTCGTTTGTAAGAATATCGTCAGGAAAAGGCACAACAAGATCATCGTAGATATTTTTATTTATATTTACAAAATACTGTAAGCCAGAGTTGTTGCACTTATCCAATATTATTTTAAACATGGTTCTTGTCTGTCTTTGGTCTATCCCGCTAAATAAGTAACTATCATGAGCCATGAATCCTAATAAGTTAGGGTTTAAAATAAAAAGCAACATATCATAACAGAATATCTTAACTTCATTTATTCCCTGCGAACCATCTTTAGGGATATGTACATTTATATCATATAGATACTTTGCTTTCCCTTCATTTTTCGTAATCTTAAGTGATCCGCCTAAATTTTTATATATCGTCTTAACTATTGACCTGAATTTTTTTTCTATTTCTTCTATGCGGCCTTTTTCTTTCTCAATATACTCTATGGCCTTAAAGTCAATATCAGCTTTCTTTTTTTCCAAACGCGCTTGATCTTTAGTCAATTTAGTAAGAGCAGACTGATTACTTGAGAGCTCAGCAATTTGTGACTCCAACCCTCTTATATGCTCTACTATTGAATTGTATTCTTCAAGAGCACCCTTTGAGTCCAGTTCTTTAAGAAGTGAGTCTCTATGAAGCTCAATTTTTTTAAGTTTTTCAGTCAGGTCAATATTCTCTTTTTCTAAAGAACTTACATCAACTTCTAATCTTTTTTTCCTTGCGTCGTAAACCCTTAAATGAAAGCTTTCAGCCTCTTCTAATCGCTTCTGTACCATCTCAGAAAAATGAAACTCAGCCTCTTCAAAAATAATTTCAATTCTGTTAAGGTCAATATTAGATGGCTGAATTGAATCATCTAACACCTTCCTTTTTCTCCTAGCAGCCCGACTATTTGAGAAAATAGAATTTCGCAGTTCATTTATTTCATCAGTAAGGATATCTGCTTCATTTTTTAGCTCATCATAATTTTTTGCGATGATAAAATTTTCCTTATCAAGCAATAAACTACATAACTTATCTTTTAAATCAAGCAAATCAGATTCGTCATTTGATTTATTCACTTCCTGTAAAGATTTTTTTGCCTTATCAATATTTTCGATTTTTATTAATGTTTCTCTATATGAATTCGGCAGGGTTAAATCCAAACCAAGCAGTGATAAATTAACTATCCTCTGATAAAAATTATCGATAGGCTGCGCTTGCTGCATCAAAGCATCGACATAATAACTTCGCCCTGTCAGATGTCGCCGTGCGAAACAATTAAAAACCTGCCTGAATGAAATCCATTTATTATCTTTTGGTAGAATAAGTTTTGTTAAATATTTGCAAAAAGTTTGATCTTTGCCTATTTTTTCATCATTAACGTAATAATCACCATTACTGAAATTTACTCTAATTGTATATTCAGATGAGCCACAGGAAAAATCCAAGAAAAAATCGCCATAACCAGATAAGAAGGCTTTGAATTTTTTATCACTTTCTATCTTTGTGTTAAAACGGCTGCCAAGCATAAGATGAACTAATTGTAAGCTACTGCTCTTGCCAATGCCGTTATATGTATGTTCATTTTCCTTGCTTTTTTGTAACCCAGCGACAATGTTAAGGCCATCATTGAATTTGATGGTCTTAAATTTAGGATTACTCGAGTATAATTTTAAGAGTTTCATTTTCAAAATCCAGTTTTCCGATAATAAATAAAAAGTCTAGACAAAACTGTAATTTCTCAATACTTATCGGAATGGGGTAAGCTGCATTCAGACTATCGAGCAAATCGTCAAATGCCATATTTTTTTTATTTATTAGTATTTCAACTACATATGCAGATATGCAATATAATGAATCTATTGGGCTAATTAATTTTGTAGGAAGAATCATATTTTATCCCCACGAAACACTCTTCAAAAAAGTAAGCGATAATCACCCAAGAAACTGATGTTTCTTGAAAAGATGCATTGTAAGTCTTTTTCTTTATCCTCTCACTTAAGTCACCTAAAACCTTAGAGAAATTTATGTTATATACAAGTGATGCCATATCATGTAGCTCACTAATGTTTTTATTTATTATATTTTTCATTGGCACATCAGAATGACGTAAATTATCCACTAAAACTTCATAATAAAATTCATTGACTATCAACGTGCTAAGCTGCGTAAGATCATCAGAATTAATGATGTTGTATATTGGCAATGAGTATTCACTGCCTAACATCAATAATGATGACACCTTGCTATTTAACTGGTTTATTTTTATTTTCTCAGATAACTCAGTATTTCTAAAATCTACACTGTAATCGTGCGTTTTTTCCTCACATCCTTTAATAAGAAGGTCAAAAACTGTTTGTAAGGTGATCTCGTCTGTATATCTTTCATTTGCATCTCTAAAGTAAGACTGATAGATTTTTAATAATCTTTCACCACTAAGATTTTTTATATCGTTCAATAAATCATCAAAATCCTTTAAGTGTTCTGTTATATTCTCTATGCCATATAGGTCACTATATGATTTTAAAGTGTCCTTTTGAAGGTGTTTTGGCTTATCTAATATATAAAAAATCTCAACCCGATACCCTTTATACCTTTCATCGTTTAAGATTTTAAGGCTATTATCAATTTTTGATTTTAATTTTGTTGTTGTAACTTGAATAACTAACTTTGCGTTATGATCAACTAAATCAATGAATTTCTCATTAAATGATGCTGAGTTTGCATTTTTTAGATCTAGCCTGTCATTTAAAAAATTAAATACATCACAAAAAAAATCTTCTGCATGTATGTTAAGACTATGAATGTTAATGGACTGCATGGCGCCTATATCACACTTAATCAGCGAAAATGTGCGTACTATTTTTTTTATTATATCCTCCCTCTCATCAAGCCTCATGATTTACCCTCATACATCTTCTTGACGGTTTCCATGAATAGTTCTTTGAATTTATATGATCCTTTCATTATTATCCCCCATAAATTAATGAGAGATATTTAACCATTTGTTTTAGGGTAAGCGTTACTGATCTTATTTACAGCTCAAGCCTTCACCACAGGCAACTCATCGAAATTTGTAGTGTAAGCAGGTGACAGCATTTCGCGCTTCATCTGGTATCCACTATCACCGCCCTTCGCAGCAAACCAGACTTTACCAAGGCCACTATTGTTTATCCTATCTAATGTTTTCATTAGTTCATCGCTATTCTTAAATGGCCTTTGAGTCGAAAACATATCGAACTGAGTAATATCTGAATCTGTGAAGTCGGACAACATTATCCCTGCTTTGTAGTACCGATAACCGTCTCGCCATATGGAATCCAATCCACGCATGGCAGCGTTGATGATGTCTCTCGTGTCGCTGCTAGGGTATTCAAGTTTGATACTAGCGCTGTTGGCATAGTCTTCACCCGAGGCGTGACGGCTAGTTTGTATGAATAAGCCAATGATTCTACATCGCTGTTTTTCTTCACGAAGCTTCTCCGCTGCACGTTCTGCGTAATCACAAACGGCCTTGCGCATAGTTTCAATATCTAAAACCTTCTTACCGAACGAGCGTGAGCATAGTATTTGCTGCTTAACTTTCCTGACCTCTTCAAGCTCAATACAGGATTCACCATTCAGCTCTCGGAGTGTTCTTTCTAGAGTTACGCCAAACGTTTTGCGTATTGTGGCCACTGGCGCATTGGCTAAGTCTAAAGCGGTATAAATGCCCATAACTCTCAACTTTGCTGAGATTCTACGGCCAATACCCCACACCTCCTCAATCGGAATAAGTGACAGTAACTTTCTTTGCCGACTTCTATCAGATAGCTCGACAACACCGCCCGTTTTCTTCCAAGTTTTAGCTGCATGGTTAGCAATCTTAGCCAGAGTTTTAGTGGCGCCAATTCCAACGCCAACAGGCAAGTGAGTTCGCTGCAATATCGTTGATTGAATTTCTCGCCCATACTCTTCTAAATTAAATGTATGGGCCATGCCAGTGAAATCAAGGAACGCCTCATCTATCGAATATATCTCCAAACGTGGAGCATACATTGATAACAGTGACATCACCCTATCACTCATATCAGCATATAATGCATAGTTAGAACTAAATATATTGATGTTATTTTGGTGGTAATAATTTCTTCGCTCATAGTAGAGCTCACCCATTTTTACACCGATTTTCTTTGCTTCAGCTGACCGGGCAATCACGCAGCCATCATTGTTACTCAGGACGATTACTGGCTTTCCAACCAAATCTGGCCTGAATACTTTCTCGCAACTTGCATAGAACGAATTAACATCAACTAAGGCAAACATTATTGCGCCTTGTGAATAATGAATGTGACAACACCAAATATCTGCAAGTCCTGCGCATCGCCAATGAGTATCGGCTGAAAATCAGGATTCATTGGCATTAACATAGGTGGATGAGACTTTAGTCTCTTTACTGTGAATTCACCGTCAACACTAGCAATCACAATATCACCGTCTTTAGCTGAAAGCGCACTATCGACAATAACAACGTCACCGTCGTTAATATTTGCATCAATCATCGAATTACCTTCGACACGCAACATGTACGTGCTATCAGGATGCTTAATCAGCGTACTGTTGAGGTTTATTCTCTCTTCCATGTAGTCAGCCGCAGGTGATGGAAACCCAGCTGGTACACGGTCTAGGAAAAGTGGAATATTGATAATTGACTCGGAATCTATAAGCTCTAGCTTCATGATGCACCAAAATATAACTGTATTTATATACAGTATATTCTAGTTACATCGTTTGTACAGATCACTAATGTAAGTTTTCGCGGAATAATATAAACAAATATAACTTTATGCCGATACAAACACCCAATCAACTACACGGTGTATTTATTTGTCGCGCTTGGTGAGAATGTTTGGGCAAAAAAATATTCACTACACTGTGTAGATACTTTACAGTGAGAGTGAATATGAAAGGCATGAGAAATATTGCTCCATACGGCGTTAGAATACCGGATGAGCTTAAAGATAGTTTAACTGTTAGAGCAGCCCAAAACGGACGCTCATTAAATTCAGAAATAGTAATGATACTTCAAGCTGCGATTGACTCTGCATCTGCGTTACCAAAAAGTAGCGCCGAGCATATGGCAGCGATGCAGGCCGAAGAGTTTAAGAAAGTTGTTTATGAGCAACTTGTTAAAATGTACGAGGAAAAAGAATAATTATGACTGAATGTCAATTTGGTTATTATCCAAAGCCAATCAATATTGAGTTTGATGGACTTTCTATTTTAACTTCACCAAACCTGAACGAGCTCGTTAAACTGGTAAGCCATCATCCACAAACTTATAAAGATTGGTATTATGCAAACCCTGCTTGCTACAACGAATTTGTATCTGACACAAAAAGAGATTTGCCTTACCCAAACAGAGTGTTTTCCTTACCAAAAACTCACTCCATCAAATCGGATTTGTCCCTAGAAGAAACAGATTTTTTCATATGGGCCTTGTCTTTTTTTACTGGGATGAGACTCACATCCACTGAGGCAGGCTTTTTGGACTCAACCATTATTAAGCCCAATATCTTATTTGATTTCATTATTCATTTAAATTCTGCGGTAAAATTATCTTATCGATACGCGAAAAACAAAAATAATGCTAGTAAGCTAAAAAACACTTCAGCAATAATCCATTGTTTATTTTTATCAAACAATCCGCAAAGCTTACCATTTGAAAAATTTCAATATTTATATTATGCGCTTGATGGATGCTTTCAGGTTATATATTCAAGCTGTAAAGGTAAGAAGCCTAATCATGCAGATAGGATAACGTGGTGTTGTAAAAAACTTGGTATACCGACCCCTGAATTTGCGATTACAGAATCAAAACCCACCATAGTATCGAGAGTGCGAAATGAAACCATGCATGAGGCTCTATTTTATGGTGAGCCATTAGGATTTGCCATTAGCGAAGACAGCACCTCATTAGAATTAAATAGGGAGACAGCATTCTTAATAAGGAATATGGAGAAACTAGTTTGTAGAATGATTGTTTCAATTTTTAACATGAATGATTCTAAATACGCTCAGTCGCCTATTAGTCCGCTATCTAGAAGTAAGTTGCTATTAGAGTTTGATAAAATATTATAGAAAATATCATCCGCTAAAAAACCCCCTCTATGCATTCTTAGTCAGTGCAATTCGACGTTTTTTACGCTCGAAATAATCATCAACAGCAGTGTCATATTCTTCTTTGGTGAAGCCTTTTTCTTCTGGATACTTAGCTTTAAGCATCATCAGAAACTCTGACATTGTGAGCATCTCGGCTTCGTCACGGTTCATTTCAAAGTGCACTCGGGAGGCATTGATATATTCGACAGCATTAAATGAATCAGTGAATTCTTTGTCGCTCTCATTACGCTGTAGCTTCCTGATTTTCACCTTGCCAATTACGCCATGGATCATCAACTCTCTAGCCAACACGATAATGTCAGATATTGGCATTTTACCCATGCGGTATACTGTGCCGTTTTTACCCGCTCGCCACTGGCCTATTAATTCGTCGCAGTCCTTATTGCAACATGCTTGCATCACAATCATTGCTGATGATAGCAATTTGCGAGACGTACTTTTTTTCAAATATTTCAACAGCCAATTGCTATTTGAATCGCCGTTAAGCGAATATGCCGCCAATAATGAAATGGCCTCACTAACGACAGAACCAGATAAAACCGTGAAGGTGTCAACTATTTCTGATGGGCTACCGATATTCGTCATTGCATTAAATGACGGGCTAAAAATGTACTCGTTATTAGGTGTTTGAACAGCGAACTCGCCATATTCTATTTTCGGTGTCATAAGATACTCCTAGTATTATCAAGGGCACTCGTAAGTACCCTTTGTAATATTAAGGAGCTGTTACGGTCACTTCTGACGTATCTGTCAGGCCACCATCAGCGGTTGTTGCCGTGATGGTAACTTTGCCAGCAGCGATACCAGTAACTAGGCCGTTTGGTGTAACAGTTGCCTTACCTGCATCAGAGCTTTTCCACACAATCGCTTTATTAGTTGCGTTGCTAGGTGTCACCGTTGCCGATAATTGCGTTGTCTTTCCTACTTCAACTGATGCGGTTTTAGGTGCAACAACTACAGCAGTAACAGGGATTGCATTGTCATCTTCGATAACTTGGAAAGTCGTACCATCAGCCAGTTTTAGCTCTAAGCTGTAGGTTACAATTTCTTTCACCCCGCCACCGTCACTTAACCCAGTAACGTTCATGTATCCAATGTGATAGTAATCACCCCAGTGCAAACGCATCCACACGGTAGGCTGACGACGAGCCTTAATCTCATCAACAACGTATTTAATAAATTGCTGAATACCAAACTCATCAGAACGGTCATGAAGACGTACTTCACCTTCAATCGAGTAAGTCGGGTCAAGGTTTGAAATCATAGTGGAAGAAATACCGCCATTATCAGCATCAGAAACCAGCGTTTCAGGCGCTAAATCCCACGTCACCGATGTTGGCAGGCCATTTAGTTTTAACTCTTCGTCAGTCGGGAACTGGTCAGGACAACCATATGCCAACTCGACAGTTTTCAATCGCCCAGTCATGATGTCTGAGCTAGTAGTACAACCTTGCATGTTGCCTCTCTTATAAATAAAAAAGGCCGCGCATTGGCGACCTAGTTTGAGATTTGTTTGTTTATGATAAGCAGCGGAATGAGAGTCTGAATATCGTTCGGTTTTCTGTGGTTACAATTCCAGACGGCAACCCACCCATATTAAAAACTGAGTTGAGATTACAGTCGCTAGGATTTGCCGCGACATATTTGAGTATTTCATCAGCGCGAGTTAATGCGGGGATTGGGTCATCTTGTGCGGACACGAGAATAACATCGACATAATCATCGGCACTCAACTCACCCAGTCGACCAGTACCACTGGAGGGACGGATAACAATGTATTGTTGAATCTTGCTATCTGGCCTCTCCTTCCATTCAAGCCTTTGAACAATGAAGTCAGAAGTCAGGTTTCCGCGCTCCAAGTAATCGAGAAAGTCGTCAATAATCACAATGTCATCTCCCGCCTGATCGCCTCTTCAACTTCTTGTCTTCCCTCTTCGGCAGCTAATTGCAGGAACTTAGGTTTTGCGTTCGGGTCCCAATAGTTTCCGGTTAAACTACCACCGCCAAAGGATTTCCCTTCACGAGTTTTACCAAAGTGAGCCCTAGGTTGGCCTTTTAATGTGCCCAGTGCATTATGTACATAAGCGGCATAATTGGCTGTATAAATAACCCTACCTGTCAGTAAATATCCATTTACTTTCAGTTCCCTATTCTGTGAGTTAATTAGCGTAGATGTGTCGATTGGCGTATACAGAGCTGCCCTGAGACCAATAACATTTGCACCAGACATCACGGCTCTTGCGGCTCTGCGATTAACACCTTCTACAAACGCATGTATGTTATTAACGACCCGAACACGTTTAGCCATATCACGTCCTTATCTCATAGTCTGGCTCTTCACCGAAAAAGCTCATGTCATCTTCTTTAACTGTGATGATAATGTCAGCTCCTGCGACTCTCGGGTCAGATTGAGAAGTGGTATCACCTTTGGCAATGTAGAAGCCGCGCTCAGGCCTTTGCACATCGACACCGTTGCGCTTCAACTCAGTGTAAAACACGTTATTGGTGACGAACTCTTTGCCCAAGTCGTCTTTCACAACTTCATTGCTAGATTGCCACGTGCAGTCGATAAGATATGGAGTGCCATAGGTGATTGTGTCATCCCATTTTCCACCGCCGCGAGTGACAGGGTAAACAGTAGCGACATTGGTATATGACCAGTTAGCCGTATTACTCACGAGTAACCCCCTACCACACCAAAAAACCCAACCGATTTACTCGCCAGTGGTAGCGTAGATAAACACCCTGCCGTATCCCATGCTCTCAACTGTTTCAATAAATAATCTGTCCCAGCAGAGTCATAAGTAAACGAACGTGACGCCCCGTTAGGAGCGCCTTGTGATGATATCTTTCTAGCGCCAGACAATGAGGCAAGGCGAACCAGCGCATAAACTAGAAGCAGCTTTTGCAGCGACTCATCATAGTTAGCCGCCAAGCATTCAGATTTTGCATTCACTTGTTCCAGTAGCAACAACAGCACGGAATCAGGCAATGTAAACCCAAGCTCGGCTATCATTGGCTTTACATCATCAAGTGTTATCACCATCTGATTTACCTTTACCTTTTTTCTTCTCTGGCGTGGAGACTTCGAGTTTTCGTTCTTCGATTCGCTCTACCAGACCAGCCCGTAGCCATGTTTCAGCAGTTTCTTCTGAGACATCCAGCTGAGCGCCAACCTCTTGTTTTTTGAGGTCGGCACCAGCAAAGAAGTTACTTGAAATAACCTTTACCAGTGCCATGAATCCCCCTTATGCGCCTTTAGCGTGGATAACTGAGAAGTGACCCGCGATGTCTTGCTTAACCATCAGACCAGCAGCACCCCATGTGCGCCATACATAATCTGAGTTATAGAACTGGCGAGGGTCTGCAACAGTACCGAATGCCTGACCGACGATAGGAGCGATAACACCAGCACCCAGCGGAACAATGAGAACTTCGTTACCTTTCAGCTCATAGTCTTCTTTGATGTCTTTAATGCCCGTGATTTTCTTAATTTCTTCAAGAATGGTGCGGGTTTGGTTAACATCAAAGTAGACCGATTCCCAGTTAGACAGAATTTCGCCTGAGACATACCAAGTTTGCTCGCCATATTGCAAGTTTTGCAACTTCAGAACGTCACGCAGTTTGATGATTTCAGTACGGATTTTCTTGCCATCTTGCTCAGTTGCGAAATTGATATTCAATGTCACTTGAGCTACGCGCTCATCATTACGCAAGCCTTTAAACGTCTTACCATCAAACGCAATGAAGTTACCCGCAGCATCACGGAAACCATTCCAGATAAAATCGAGGTACTTACGGCGAACAGTATCAACAGAGTCTTTCTGAGCGTCAGATAACGAAGCCAGTGCAGAGCCTTTACCGAAAATCGGGTCACGCCATGTGAACTTAAAGCCAGTGTCATGAATTGGCACCATTGTTCCATCGAAGCTATAAGCGCTAGCATCAAGTAACGCACCGACCTGACCACTCATTGACGTGTGAGCCACACCGCCACCGCCTTTACGTGCATATTCATAGACCGACTCATCAATACGAACTGAGCGAGATAGGCCCATAAGGTCGTTTAACAAGGTGAATTCAGTGTTTGGCTGGAATTCAGCTAACACAGTCTGGTCATACGCTTTGTACAAACGTTTAATGTCGTCCACCGCATTGGCAGCGTCTAAAACAGGCACATTACGAGCACGAGAAATAAAGTCAGCCACAGCCTGAGCAGATGAGTTACGCTCCAAACTCAACGCACCGAACTGCGCTTGGTTGGCTTCAAGGTTCCCCGTTTCGGTTGCCTTCTTAGTTGAAAAATAAAACATTCAGTTCTCCTTACTTGAACACAACACGAACCAGATCACCCGCTTCAGCGGTTAATGCTGTATCTTCTTCGACATAGGCAAATACTGCTTCGCCTTCTGCACCAGTTGCCAGTGTGACTTGACCGTTAGCAACAATAACCGCTTGGCCTTTCTTGTAAGTGCCAGCAGCGGCACGCACGTTTAAGAACAAACCTTGCATTGGTTGAATTGCAACAACCCAATCACCCGCCTTGATTACATCATCAACCGTTTGGCAGCGTAGATAATCAAAGTTGGCCACATACAAAATGTTCGCTTCTTTACCGTCGACTGATGGCGTGAATTTAGCAGTGGTCTCATCATAGAAACCGATAACACCCGCTTTAGTGTCAGCCGAAGCCGCGCCTTCACGATTTAATAGCGGATTAGGAAATACACCACCCGCATGAATTACACGTTTTTTATTCGCCATGTTTTACTCCGGCATATCTGAAACTGATTGAGAGGAATTGACTTGTTGGAATGAACCATTCAGGCCATGTGATACATTGCACTGTGCGTATAGCTCTTTCAGTGGGTCGCCACTTAGCGCATTAACAGCGATGTCGGACATGCCGAATTTAGCTTTCACAGCATCACGCATTGCATTTACTTCTTTGTCTGCGTTAGCGTTTAACTGCGCTTGAAGTGGGGCAATAGCAGCGTTTACAGCGGCTGTAATTTGCTGCTGTAGTTCACTGTTGTTTGCGGTGTCGGCTTTATCCTTTTCCGCTTTCTCTTTTTTCTCACGCGCAGCTTTTTCTTCTGGCGTTTCCTCTTTCTTTTCTTCGGCGTTCATTTGATTGTACGCATCCAGTAATTCAGCATCAGATTTACCTTCTGTTTCGATGCCTTTCGCCTTCAGCGCATTCGTGATGATTTCTTTCATCGGGTTAGTTTCCTTATTGGTTTTAACTTCGTACTCTGTTGGCTTGCGCACAACTTCGATAGGCTCACCAACGAGTTCGGCGTCTCCGTCATCGTTCATGAGATATTTTTGTTGGTAGGTTTTACCTGATTTGTAGTAAATGAATTTATCGGGCCATACCATTTCGGGATAAGGCCAATCATCGCCACTGGAAGCATTGCGTAATGCCGCACGTAATGCGGAATAGATGTCTTCAAATGAGAATGAATTGTTAGCGAAAAAGAACTTAGCTTTGTTGAATAAGCCTTCTTGTGTGAAGTTTGCTGCATCAATAAGCTCTGCTGTTTCAGTTTCTAGCTTCTCACCCTCGCTATTCACGAACATTCCCACGCCATCTTCTGGCGTAGCTGCTCCTGGTTCTGATGCGGGTAAAATAGCGATATGGTCAAAGTGCATGTTTCTAGCGACCCATGTGTAGGCTTTACCCTTTGACTTGCCTTTGTTCTGTTCGCGCTGGAGCAATAACCCCGTTGATACATGAATGGGATCGGAACTGTTGCCCGCGATAATTTCATCAATTCGGGATAGGAATTCTTTCCCCTTCTCGCAGCCATCAGCAAATCGACGGTTTACTTTCACATCCATGATGACCTTTTCGCCATCCTTACGGACGTTTTCAGCCCACGCCCCAATGTGATATTGGTTTACTGCACGCGGCATGTCTGCCGATACATAATCAGTGCCGATTTTAGGATGACCATATGGACACTGTCGCCCCTCCATCGACTTAAAACTGCTGTTAATCTCACTGGCTGGATATAAACCACCGTTCATCACAACATCATCAATGACAGGCACAACGCCGCGAATGACGATATGCTCATCACCATCGATAGTTTCAGTTGAGATATTGGAGGAGTTGACAGCCAGTGATTTAACATGAATGCTGGATAGCTTCATGTGTTGACCTCTTTATGAATTGCTTGTTGATTCCTGTCGCTTTTCTTCCCACTCATCACGCGACTTAGTGAGCCTATCTAGAATACTAGGGTTATGCAGCGTGCCATCTTCATTAAGCAAAACTGGCTGATTGCCACAGTAGCAGTTGTAGCGATTACCATTGATTGAGTAAAAATATTCCACCTCCTCAACAGTGAATATCTTCCCACTACGTGCTGCATGACTCGGTCTAGTTGTTGGCTTAAGTGCTGATATCCATAAGATGCCAGTTTTCAACCCTAACCTTTCGCTAGCCCATGTCGTTTCATTCCAGTTCGCCATACGAAGTGCGCCAACTTGCTCTGTCTGCGCGATAGCCTTTGCTCTGGTCATCGATACATCTAAACGTTGGCTAACTATCCGCGCCGTTTCGCGTGGGTTTATGCCTCGTGCTATGGATGTGCCGATAACATTTGCTAAGTCCGTCCGTGCAGCATCAGACAGTCCGCGCCAATCGCTATAAGTAGAGATAAACGCCGCTGCAACCTGATTCTGATAAGCTGGCTGAGACAGTAGGTAAGTGAGTGTTGTTTGCTGTGCGTAGACTTCGGATTGTACGGCTAAGTTAGTGTAAGCATTCAATGTGCCACGCTCATACTCATCAGACACATACCCAAACGCCCACAATCGCTCGTCTCCACCTTCGAGAAGGTAGTCATCAAGTATTGATTGCAGTCTTTCGAGGAATCTAGCGTACTCTGTAGGACGCTCCGCTAGGTCGTATATATAAACGCCAGCGTTAACCTTAAAAAGCGAATCAGGCTCATTCTGTGCGTTTTTAGCGAGTATGTAGTTTTGATTGGGTGATTGCGTTTTCTCTCTGCCAGTAAATGACAGGTCGAATAGTTGTTTGAGTGCTTTCTTGAGTTCGTAATACCGATTATCAATATCACGGAACATCTTTCTAACTTGCCGCCCTGATTGTGTTGGGTCAGCCTTATTCCTTGGTATTATCGGCGACCCTATCTTTTGATTTTTCATCATCGACTAATGGGTCTCCTTTAGGGCCTGATTCTGGCGGTTCACTGTTCTCAAATTCTGGCAACGTTGGGTACTCGCCAAGTGCCCTAATTTCGTTCTCCATAAGAACAGAGCGACCGAATGAGTTTTGCGTCTTCATTGCAACATCAGCAGCTTTACTCATGTTATCCAGCTTTTCAGATTGGCTAGGTGCTAGCAAGTCAGACCAACTTACTGTTATCTCGTCTTTTTGCTCAATAACGCCAAGCCTTCCAAATTGGTGGATCAGGTCAGTAATGACTTTTGAGAGAAACCCTTCACGCCTTGATTTACAGGTTCTAGCCCAATCCTTCATATCCTCAGTTGAGGCGCGCTCACCTGTAATTTGACCGATAAGCACCTTAACTGGCATGTTGATTGACGCCGCAAACTCAGCTAACAATGTGCGCCACGTTGGTTCAGGGTCTGCGGCGGCAACTGATAGCACGCTTGCCGACCCTTCTTGCATTAATACTGAGGCATCAATGCTTTGATTTAGCCGTCTAACCTGCTCATCAAGCGCATCTGGAAGCCCTTCTATATTCGTTCCTAACGCTTCTGCTAATGCATTAAAATCAGTTTCTTTACTGAATGCGTAGTTAAGTTGTCGGCTGGCATTCTTAAGGAATCCCTCAGCGCTACCTCCAGAAACCTTTTCGATATCGAGTAGCTTGTTATAGCCTTTTCTCAGTAAAGATACGCCTGAGGACATTTTGCCATCAGCAGCGCCTTCGATAAGCGTTATAACTCTGTCAGGATGAATATCAATTATTCGAGATGGTGATCCGTCGCTATCATCCCCCACTGCCATTTCAGTAAACGAGTACATCGTTGGCATGGAGTAGTTTTCGCTTGCTTGGTCTTCATCCCAAGTTTTAACATCCAACTGCGCTTCCCATGCAGGGATTAAGCGAACAATAGCCTTATCTTTTAGTTTTTTAACAATGCTAGTATCGACTGGCTCATTCCATAGCCTGTTATCTTTGATTTGGATGATTAAACCAGAATATCGACCAACTAAATTACGTTTATCAGCCTCTACAACCTGCTCCCAGTGTTTTTTGAGTAGCTTATTAAGGCTTTTATCCCATTCAGTTGAACCGTCTTGGTCTGCCTCTTCGTCCCCTTCGAATATTTCAGGGTAATCAATCCAACACCCAGATATGTATCTATCAACTGCAGCGCCACCTAACGCATTGCGATCATATAGCCTATAGAAATCATCAAAGCTTAGATTTTCAGGCCAGCCAAACTCATTCCATATTCGAGGTCTTTTAGTGTTACCAGTGCCTAGCGACTGAACGTAGGACATCCTAGCTCTTTGTACGGCTTTCAATGCGTTATTAACCGCTAATGATAGCCGTTGTTGATTTACTTCCATTTTTGCCCTCATTAACGTTTTCTAACTAGCATTCCGACCACTGATTTTTGTGTGATATACCCATCAAGCCCATATCTAACAGCATCCCAACAGTGGTTATTAGCATCCAAAATCACAGGCAATACTTCACCAGTGATCCGGTCTGTTTTGTATGAGTAGAGACGGGCTTCTTTTGCTGTTTCTTTACAACGGGGATGAATGATTATCTGCTTAAATCCGCGTAAAAATGTTATTCCATCTTCAACACTACCTTGCCATTTTTTAGCAGCTGAGATATTGAATCCCTGCCGCTTTAAATAGCTAATTGTTTCAGGTCTTGCTGAGTCAGCTTTGATGGACCACTTACGCGCTTCTGGTATCTTGTCATAAAACTCTGGCATGTGGTCAAGTTCAACACCTACGCCATAAGCCTCATATTCGATATACAAACAGTCATTTAGGATGAACTGTCGTAGCAGAGTGTTAGGGTCTTTAGCGAAACCAAAGTCAGCACCGAAAAGTAGGCGGTCTGCTTGTTGCCATAAGTCATCAGGGAATGATTGAACAACATATTTATTTGCTAATACTTGCTTATCAGAGTTTTCAAGATAAGCACCTTCCCATATCCATGCATAAGTAGCGGAGTCTAGCCTTGCTTGGTCATTTAGCCGCTCATCTTCTAACACGGAAGGAAACCACGGGTTATCATCGTAGTTCATCTCAACCACGACAGCGTTATCAGGTGGATTCTTTCTAAATCGCTTATCTGTCGCGCTACCATCTCGCTCAGGGTTCCATGTCACCCATATTTCAGATCCAGCCTCACGAACCGTAGGAGCAAGTTTTGTCCATGCTATCTCTGATACTGACTCAGCTTCATCAACCCAAGCGATTAATATTCTTGCCTTAGATTTGATGCTATCTAAGTTATGCCGTAACCCTGCGAATACATAGCTAACCGAGCGGCACTTAGTGCGAATGTATTTCTCACCGAGTTCATAGAAATCATTTAGCCAAGGTACAGACCTAATCGCCTGTTTAACCTCTTCCATTGATGATTCTTCTAACGAGTTCATGTATTCACGAGCGCAAAGTATTACGCCTGATTGACCATTCATCGCAGCCATATAGCCACGGATAGCTGTCATTAATGCGAATGTTCTCGTCTTTGCAGAGCCTCGCCCACCGTGTGAGCAGCGATAGCGATAGTTACCTTCGAATGCTGGAATTAATTTAGGCGGTATTTCAATCCTCGCTACCGTCATTGTTACCTCCGGCAACCAGAACTATTTTTGTTGGTGACATTGAACTATCAGATGATTTGTGGTCAACTTCCTGTTTCTCACTGTAGCCATGATTGGCAAGCATTAGCTTAGTTATTGTTGGATTGAAATCACCGTTAAGCCCCTTATTGATGAGCTTATTTTCTTGCATTGCTAAAATGCCTTCTAACGTGTCACTTAAGTCGGTACTTTCTTTTACCCATTCATAAACTGTCTTACGTGATACGCCTAAATAACAGGCTAGACCAGCCACACTTGGCACGACATCACCAACCGCTTCATATCCGCCCATTAAGTATTCTTTTGCTTTAACTAAACTCTCTGCAAATTTACTTGGGCGACCCATTTTTGTTTTAGTCGCCATAATCTTTATCCCTTTAACTCAATCAAAAACTCATTCAGATTTTTCATTGCCTTACTTGGCGTTTCACCAAGGGCATTTGCTTGAGATTGAAAACCAAAGAATGAATGATTTACTTTTGCATGCCAGCCTTGTGGCGTTAATTTTAGATGTGGCTTACTTTTTATTTCCATACACACCTCAATCAGAACAATTAACTGGTTATGTTTATATACCATCGGCAATCAGTGATACCTTTGCCGCCATAAACTTATATAAATCTCTATTAACGCCACTCTATGAATGACGTTTGTAGAATTTTATAAATTGGTTATTCTGCTACTTCAACCACAGGCACATACTCAACGCTGCTAATCTCATCTGGTGAAATATATATCCAAGCGCCGTCAACCTGTGCGATAGCGATTAACCCGTTAGTCACGCGAGGCTCTTTCGTTGTCATTAAGCCTTCGTATGTTGTGCCGTCTTTCTTTGTTGCTGTTACTGTGTATTTCTTCATATTCCACCCAATAAAAAACCCGCACTAGGCGGGTCATTGTGAATTCTTGTTACCTATTTGATATCTGATGGCATATCGCCGCATGATTTAGGAATTTCCCTTTCACCATACTCTTCGGCTATTGCCATTATTTCTCTGTATGGTCTAGCGAATGGGCCAACTACTACAGTGATGTTTTGACTATCAGCCTCCTCTGGTGTTAGCTTCATAGTTTCAACAGTCATTACCAGTGCGACTTTCAATGCAGCACCAGTCCACGGTAAGCGTTCAAGTTCGCTCATTGCTATGTCCTTAGCTTTCAGGAAATCGATACTCGAAATGCGGATGCTCTCCGCCTCTCACTGTTACGTGCAGTTCATAGATAAATTTATCTGGAGCAATATTAAATGGCTCAACAATTCCGTCTACATGAACGTCATTGCATACCGCCTGCAACTCAGCTACGTACGTTGATGGAGGAATCCCTTCATCATTTAGTTTTACTTGAGCCCATACACCTTCGCATGGGCCATTAACCAATTGAACTTTCATAGTAACCTCGTCTAGTTATTCGCCATTGAAACACTGGCAGGTGGTGACGATACCACTCTTCGAGAGCGACTCTAGCCAGTAGTTATACTTTCGCATAAAAAAGGCCACTCAGCGACCTATTCAGGCGATGCAATTTTTAGTGCATCGGTAATTTATTGATTTACAAGCAAAGCGCATTTTTACGCCGCTAATCTGTGCATCTCATCGAGCAATGGTTGCTTATGATTTTTATTGAACAATCCTTTCAGTGATTCTTTCCGCTGTTCAAAATCCCAGCCCATCGAAATAAACACTGTGTTAGCTCTTTGCAGTTCGGTTATTGCATGGATTTGCTGATGTGAAAGATAGTCACGAATTGGGTCGGTTTTTCCAATGTCATTATCTTTTCTGAATTTAGCTGATGACACCCCAAGCACGATGCGATTAATTAAATCAGCCTCATTACTAAAGTGGTAATGCGCTGGCTCTTTGCCTTCTTGGATTTTGCTTTCTTTCACAGCATCGGTCATTGGCTTATATTCCATTCGAGCAATATTGCGCTCTATTTGAACTTTAGCCTCTCTAGCCGCCTTCTCGCGGAATTGGATAAAGCTATCAACCAGCCTAACTTGTCCATCCTTTGCTTTATTCCCGCCAATAAATGGCATCGCGATCAGAAACCCGCGCTCAGTTAGTTCATAACAAGGCTTTTCCCTGCTAGATTTATCTATATAAGAGGTCTCCTTGAAATCAAGGGCACCTAAATGCCCGCTCTCAATCAATGAGCGAATACTCTGAAGGACGTTATCGTGCCTTCTGCCGAACTCGTTAGAAATGATATTGGTTGTAACTACTGGTTGGTTGCCAGACTTTTTAATTAACTGTTTCATAGGATATTACCTTTCAAAAAAGAGACCTCAGTTCTCACAGAACAAGCCTGACCCGAGCACACCTATAACAGGCTGTCCTCTGAAGTCGCTTTTGTGAATGGTCTCGGGGTTGTGATGTTTGCGTGTGAGATACGCTTAGTAGAGATAAGCAATCGGTACGCACGAATTGAGGTTGATTCCTCTAATATGAGTACCTGTTTTTATTTACTGATTTTATTGAGTTTATTTTTCGCAACCATCATCACGTATCACTACGTTAATTTGGCCACTTCTAGTCTGTTCCTAGCAGTCAAGATGAAATCACCCCCTTATATGGCGGAATTGCATCCATTAAAAAGCCCCGCTATTTTGCGAGGCTCATATTTGTAATATCCGTTTGAGATTACTACCTTTTTAAGGTTGTGGTCATTCACGATTAACGTATAGTTGCGTTACATTCATGAACTGTTATTCTCGCTTCGCCCCGATATTTGGGGCATTTCTTTGTTGTTCAATTTCCCGTATTGCTTTCTTGTCCAAGTTGCACTTTGCTATTGAGTTCATCGCATCTACTAGCAGTTGTGGCATATCTTTCCAGTCCATATGCTCTGGTACATCAGGCTGAGGACAATCAGCGGTTAGTTGTGCTGGTATCGGTACTGGCTGAACGGGAATCAATACCTCTTTTGTACTTCCGCAGCTCGCTAATAACATCATCGGGCACAGCAGTATTAGCGCACTCATTGTCTTTGAGTACTGTTTTGATAACAGTCTTAACTGTGACATGTTCTGAGTCCTCTAATTGCTTTGCTTTGATGTTGTCGAGTGATACTTGATAGTGAAGAGTGATTGCTGATTGGGTTACTTTGTTTAGTAGTTGGCTTGCAGATAGTTCGTTAGACTTTTTGTCAAATTTAACCTGTAACTTATCAAAGTCATTCATAACCCAGATAAGCCAGAATAATAAGATTGCACAAGCAGCCATTAACGCTTTGGTTAGTATGCTTAATTGCTGCCCCATCGTGCTTTATATCCTCTCACATCAATATGTGTGAATGCCTTATAGCGACCAATGCCGTAGCTATCAGGAAACTGAGATTCAAGATAATCAGCGACAACTTTCGGCGTCACACCATTAACCTTGATATCTGCCGCTGTACCTAATAAGTGCTGGGATTTTGGTGCTCCGCCAACATTTTTATTGTGATTAACACATCGACGACCGCTGACAATAATTACTGGCTTACCAAAGTGGCCGCGAACACCTTCAAGAATTTCAACCAACTTTGATTCAACTTGATTTGCTCCGCATCCGTCTTTACATGCAAATTCTTTACTATCGAAATGCTCACTTAATTTCATTTTTCACCTTTTTAAATACCTGCATGATGTTTCCTTTAGCTGCAAAAACCAAAACGCAGATGAACACATCACCGAGTAAGTTAGATAAGCTCGTATCGAAATCATTAGGCTTTATTAATTGGTAGCTTTGCCATATACAAAGCCAGATAAGCACCATGCCGATAAATGAATCTCTGTGGCGAGCGTAATTGCATAGAAATACACGAATGGCCATGAGAATTAACACGACTACATTCGTATAGTTGATAATCTCCTGATAACTCATTTTTTGCCCCTCCACTTTTCAGTTAAGGTGCTCATCAATACGGAGAAATTATTCTCAATGAGTCTTGGTAGCCATCTAATGGCCTTTGTTAGTGTCTCGCTACTTGCGATAATGAGAAGCAATGAAATGAATAACGCTGAAACCAGAATGGCGGTTAATGTTTTACCTATCTCATAACCAGTCTCAGCTACAATTATTCGCTCTACTGATTCAGAGATAAGAACACCAGTTAAAAACGATAAGATAAATAACAGAACCTTTTTCTTGTTGTTATCTTTTGAGGCTATGACCGCAACAGTTGCGCCAATAATCGCACCTGTAATTACTCCGTAGTCAAAGCTTCCTGTCATTAATCCGATTGCACCACCGCCTGCCGCGCCGACGATAGCACCAGCTGCGGTACTTGGCATATATAACACCTGTGTTTTTAGTTAATAGATAGCCGCGCACAATCTCTATGCGTCAATTAAATGTGTGTGATTAGAATTCTGTGGCGGCGTATTTGGAGCATCTGGTCGGAATCGAACCGACATATTTTGGTTGGAAGCCAAATGTGTTTACCAAATCACTACAGATGCAGAAAACAAAAAAAAGGCCGCACTAGGCGACCCCTTGAAATATTGTTCTGTTCATATTCAGGAAGTGCGATATTTTGAACTACTGCATATTTTGCAGCAGTTGGAATTAATGCCCGTTTCGTGGGCTAACGGCATGGAGCGCTACTCATGCACCAGTCGGGATTTACTAAGGCGACATGCCCGTTGTTACCACGTTCTGTTTATTCCCTCGAATTCGGGGGAATTAAAATCCGTCAAACTCGTCAAAGCCTTCAAATTCATCAAGCATATAAACCTCTATAACGAGAAAAGCCCCACCGAAGTGAGGCTTTATAATCTGGTTAAGCCAACCTAAGAACAGTTAAGGCAGCTTACCTGATAATTATTGCTAATTTGCTATAACATGTCAATAGCAAAGTTCGCTTATTTTCTTTATTTTCGCTACACGTTTACGATTATTCATTGCATTTCGCAGAGGTTCATACAACAGCCATTGGCAAGCCTTTAACTTTTCGTCTACTTCATTCCTGCAAGTTCCGAAAGATGGTTTTTTTAGCCTGTTTCCTCCTCTCGTTTGCATTTTGCGGGGTTTTGCAACCTTATGGTAGTAAGATGATATTGAAAGCTTGGAAGCGCCACATGCGTAATAACTGAGCAATATTTGATAAGCCTGTTCGTCAGTGGCGATGATTGAATCTACGACCTGAGAAATCAACATTCCTTCATCGTCACTACACATTGGTCTGGATGGTGTACTGTTTGGCTCGACTGTTCGCATGAATTTATAAATCATGTTTATCATGCGTACATTCAATCGCCCTGAGTGAACCCAAGCGCCCCACAATTCAAGCCATCCGTTAAGCCAATCGAATTGCTCCTTCGTTAACTCTTTTTCTCCGATGTAGCTCATTTAGCCCCCTTCGCATGTTTATACTTAGTCATCAGTCGACCATTTATAATCGCGTGGTCAAAGCCAAATACATCACCAGAATATTTCTTGACTGTTGCCCTATTGCAATTAAGTCGTCTTGCTACTTCACTCATATTCCCGTGCGTCTTGACAAGCAACGCTGGAATGGTTGTTATTTCAGTCTGCATCACCTATCTCCCATATAGTGATATCCAAAGAACCGCCCTTAACTTTCTCCCCGCGCTTTATTCGGAAATCATCTATCTGTTCGTCGTCGTCCCAAAAATTGGCGTGAGTAAGCGAATCGAAAACAGCTTTAGGCAAGTTATCGAGGTCTCTTTTGCGTTTATCAGGGGGATTTGCAGTGATGACTATTTTGATGCGGGAAGTGGTTTTGATATCTAGGTTTTGCTGCTCTATGTAATCTGTTACTTGCTTTCGATAATTTGTGCCTTTGGGTGATATGTAGTGCCGCCCTCTGCTGTGTCTCCAATACGTATTTACTGAAGGTGGCCACGGTAATTTAAGGTGATATTCATTCATGCCTTAATCTTCCCCTCGCTTTGCAATATGGCCTGAGTTCGAATAACCCCCTCTAGGTGACATTGCTTTGCGTATTCAGCGTCCGTAATTCGCGTTCTGCGGTCGATTTCGTCATGACACCCACTACACGCCCAAGCTATAAATAAATCGCTAGGCTTGCATCCTGTGCCACATAATCCAGCCATTCGATAATGAGCTCCCACTACAGTTTCAGAATTGCCGTTGCAGACTGAAGGTATTCTTACTTGGCACTCTCTGCCTTTTGCTTCTTTGCGTAAGTTAGCCATACATAAACCCCATCGCTAAAGTAACAATCGAAAAGAATAGAATTACGTGTCTGGCTCTAATCATTTTCTCGTCCTCGCTGTCCGTACATATCGATTTTCGGTAATAGCCTTCATCGGGTCGAAAGTAATATTACTTGGCGGGCGCTTGGGTTTATCTTTATGCTTAACTATGAATATTGATTTAGATTCGACTGACACTAATAGATTTTTCATCTCTCTTGCTGCTCCTTGAGTTATTCCCTGTGACCGTAGTAGTTATATTCATAACGAGTTGTACGCAACTTCACGCCACTTTCTACCGCCCAAGCTGTCGAGTATTCAATTAAGCTACTCATGCGCTTCTTGCCCATCTGAGACGTGCTCTCGCGTATGTTTAATAGTTCACCTTCGATACCCTGAATTAACGGTGACTCTTTCGCCCCTGTTGTAACCATCCAGTGACCTGACACAAATACATTCTTCCACTGCCATAATTTCAGTTGTTCATTGTTGAGTGTCATTTGCTTTGAAACATCACCACATAGCGCATGAAACATATCGTTCTGCGGTAGTGTTCTGCTGGATTCTGAGATTTTTACTTCTAGGGGGAATTCTTCGTTGAGGGGTAAGGCGTTTAGTGCTGATATCAGGTTATCTCGTATCTGTTTATTTCTTAGAAGAAACTTTGTGGCTTTCTCCAAGTTAACCTCCGTTTTTCCTTCTCCAAGACATTGCAGAATCTTGCTTCGACTGAAATTTAAGGCCTTTTTTCCCACATTCAATGCACTGGTGATAATGAAATACCACACCTGCTATTAGATTGTCGGTTTTATGAATAGCTACTCCACCGCACTTGCAGTACACATAGTTATCACTCACTGTTAGTTCTCCTGTTCCATGCTGCTATGGCTTAAAATTACGTAGCCATCTGCTTAGGTTGTGGTCTCTGATGTCGTTCATTGGTTGTTTTACTTTCCGCTTGCATAACCAGTAACAAACTACAGCCCAAATGGGATAAGTTAGTGGCCATAACAGGAAAAATAATAACGTGACAATGGTGTGGATAATCGCCATAGGGATTTCTCGAATTTCCAATGACAGCACATCATCAGGTCTCAAGCGGAGTATCACTGGAATGTTTTTACCGTAGATATCTGCTGACCATGCCAAGCAATCAAGAAAATTAAAGTCATACCCGCAAGCGGCAGCCCAAAGCGGTCTATCTATAAAATGCTTGAACGTTACTGGATATTGTTTGTAATACCTCATCATTCACCCTCTGGCATTGGTGGGCTAAGTAATGGTTGCCAGTGAGTTATCATTGAGTAGTCATCATCTTCAAAAAAATCAATGCTATCACTGATGTAATAGCCATTATTAAGTTGAGACCATAACCATCCTTCACCACATGGGTCGGAGCGCATGAATACATGCCACACAAACTTGCCATTCCAAAACCAGCCCGCAAATACTGGCGTGTCTAATTCAGGCAGATAATCACTCACCTTAACCCAATTAGTTCCCTGCATTAGATGCCTCCCATCAGCTTGTTAAGTTCCAGCCTAAACAGCTTTTTAGCTACTCTCATGCAGCGATACGGCTTGAAAAAGTGTCGGTTATAATCTTTCGTTTGCTTGATATATTTGCGCTTTCTTCTGGTCGCTTCGTCAGTGTAAGCCCAGTTCAGCTCTGTTAACGTTGTTCCTTTCATCACTCAACACCTCGCTTAATTGCCCGCTTAGCTTCTCTGCGTATTGCTATTCCCATGCGTTCTAACCAGTCTGCGTATTTCAGCAAAGCTTCAGTTTCAGTTTCTAGTCTAGGGAAATCGTCCAAATTCAAACTAACTTCCCAGCCATGAAGTGCCTGTCTTTTGGTTACTTTTATTTTCTGCTCCAAGCGTGTTTTTTCGTTGTAGTGAAGAAGTTGATAGGTTTTAACTTTCTTGTCGTCATCCTTTTGGTATGCGACTAGCTCCATCTTAGTTTGCTTGGTTTTCATTGCTAACCTCGCCCATAAGTGGCTCAAATGAAACTAATTCAAATGTGAGTTCACGATGGTAATCGTAATAATCAACCATTGGCTTTAGTGTATAAACGCCTTCACCCTGAAAGTAATCTTCACCAGTCAAAACCATTGATATTTCATCTTGGAAATCTTGAATATCTCTAGCGTCAAAATCACCATGGCAACCAATCAGATAGGCTTCGTTCTCATCAACTTGGTGAATTACGACAATAGTTCCGAATGGTATTTCCTTTTGTTTGCTCATCTAGAAGTCCTTATGATTTGGTGTGTTACTTGAGTCCGTGTTTGTTTTTCAGGTCAGCAATGATTGATAGCGCTTTGTCGCGCTTGGTTGGTATCACAGTGCCTTCTAGCTGCAATATCGGATCGGCAATCTTCTCGCCTGATTTAATTTTGTTGGCCATGACTTTTAACTCAGACGCACAAAGTTTTATAACCTCTGAATCCGATAGGTTGCGGCTTCGCATTTCTGAGTAAACTTTAGTGACAATCCAGTAACAGGCATTTGATGGCCAATTAAATCTACGCCAGCCTCGCTCTGAGCAATACTTTTTGAATACGTCGTATAGTTCGGTTTCGGTGGGTAATCCAAGCTGAGTGAAGTCTTCCTGTTTGCACCATTTGATGAATTGACCGACGGCAGGCCAGAATGGATTATCGCTTGCCCTAGCGTGTCGCATCCCGTTTTGAAGCTGCTCACGGGTAGTAATTCCATTTTCAGCAAATGCGGCGATCCACTGGCGCTTAGCTGCTAGCTCGTCGCTTTCGTTTTTGAATATGGTATTTACTGCAGCAGGAAAGATTTGTTTCAGGTTTCGGAATAACACATCGACTAGTTGCTCGGCTTGGGGATTTACTACTTTCTGCGACGTACTGCTTTGAGCCATTCTAGCCAGTGCGCCTGCATCACGATTAGCGATTGCAGTTGCCAGATTAGGTTTCATATGAATTCATTCT
Organism: Providencia sp. PROV150; assembly: GCF_028481025.1. Lineage (NCBI taxonomy): Bacteria > Pseudomonadati > Pseudomonadota > Gammaproteobacteria > Enterobacterales > Morganellaceae > Providencia > Providencia sp. PROV150. The sequence continues at coordinate 31,268 of NZ_JAMPPJ010000008.1, read as the reverse complement.
CCCATGCTTCACGAGTGTTCCAGCTTTGGGCTGGTGCTTGCTCTGCTACTCGCTGAGTTCGGTTTGGCTGCCGACTTTGAATAACCAGTGTTGTCCACTTCTCACGGAGTTTTGCTGGCGATAAAATATTGCTACACCAGAACGAATCTTTGTTCGCCCATTTGAACATTTTGCAAATGTCTTGGTGGGTGTGACCGTCTAGCTGTCTCATCAGTCGAACATCGTTAGCCCATGTTGACCAGTTAGGCTCTTTGGTTGTTGGGCTGACTATCAGGACTTGTGAGTAAATCCATTGAGCCGCTTTCAGGTCATCAGCATTTCCCCACTTGTTACCTTTGGGTGAGCTAACAACCGCATCAGGCTTAACAGCTAAAACTTTTTCAGATGGTCGGTCAGAGGATTCGTTAGAATTCTCGGACGAAGAGTTATTAATATCTTTTACTGTATTTGAAATAATGTCTTTGGTGATCCCCTTTTTCGGGGATACCGCTACACGTTTTCGGGGATGGTTATCCCTGTTTTCAGGGATAGTTTTCCTTGTTTTCGTGTATACCCATTCTGAGACGTTTTTATTGATAGAAATGTATCGATTTTGGCCTATTCGTCTAACGTGAATAATTCCTCTAGCTTCAAGCACTCCGACCGATTCAGATACAGGATTTCTACCTAGCTTAGTTTTCTCTTCAATCAAGATGTTTTGTATTCTGTCCTCTTTCTTTTGCCATCCCCACGTTAATCGAATAATGGCATTTAATACCTGCCATTCCCTACCTGCTAGTTGGAGAGCGCACAGAGCATCTTGAATTTCATTTGCTACCCGAAGGTAGCCATTATCAAGATCAGCCACCTTAACCTCTGGTTTGTCTGGTATCAGTTGTTTGTTAGCAAAGTCCACATGCTTAACAACATTCATAACGACCTCCATATCGATTTGTTGTGTAATTAATATTCATGTATAATTACTCCCGTGAATGATTTACTAATGCGCCTCAACTGTTCCCGCAGCTGGGGCGTTTTCTTTTGTTCTCATCAAAGAAAGCTCGCCGATTTGTTTCCACAAAAAGCGATATTCTTCCTCAGATATTTTTCTCTCACCTTCCAGCACGAAATCTTTAATCCCCGAAGCTGCCAGCGTTTCGCATAGCTCAGGAAATTTGTCAGTTCTGCGTAGAATGGTTGAGTCATGGACACCTAATGTTTTGGCCACTACAGACTGAGACTTAGCTCTCAATGCTTGTAATGCTGTTGCGATTAGATGATTTGATACGAATTGATTGAAGTTTTTGCGTGTTGTTGCGTAGTCCATTTGTTAAATTCCTTTTGACGTAGTTAGTCCGTTGCTCACGATCCTGTGAGTGTGTATTGCTTGGTAAATCTGTCGCTTTATCGGCGACTCCGTAGCAGTAAATAACCCTGCGATTGTTAAAGAACAGTTTTTTACATATATCTTTTTGGATACAGAATTTGCATTTCTGTAATTTTATCGCCGTAGAATCTCGCTAATCTTTCTGCTAATTCTAATGAAGCAGCCTGAGTTCCTCGCTCTAATCTGCTCAAGTTACCAACATCACAATTGATGGCGTTGGCAACTTCAGAAATTGTTAGCTGCTCTTCTAAGCGAATTTTTCTTAATGGTGTTTGCATATCTCACTCCTTTTAGATGCGCTACACGCATATTATCACAAGTAAAAATATGCGCAATACGCTTTGTGTAATACGCATAAATAAAGTTGAATTAAGGCATGAAAATAGGAACTAGAATTCGCGAAATACGAAAAAGCAAAGGGATGACAATCCTTGAACTTGCCACGGCTATTGGTAGCGATGTGGGCAATATCTCTCGCCTAGAAACCAATAAACAAGGCTATTCAGAAAACACGCTAGTGAAAATAGCATCAGCCCTAGGTGTGACTGTTGCTGATTTATTTACTGAAGATCCAGTAAAGCCAGACGAAATTGAGTATATCGGTGAAATGCCATCTGGCACCGTTAAGGTTATCGGTGAGGCGGTTTTAGGCATAGATGGCGCAGTAGACATGATGGAAGAGCATAACGGCTGGTTAAAGATTTACAGCGATGACAAGGACGCTTATGGATTGAAGGTTAAAGGCGATAGCATGTGGCCTAGAATCCAATCTGGAGAATACGTAGTGGTTGAGCCTAATACTAGCGTAAGGTCTGGTGATGAGGTCTTTGTTAGAACTGTAGATGGTCACAACATGATCAAGGTATTCAATAAAACCAGAGATGGCGATTATCAATTTACTAGCATTAATAATGCGCATAAGCCTATAACTCTAGACCCTAGTCAAGTGGATAAGATGCACTATGTAGCCGCGATTGTTAAGCCTACAAAGTATATTGATAAATGGGAACGTGAAACAAAATTAAACATGCCTCCATATGTTCAATAAGTCTCAGTGGACTGACGACACGTTTTAAATGAAGAAACTGCTAGAGCTGATATCCAACGCTAACATAATGGTACTGCTAGTTATTATCGCGGTGCTGGATATCATTCTATTGTTACTGATTGCTTTTGATAGTTAGCGAGTGTTCGAAATGAAAAGATTATTAGAACTCATCAGTAAAAATAAGCTGCTGATTGTTATGTTAATAATAGCGCTAGCAGTTGGAGCAGTATTACAGCTTGCAGAAGAGCCTTTTGCTTGGATTTCGGTTTTCAATGCAGAGTAGAGTAAATATACGTTTTAGAGGGATGTATGGCATTTAACGATATTGAAGTAGCGAACATTAAGAGATGCATGGAATTTTTCATGGAGAAACGTAGGCCGGCTGAACACCTTAGAGATGAGCTAGATTTAAGCTACAACATTGAAGATGACTCCGTTGTCATATTTGAAGTAAGACGCCTTACTTGGAGTAATGGTCAAGCTCAAGAGCCAATTGCCAAAATTACACATAACAAATCTAAAAGCTCTTGGTCTCTATTTTGGATGGATAAAGATAGTAACTGGCACAACTATGATGAAAAAATGTTAGGTAGTTTCTCTGACGCTATTAAGCTCGTTGAAGATGATGTACAAGGCTGCTTCTTTGGGTGACGACACGCTTTAGGATGTGGGTATATCGCACAACAAAATACATCTAAATAGCTTAAGGTCGCAGAAATGCGGCCTTTTTTTTAATTAATACAATTGACATCCAATCTATTTTTACTGGGTTCATGTACAGCAATAGTTTTCAGATTACCTAAATCAAAGATTCATTAAGATTAAGTCTTGCAAATCTTCACGAGTCTGGTTAGAATTCGATCTGCATCAATAACTTAGAGAGATTAGCATGAATAACCAAGAATTAAGCGTTCAAGCATTTAAGGATTTCCTTGAATCGCTTATGTCGCTGAACATAATGAAGGAGGCTACTGCTCGTAACTTGAAAAACTCATCTGCTCGCCTCCTAACGGTAGTTAAAGAAGAAGAGATGGGGGATGTAACTAAGCTTGATTTAAATGTTCTAGCAGAGCGCTACATCGAAATAACAGAGCCGAAACCTAACGATACCAGCATTAAAGCTTACAAAAGCCGTATGGAGAGCGCAATTAATAAATTCAAAGCTTTTCAGGCTAATGAGGATATTCCCTACAATCCTATTTCAAATCGCCAAGAAGAGGAAAAAGAATTGGCTAAAGAAGCACCTGAAGTAGAGCCTAAGAATGACCAACCTTCATCTTATTCTCTACCCGTAGTTATTCGCCCTGAATCTGGAACAACAGTTACTATAAGCGGTATTCCGACAGACCTTACAAGCGAAGAAGCCGAACGCATCTCCTCAATTCTGAAGGTTTACGTTCGGCCTCAATAAAAATTTGAGCATAATCCCTTGCCGGGGATAACGCTCAGATCGGAGATGTCAGGACCCCACGACCGTACTTACTTAACACACAAGTACAATAGTGGATCTCCGACATTAAATCAAGTCCTCAGGGAAGCGTCCGCCTGAGGTGAGATGTAAAAATGGAATTAAAAACTATTAGTACCCCTGAATTACCTGCAGGATACCGTTGGTGTAAATGCAGATATAGAAAGACAAGAGCAAAGGCAGGAACACCTGATTCCGAGAGAAAAGTGTTAGATGCTCACGCCTATGGCTATAAGTGCTGGTCTTTTCCTGTCAGAACTAAAAAATAAATAATCTCCCAGCCCTCCCAGCGAGGGCTTTTTTGTGCCCGCAATTCCCCGTCTGTGTGATTTTCCTCACCTATCAAGAAAATAAATAAAATTAATTTGTAAATAAAATCATGAATATGCGTGAAGAACGCTGTCTGCGCATATATTTATTTGCAAATATGCGCTTGACGCATTTGCGCAAAATGCATATTATTACCACATCGAAGGCAAGCAACATGAAATATACGCCTAGTTCTTTAACAACGTTGATAGCTATTTAGTTTAGCTATCAGAATGGAGTCGCTGACAAAGCGACAACCTTCTCAGAAGGTTTTAATGAGCGCAGGGTGTTCACTCACACCAGAGAGCCCCGCCCCGACATGGGAATTAATCCATGTATAAGCAGAAATAATATAGGGTTTCGATTCCCTGCGCTCACTAAAGCCGATTGTTTGGAGGATATATGGCAACTATCACAGTGAAAAAATCACGCAAGCCTGAGTTTTTACGTGGTTCATCAGCAAATAGACGTCACGCAAGAAGAAAAGCTGAAGCTATGGCAAGGCAGGAGATTGAATTGAAATTAAATTCACTATTACCAACTATTGAGACAGCAAAGGTTAACCGAGTTGAGAAAGCAATTTCAATTCGTAGCACTAAAGTTTATGACTCAGCAGATAACACCTGCTTACCAAATTCTAGTATTTACTCAGCTAAATATAGAAAATCTGGTACGCTGTTGGAATCTGGAGAGGTAACAGCGAGAGCTTAATATGTCGGATGCACCAATGAGAATTGAATGCCCTGTATGCAAAAAGCTTTTCAATCCAATGAATCCTAAATATCACATTGATAAGTACCACGCGAATGCAAGTGATAGCGAGCTGATAAGAATTAGAGACGCCAAACGTAAGGTTCTAGGTAGCGAAAAGCCAATAAAGAACAAGCATTACCTGCTAAAAAGCATAAATAAACACAACGGTTCGCCACCAATGCAAGGCGGATTACCCTCACTAGGGAAGAAAAGATAAACCTCGCAAATGCGGGGTTTTTTATTACCTAAATTTAGATGGGTGGGATATGAAAACGAAAGTTACCTGTCCGTTGTGTCTAAGGACATTTGACCCGCGATTACCAGTTATGCACATCAGCAAGTATCACAAAGATGCTACTGATGCACAGCTAGCAAAGATTAGAAACGTTCGCAGAAATGCGACACACGCAAGCAACCACGGCTACGCAAGCCGATTATGAGTGATGGAAGTGTTACAGCACGTTGATTAAATCATCAAAAGGAATTTCACATGCCAAATCATGTAACAAACATTGTTGAAGCTAACCCAGCAGTCATTAACGCGATGCTTAATAACGATGGGATTGTAGACTTTAAAGTAATTAACCCAATGCCAGATGATTTAAGTATCAATGGCGCAAGCGGATTTTATGGTGACGCTGAAAACGCTGCAAAACTTATGTGCAAAGAAAAGTTAAGTGAAAGCCATTTCTTTGCAACTCTAGAAGCATTAAATAGAAGTGAAGTTAACGCTTTAAACATGACAGATGAAAGCTTTGAACAGTTTGTCTGCATGATGAGAAATAAGCGTAAACACGGTTTTTACCATAGCATGGACTTCGCTAGAAATGTATGGGGAACAAAATGGGGAGCTTATAATTCCTCAAAAGAATCAGATAATAAAGTCTCATTTGAAACCGCATGGGCTCACCCCTTCCCTGCATTAAAATCGCTCTCTCAGAAATTCCCAAATGAAGAAATCACAGTTAATTATGCCGATGAAGATACTGGCAGTAATTGTGGTTACTACACAATCAAAAATGGCGAAATAATCGTCGAAAGCATAGCGCCATCATGGAATGAGCAGACCGATGAAGAAAAGCGTAAATGGACAGAATTCGCATTTAAATTAAATCATCCAGACAGTAATCCTCGCGAATATGGATATAACGAAAACTGGGAATATGACGAAAGCCTAGAAAGTTAGGTCGGTGAGTTGATTAATAGATAGGAGATAGAGATGGCAAGAGCAAAAAAAGAATGGAAGGCAAAAGTTAAATACTGGACTGATACCAAAGTAGTTGAAATGGACGGAGATACAGTTGCTTGCGCTCTTCATATGATAGCTAGCTTACCTGAAAACCAAATCAAAGATTTAAACGAAGAAATGAAAAAGCTAGGCATTCACTATAACTAACGTCGCGTTTAGTTAAAGCGCAGGAGATAGAGATGGAGTTAAAAATAGATAGAGGCACTCTACTCGCTGTTATGGAGTGCATGGCAATAAGAGATATTCGCTACTACATTTGCGGCATCTGCTTTCTTCCCAACGGTAAAGTGGCTGGCACAGATGGTCATATGCTGGCATACGGCGAACACGATAACGAAATTGAAAATGAAGTTATTTTGTCAGTCGGAAAATTACCAACTAAGCAATTCGATTATGCAATTTTCGATACTGATGACGGAATTGTTAGGCTGTTTTCAGATGAAAACATATTAATCGGTGTTTCAATGTGTAGTGTTATCGACGGGCGCTTCCCACACATCGATAAACTAATCGAAAAAACAAGAAAAATGAAAGAAAACTTACCATTCAAAATAGGTATTAACGTTTCATTTCTCGCCAAATTACAGAAGATAGCAAAGTATGTTAACCCTAAAATGCCAGCTATCGAACTTCAATTCAAAACAGGTCAAGACGCTATCATTTGCGACATATTCAACCCATACAAGCCAGTATCGGTATTGATTATGCCAATGCGTATTTAGTTAATAACGGAGGGAGTATGACAGAACAATACGAATATGCATCGATTCGCGTAGAAATGGCGAGTGATGCGACTATCAGAGATTATTTCGCCAACGCGGCTATGCAAGGCGACTTAGCTTCACAAAGCGCAGAACTCGGTCATTTCCCAAATGATGTAGATGATGAATGCTTAATAAAACGCGCTAAATTCTACTACCGCATGGCAGATGCAATGTTAAAGGCTAGGGGGTGATATATGGGAAAAATGACATTCGTAGTTGAGTATGAAGATGGCAAGGAACCGCCTATAAGCTTCAACATGGAAATATTTGGCGGCAAGTTAATAGAAGCTGGCTTTCGTGATTATAACGACGACATGCTGACTGAGGAAGAAATAGAAGCTCTGATGGAATGCCTCAACATTAATGAATTAGAAAATACTTCTGCTAGTGTCGATGTGGACATTCTTCTGAAAAAACTAGGAATTACATTAGTCAGGCAGTAGCAATCGCTAAAGCCCTCGGTCAGCAGTAACTCACCGCACCAACACCAGAACCTAAATAACAATCGCTATCGCAAGATTAGCGCAGGTTTCGCACATCCAGAGGTAAGCATGAATATTGATAAATACAAACTACGTGTAGCCCAAAGCAAAGCTGGAATTGCCCGGTATCTCAAGGATGAGAACGGATGGAGCGAAGCAAACGAAACATTAAAAACAGCATACGGAGTACAGCATGAACGCAAAGCAGAAACACGCAAAACAGCAGATATTCACCCTACTTCGAGAGTCTGAAATGACTGAGCAACAAGTCGAATTGTTATTTGCTGATTGGAAATTTAAACAGCAATGCGAAAAGACAAATCGCATTTTACGTCAGGTTGATGCTCGTGGAGCGTACGCATTCACGTAAGGAGATAACCATGCGCCCTATTCTGGATATGTGCTGCGGCAGTCGCATGTTTTGGTTTGACAGGCAAGACAACAGAGCAATTTACAGCGATATAAGGGTAGAAAAACACATTCTATGTGATGGCAGGAAGCTAAATATAACACCAGATATTATCGCTGATTTTAAAAACCTACCCTTCCCTGATAACTCATTCCATCAAGTTCTATTCGACCCGCCTCACTTAATTCGCGCTGGCCACAACGGTTGGATGTTTAAAAAGTACGGCCGATTAAATAAAGAATCTTGGAAAGAGGATTTAGCGAAAGGATTTAGTGAGGCATTTCGAGTGCTGCGGCCAAACGGAACACCATTCCTTCAAATGGAACGAAACTCAAATCCCAACAAAGCAAGTGTTATCCCTTACTGACTATAAACCAACAATAGTTCAGCGAGTTGGCAAGAACGACAAAACTCACTGGATATTATTCATTAAGGACGCAGCATGAGAATTTCAGAGCATGAACTCAAACAAAGGCAGGATGCCGAAAGACGACGCAGGGAGCGCGAGGAAGAGGCTGAATACTATCACATGGAAAGCCTTGGTATTCGGCCTCAATCAACGCCTAGTAGGTGGATGAGAGGTGAATATGGGTAAGTATTTAATACCTGCATTCCCCAGTCATAAAAGCAAGGATGCTGCCCTGAAATATGCTTTATCAATGATTGATGAAGATATTGAAAGGCGAAGAGTACGTGACTTAACGGGCAATGAAATTCAACCAGTTGAAAGGATTTCAACACTAGAATTAGCTCATGCCGCACTAGTTAAAAGTCAAAACTTAGAAATGTCTCAATTCTACCCTCCCCTACCTGAACACATTAAAGCGCAACGAAAACAGGCTGACTTGGAGCGATACGCAAGGCATTTATTCAAAGATAACTTTGACCCTTATTTAAATATTCCAGAATTACCAATGGGAGGTAGGAAGGTTGGTGACTAAATATAGAACAATCGATACTGAAACCTGTGATTTTGATAGCGGAATAGTTGAAATAGCAAGTATCGATTTAAACGACACGGAAATTGATTATAACTCGCAGCAATCCCACTTTGTAAACCCTCAGAAACCAATTTCAATAAGTGCAATGGCTATTCACCACATCACCGATGATATGGTAGTTAACTCGCCGATTATTGATGAAGTTATCGCTAATTACATAGGTGCTGATTATCTGGTTGCACATAACGCAGAGTTCGATAAGAGAATGATGCCAGAAATGGACGCGCCTTTTATCTGCACATTGAAGCTAGCGCGCCGCTTATGGCCTGAGCTAGAAAGCCACAGCAATCAATACTTACGCTACGCACTGAAACTGGATGTTCATGTGCCCGAGGGGTTACACGCTCACAGAGCACTATATGACTGCATTGTTACAGCGTCATTATTTAAACGGATCAAGGTTGATTCAGGGTGGTCAGATACGGAGATGTTAGAAATAACTAATCAGCCATCACTATTAAGCAAGTTGCGTTTCGGTAAGTACAAAGGGATCACATTTACCGAAGTAAAGAAAGAAAACGCAGGGTATTTAACTTGGCTGCTAGGCCAACCTGATTTAGACCCTGATGTTGAGTTTAGTATTAATTATTGGATGGAGAAGAAATATGAGTAAAGAATTCTTCCAGAAAATAGCAGCTATACAACAGAACCTAAAAGCACCAAAAAACCTAAATAACTCATTCGGGAACTACGCATACAGGAGTTGCGAAGGGATTTTAGAGTCAGTTAAACCATTACTTGATGGCTTGGTGTTAAGTATCACTGATGATGTTATTGCTGTCGGTGATCGCATTTACGTTAAATCAACCGCAACTCTCACGGATGGAGAGAATTCACATAGCGTATCAGCTTTAGCAAGAGAGCCGATGTCAAAAAAAGGAATGGATGACGCTCAGGTAACAGGGGCCACAAGCTCATATGCTCGTAAGTATTGCTTAAATGGATTGTTCGCTATTGATGATTCAAAAGATGCAGATAGCAATGAACATAAGCAACAGGAAAAAAACTTCAAACCTGATGTTGTCCTATCTGAGTTCACAGGAAACGCTATGAATATTAGCAATATAAAAACGTTAAAAGCTGAATTTGGCAAAACATGGAAGTTGCTAGATAACACGCCAGAGCAAGCGAAAGCTAAAGAAGTTTATGACATTAGAAAATCAGAATTGGAGGCCGCGTAATGGCTAGTCGTGGAGTGTGTAAGGTAATTCTCATTGGTCACTTAGGCCAAGACCCTGAAATTCGGTACATGCCAAATGGTGGCGCAGTAGCAAATCTCACACTAGCCACATCGGAATCGTGGCGTGATAAGCAAACTGGTGAAATGCGCGAGAAAACTGAGTGGCATCGAGTGTGCATCTTCGGAAAGTTAGCTGAAGTTGCAGGCGAATACCTGAAAAAAGGAAGCCAGATATACGTCGAAGGTTCTTTGCAAACGCGTAAATGGCAAGACCAAAGCGGTCAAGATCGATACACAACAGAAGTGGTCGTAAATATCGGCGGCTCTATGCAGATGTTAGGCGGTCGTGGCAGTGATGCGCCACCTCAAGGCCAAGGCGGTTGGGGTCAACCTCAACAGCCGCAAGCTGCACAACAATTCAGTGGTGGCGGTGCTGCACCTGCACGCTCACAAGCGCCAGCACCACAAAATAATGAGCCACCAATGGATTTCGATGACGATATTCCCTTCGCTCCTATCGGGCTCCCCTACCCACGCCACGCTATTTATGTGATTTAACCAACCAATTAGGTAATAACCATGGTTTTATTTAACGAGAGACCATCCTTTGATAAGGCATGGTTTGCTACCTCATTCCGTGTCGTAATGGCTGGAATGGGTGATGATACGGCAATGCTCATTGCTGAAATGTACAAGCGAGGTTACGAGCCTGACGAAATAGTGTTTTGTGATACAGGCTCTGAATTCGAACACACCTACCATTTCATTGGCTGGCTAAGAAGTTGGTGTAATGAGAAAAAATGGTCAAAAGTCGTCGTCCTACGAAAGTGGGACAAGGATGGAAATCCGCTTAGTGTTATTGAGAGCGCAGAGAAAAACAACACTCTGCCAGCCGCCGCATTTGGCAGTAAATCATGCTCACTTCGCTTTAAAGTTGAGACGGCTGATAAGTATTTCAATAATCATCCAGAATGCCATAAAGCATGGGGAGTTAAGGGTAAAGGAGAGCTGCTTGATTCACACACTGGGAGTATTTTACGTGTTATTGGTATTAATGCCGATGAGCCACAGCGTGCAGATAAATGGAAACCAGAGCATAAATGGACGCAAGTTTTCCCTCTTGTAGATTGGAATATTGGTGAAAAGGAGTCTCTCGCAGTTGAAGAAGTCGGCTTGTATTACCCCGGTAAATCTTCATGCATTTGCTGCCCTCATTTGACTGGCTCTGAGTTAGTCATGCTACGAGATACCTATCCAAGTGATTTTGGTCGAATCATAGCAATGGAAAATAACTATATTCGCCACGAACTCCGACCCGATTCAACGACAAAGGGAATGTGTCGCAGGAAAACAATCAACCAAAAAATCGAAGAGTATGAGCAAGGCCAGTTGGATATTGCAGAAGGTCAATGCCAACTCTGCTTATTACAGTAACCAAAGGATATATTTGCAAGGATGCAATGAATAAAAAAGCCGCCACAGAGAGGACGGCAAGGGGACGTGCAGGAATGAAACTTATAATTTATCTGTGTAAGCAATTTAAGAATAGTTAAGGCATGGAATTTAGCAAGGAAGTAGATAAAAAAATGCCGACACAGGGAGGTCGGCGAAAGTTGCACAGCTTGTTACTACTCTTTCGGGGTTAAGTGTAGAAGGTAAATAAGTGTTTGCCATGAAACGTTTTAATCCTAGCGATTAAATGGATGCAATGAATAAAAAAATGCCGACACAGGAAGCATCGGCGAGGACTACAAAAATAATTAGAAAGTTCAAATTAACTATAGGTCATAAATTAAAAACAATGATGAATTATTTTAATCATATCGATTAAATAGATGCAATAAGAGGAATTAATATGAGTAAGCAAATGGTTTTAGTTGCAAGGACAAATAAGGTTGGCTCTGACTCTGAAACAGGTTTAGGAATGACCGAAGATGAATGGAACCAATTAACTGAATCTGAGCAAGGTGTAATTATTAGTGAAGCAATAGAGTCACTAATTGATTATTGGGTACAGCCAGAGGAATAAAGGTGCAGTGATGGATAAATCAAGGCAGCAATTTGAAGAGTTTGTTAAGTTTCACATGAGTGAACCTGAGCCAAACAACAATCTTGATACGTCTAACAACGGATTAAATTACGCTGACGTTGGCATAGATTTAATGTGGATTAGTTGGCAAGCATCACGCGAGAGTTTGGAGGTTGAATTGCCAGAGCCATTTATTGCAAATGAAACTTGGTGTTATGACGAAGATTTAGTTAATCAGGCATTAATCAGCAATGGAGTGAAAATAAAAAATGAAAGTTAGCGATGATTTATTAGTAATAGCTGCTGAAATTCAGTTGGCATTAAATAATAGCGACTCATCTAAGGTTAATATTGAAATAATGAAATGGGAAGCTGAATTGCTTATTTATCATTTTAAAGGTTTAAGTAGAAATAAACCCATTGGTTATATATCACAAGATGGATTAAATTCATTATCAGAAAATTGCGATGCAATAACATCATCCAAGCAACAATATAATAAAGTAATCCCACTCTATAAATTAGATTAAATAACCATGCAAATAATCGGATATGTATTACTCATGCTAATACAGGGTTCTGTTGTTCCTGTATCTGAGCAAATATACACACAGCAAGAATGCGAGAGCCGTGCAGTGCAGATAATGCAAGTGAGGGATGTTGAGATAATATGCGGAGAAGTTTTAAGATGAGCGAAATTAAATCATTACACACCTAATATGTGGCTTAATCACTATGTTATGACGATAGATAAGGAGATTAACAGTGGATGACTCTCTTTATACCATAAAAGAATACGCATCGATGATCCGACTGTCATCTTCAACGGTATACCGCAACCCTGCTAAATATTACATGTTCAGGGTCGGTAGCTCATGGAGAGCAAACAAGGAAAGCCTAAAAAAGTTTGAACAGGCGCAGTTTAACGACAATAATGTCTATCGGCTGGCTGTAGTCGGTAGTGGGAGGAAAACATGCCGATCTACAAAAGAGGTAAGAAATACTGGGTTGACGTTACAGCACCAAGCGGAGAAAGAATTAGAAAACCTGCTGGCACGGAGGATAAAGTCAAAGCCCAAGAGTATCATGACAAGTTAAAACATGACCTATGGCAGATGGAGAAGCTAGATAAAACGCCAGATAAGTCATTTGAAGAAATGATGTTACTCACCTTAAAAGACGCTGAAGGGCAATCAACATACCAAACGAAACTTGCCTATGCGGATTACTTTCAGCAAATATTTAGGGGTAGAAAAATATCGACTATAACGAGCGATGAAATAGCCAGCTCATTACCACTGTATAACCCAAAGACAAAGAGGAAGCTATCCAACGCAACGCAAAATAGATATCGCTCGTTTATTATGCGTGCTTTCTCTTTGGCTCACAAGATGGGATGGATATTAAAGTCATCGTACATCCCAAGAATGAAGGAGCCAACAGTTAGGGTTCGATGGTTAGAGAAGTGGGAGGCTGAACTTCTGCTTTCCAACATCAAGGTTAAGTGGATGAGAGATTTTGTTTCCATTGCTATTTTAACAGGAATGCGGAAAGGGGAAATATTATCACTTAAGTGGAAAAGCGTAGATTTAGTTAGAAAAATTGCGCACGTTACAGCTGATAACGCAAAATCAGGACGCGCTAGACCTGTTCCATTAAATGATGTAGCCATTGAGATTTTAAAGGGAATTGAAAAAGATGGAGACTATGTATTTTCAAACAATGGGAAGAAAAGAAGAAATCATTATCGAGAATGCTATGAAAAGGCATTATCTGATTCTGGTATAACTGATTTCACTTTTCACGACCTCAGACACACTTGGGCAAGTTGGCACGCACAAAGTGGAACTCCACTCATGGTGTTAAAAGAAATGGGAGGATGGGAGACCTTGGAGATGGTCCAGAAGTACGCGCACTTTAGCGGTCAACATTTAACCAAATATAGCGAGCATGTCACAATTTCGACACAGTCGAAGAATGAAACCAGTCAAAAGCCACATCTAACACTTTTAACTGGCTGATGTATAACAGTTAATTTTTCACATCCGGAATTCAAAATCGCTTCAACTTTGGATTACGAGTCAGAAGCTGCCATTATGGAAAATATGCCTTTAATTACGCAAGGAAGAACAGTCATTAGTATTGCTCACCGACTCAACACGATTATGCATGCTGATAGGATATGTGTTATTTGCCAAGGAGAAGTACACGAAATGGATACACACGAAAACTTGCTCAAATCAAATGGCTTATACGCCAATTTATGGCGCCAACAAACGCAATAACACGGATAAAAAAGCATCACACCTATAGCAAGTGGTGCTTTTTTACTAAAAGCGCTCATTTTACAACCGATTAAACCAAATCATCGTAGATGAAGCTATAGCACAAGGGGATTAGCTAGGGTATCATGGCGCGCTGAATTACTGGCACACCCTTTTAGCAGTTATAGACATGGCAAAAGAACAAACGGATCGGACTACACTAGATTTGTTCGCTGAGGAACGAAGGCCTGGGCGACCTAAAACAAGCCCGCTATCACGGGATGAACAACTGAGGATCAACAAACGCAACCAACTGAAACGAGATAAAGTGAAAGGATTGCGTAGAGTTGAATTGAAACTGAACGAAGAAGCTGTCGTGATATTGAATCAGTTAGCTGAAGATAAAAATATAAGCCGTAGTGAATTGATCGAAGAAATTTTGATGTCACAACTTGAGCATGTTAACACATCAATACTCAAATAACGTTATCTTGATAAATCACACAAATTTGACAGACTTAGCATCATTTTTTCGCCAGAATAAGGCGTAATATTCTATCTATTTTCGTTCTAAATGGGCTCTAGAAGGCGAATTTTCACCTCTAGTCCTCTTAGAAAAACAAGAGGTTAATCACTTTATGGCAGTCATAGGCATTTTCTTCGGAAGTGACACAGGTAACACAGAAAATATTGCCAAAATGATCCAAGAAAGATTGGGCAAAGATGTAGCAGAAGTTCACGATATCGCAAAATGCAGTAAAGAAGATATTGAAGCTTTTGATATTCTACTTCTCGGTATTCCAACTTGGTATTATGGTGAAGCTCAATGTGATTGGGATGATTTCTTCCCTACTCTCGAAGAAATTGATTTCGAAGGTAAACTTGTCGCCTTATTTGGTTGTGGAGACCAGGAAGACTACGCTGAATATTTCTGTGATGCTATGGGTACGATCCGCGATATTATTGAGCCTCGTGGTGCTGTTATTGTTGGTCATTGGCCAACAGAAGGTTATCACTTTGAAGTATCCAAAGGTATGGCAGATGACAACCACTTTATTGGTTTAGCTATTGATGAAGATCGTCAACCTGAGCTAACTGATGAACGTGTTGATGCATGGGTAAAACAAATCTCTGAAGAAATGTCTTTAGCTGAAATTTTAGGCTAATAGGTCATATAAAGAAACCTTACCCATAGATTGCACCACTGTCTTGTACAAAATGAATCACTTAAGCCAGTGGCGTAATCTAAAATAACCGATAAGGTATCCTAATAGGATAGGTTCTCAAGAGATTATCAAAATAATGAGACAATGCATGGTTTCTATTTTTATTTTCCATGCCTATAATTGTAAATCAGTTTAGAAGACAACTGTATTGATGTTAAAAATGTCTCATTATTGTTAAATTTATGATTTAAGATACAGGACAAACCCGCATGACAGACAACAACAAAGCATTGAAAAATGCTGGACTCAAAGTCACTCTTCCAAGATTAAAAATTTTGGAAGTACTTCAAGAGCCTGAGTGCCACCACGTCAGTGCGGAAGATCTCTATAAAAAGCTGATCGATATGGGCGAAGAGATCGGGTTAGCAACCGTATACCGCGTGTTAAACCAATTTGATGATGCAGGTATCGTAACCCGTCACAACTTCGAGGGTGGTAAATCTGTATTCGAGTTAACTCAGCAACATCACCATGATCATTTAATCTGTTTAGATTGTGGAAAAGTGATTGAGTTTACTGACGAATCCATTGAAACTCGCCAAAAAAATATCGCTGCTCGCCATGGCATTAAACTATCTAACCATAGTTTATATCTATATGGTCATTGCGCAGATGGTGATTGCCGTGATAATGCTGACGCACACGAAGCAAAAGAGTAATAGTATTCAACCATCGCTGATAAAACGTAATGGTTAAAAATACCAAAACCCTGATAATAAACTTTATCAGGGTTTTTTATTTTAAATATCCATATTTTTTTCACTCAATTAGTGATAATTTATGATGAATAACTTAAATTTAACTATTTATCACTACAATTTTTAGTTAATAAAAAATTTTCCTAGAAACTATAATAGTTGCAATTCAAATCAAAACCCTTATATTATTTCACTGATGAATATATTCTATCATCTAGAATTATACTTATATATCAAAGTGGTATATAAATAACATTATAGATGTTTTCTAATTTTTCATACTATATAAAAATTATTTTATTTCCTTTCTATTATTTTAACTATAATTTAGAAAGTTGATGATTCAAATGTAGCCATAAAGTTAAAATACACTTTAAATGCACAATTACATTTATTGACTAAACTAATTACGTATTTTAGTAATTTGTAAGAGATTATCTGATGAAAAAAACATATCTTTTTCTCAACACAAGTTTTTTCTTCTGGTTTCTTACTTTAATAGGGTGGTTTTTTAGCTATTTATCTATCACCTTATTTTCGTTCGTATTATCAGTGCTATTCTTGATCTTATACTTCAATCAAAAAAAGGTAAGTAAAATGTTCACCAAAAGACAAAACAAGCCCACGCCTACATCGACGTCCCCTTCTATAAGTAATGAGCCTGAAGTGACTGCAAAGATAGAAGAACAAATTACACTATCAACGCCTACTATTAGTGAAGAAAAATCGAATACGGTTATCTCTAGGGACGTTATTTTTGAAGGGAATATTACCTCTAATGAGCAAGTACATATCTATGGAAAAGTCATTGGAAATATAACAGGAAAAGATAATACTGTTAAAGTCATGTTAAACGGCCAAGTCACGGGAAATATTACCTGTAAAGAGCTGGTAGTTAATGGGCGTATTGAAGGTGAGTGCTTATCTGATACTATTTGTATTGAAAATAATGGCGAAATCCACGGTACTATCCATTACAGTAGCTTATCGATTAAAAAGGGTGGGGTTTTATCTGGCCATGCTCAAATTAAAAATCCTCCTCATCAATCGGAAAAAGTTACCATATTAAAAGATAAGTTAAAACAAGACGCTATCATACCCAATGAAAGTGTAAATAACGCTTCTTTGTAGTCACCATAAAAATAAGGTGAATATACCCACCTTATTTTCAATTTTTATATCAGTATTTACACCCATTAAAACATCTCATTAATATTAAAATATATAGCAAACCTCTTTCCTATCTAGGCAAATGACTGCCATAGTTCCCCTATAGCAGTCATTTGTTACTAAAATATTTTCTACTCTAGAATACAGTAAATGGCATCATTACCATAAACTTAATATCTTTTTCATCTTGGAAAATATTTCCATAACCACCACCATAACTCGGAATATCTGTATGATTATCATATTTGGTAAAATGTAGCTTAAATAGCGTATCTTTTGCTCTACCTGACTGCACGGTATATAAAATATCAAAGTTCCATGCACTTTCTTTTAAGCGTACATCTTGAGCATATTGGCTATTCGTACTTGGTTTAGCATCCCAACCATAAATATATGAGGTTCCGACTTTCCATCCTGCTAAATCCCAATTTTTTAAATCATACATAACACCAGCCATAACGGCTTTTTCATTATTAGCATTCCAGTCTGAACGGCCATCCCACCAGATATCCATGCGGCCATTTGATGTTGCCCAACCAGGGGTCATACGCTGTAGGAAATAACCTTGATTACCTTTAGCTTTTACATAGGTTCCCTCTAATTTAAAATCAAATTCATCGTAGGTGTAACCTAATGTCATCGCTTGCAACCAAGCTAAACCGTCATAAACATCATTAACTCCGCCGTCTGAAACCTTGTCTTTTGCTCCATAAAATTGATAAGACATACGTAAATCACGGTCTACAACAGGAACTGCATAGGAAACCTTGGCAAAATATTGGTCCATATAACTTTTTGCTTGCCCATATGCCCCTTCAAGAACTAAGTTGTTTTTAAAGTCATATTTGAAACCAATTGATTGTAAATAGCTGATCCCAGTTTTACCATCCGCTTCACGAAAATCATACATACTGCGGTACCAAGGTGCTTTATAGCGGTCGGTCCACATATAGGACATGCTGAGTTCACCATTTTGCTCAAAATCAAACACCCCGCCCACCTCTAATCCACGGTATGTTCCAGGCATATAACTCCAATGGGATGCTAATAGCGTTTGCCCCGTTGGTTGAATATAGCCGCCTCTCCCCCAGAAAGGGCCATATTTCAATTTTGCAGCCGCTTTATAAAAAGTCACACCACTACGATCCCCTGTCCATTTTTCATCCCAACGTGATTTTGCGTCACTAAAACCGATTTCATTTGGTGCAGCAGGCCCACTGTTCGATAGCTCAATAGCTGTAAAACCCGCTAAATCAAGCCCAATAATGTCCTGAAAATAGCCGGATGAGAAATCTAGGCTGGCATTAAACGTTGAGTGTTTAAGATTATCCGCATACTTTTTATATTTATCACTATTAGGGTCTAAATCTTTACGTGAACGATCTCGTTGCCAGTAGTAAAGGCCACCAGTAAGTTTTGAATCTTCAAGAAATTGCTCCGCATGCATGATTGGCTGGTAACCAATAGGTAGCATCGCTATTGCGATTTTTAAGACGAGCAATTTCCTGCCAGTATTGACATTTTTATTAACCATTCTTGTATTCCTCTAATATTTTTTAATTTTATTTTTCGGCCGAAATACGATTTAACTTTCCATTTAAATCTAAATATTCACAATGAGTTATGCCTCTTGCGATGTATTTAGCCTATTTTTTGCAACGCGAATTATCAACACAGATACAGGCTTTGTTGCCAAAATATGATCAACGACACATTAATTTTAATTAATTGCCATTATCACCAGTGATGACCTTGCTAAAAATAAAATGTAATAAATTGATAAATATAAAAAATATATAGAGAATACACATAAGAAAGGGTTCAAGATAAAATCAATAAATTAACTGTTTGTACCTTAATTTTTCCTATTTTGTAGGAATTCTCAAAGTTCTATCACCACATTGACCTAATTGCCTTAAAAAAGCTCAGATTACTGAGTCAAATAATTAGGATAAATGTTGTTGTACTGAAAAATAACATACGTAAGTATAAAATTTCTTAATAAACAATAAAGCTAACGGGGTACAGGCTACTGCACCCCGCTGTATTAAATTAACACTTGTTTTGATAATTAATATTTTTCGAATAATGCCTGAATTTGCTGAGGATCTTTAGTCTGAGTTAAGGCTAACTGAAGCAATACACGCGCTTTTTGCGGGTTCAACCTTTCTGAAGCAACAAAACCATATAAGTTATCATCCACTTCGGCATTTCTTGTCGTATAACCTGTTGGTACACGGCTTGAACGAACGACAACCACGTCTTCTTTCGCTGCTTTTGCTAAAGCGTCAAATACCGCTTTATACATATTACCGTTACCCACACCTGCGCTTACAACCCCTTCAACCCCTTCTTCTCTCAAAGCTTTCACCGGAGCCGCTGATGCATTGGCATAATTGTAAACAATGCCTACCGCAGGGAGCTTTTCTAGTTTACTGACATCGAATGCCGCTTTGTCACCACGAGGTTGCGCTGCTTGGAAATAAGTGACTTTACCATCATGAATAAAACCTTCTGCCCCACCATTAACTGCATCAAATGCCTGTACTTCAGTGGTGCTCATTTTCATCACATTACGGCCTTGCACGACTTTATCGTTCATTGCCATCAGAACACCGCGCTCTCCAGCAGACTTATCCGTCGCTAAAACTACTGCATTATACAGGTTCAAAGGACCATCAGCGCCCAAAGCTGTTGAAGGACGCATTGCACCAACCAAAACAATTGGCTTTTTACATTGCGTGGTTAAATCAAGGAAAAATGCCGTTTCTTCTAAAGTATCAGTACCATGAGTGATTACAAAACCATCTGTTTTATCGCAATCTTGGTTAATTTTTTTCGCGAGGCTCAGCCAGACTTGGTCATTCATATCTTGTGAGCCAATATTCACCAATTGCTCACCACTTAAATTGGCAATTTTTTTGGTTTCTGGCACTGCATTAATTAAAGCATCAATCCCTACTTTACCCGCTTGATAACTGGAAGATGTGGCTGAATCACCGCCACCTGCTATCGTTCCCCCTGTCGCCAATACTGTAATATTAGGTTGAGCGATAGCGGATACGGCAAACAGTGAAACCAATGTCGCCAAAAGCGCTTTATTTCTGTTTTTCATCCTATTTTCCTTTCATTAATAAACTTCAGTTATTATGTGGAATTATGCTGAATTTTATGTGACCTATACAATTATTTTAGGATAAATAATGAATTTTAAGATGATTTATCTGTGAATAAATAAAAAGCGTGAGGCTTGCGACAAAAATCCGTATCATAAGCCGTTTGAAACACTCTATTCACAAGTGACTGACAATGAGCCAAACTTTTATTCCCGGCAAAGATGCCGCTCTTGAAGATTCTATCGATGCATTTCAAACCAAATTAAAGAAATTAGGGTTTGATATTGAAGAAGCCTCTTGGTTAAACCCTGTACCCAACGTTTGGTCTGTACATATCCGCGATAAAGCGTGCCCTCTTTGCTTTACTAATGGTAAAGGAGCGAGCAAAAAAGCCGCATTAGCCTCAGCGCTTGGTGAGTATTTTGAGCGTTTATCAACGAATTACTTCTTTGCGGACTTTTACCTTGGTAAATCTATCGCTGAAGGGGATTTTGTTCATTACCCTAATGAAAAATGGTTTCCACTAACCGAAGATGATAGTTTACCTGAAGGGTTATTAGACAATTGTTTGATTAAATTTTATGACCCCGATAACGCCTTAGCCGCCAGCCAATTAATTGACTTACAATCCGGCAATGAAGAACGTGGTATCTGCGCCCTGCCATTTACCCGCCAATCAGACAATCAAACCGTATATATTCCAATGAATATCGTTGGCAACCTATATGTTTCCAACGGAATGTCTGCGGGAAATACCGCCAACGAAGCGCGTGTACAAGGCCTTTCCGAAGTCTTTGAACGCTTTGTTAAAAATAAAATCATTGCTGAAAGTATTAGCTTACCGGCTATCCCTGCTGACGTCATGGCTCGTTATCCTGCGGTAGTTGAAGCCGTTGAAACCTTAGAAAAAGAAGGTTTTCCAATTTTCTGTTATGACGCATCACTAGGCGGCCAATACCCTGTAATTTGTGTGGTTTTGTTCAATCCACAGAACGGGACTTGTTTTGCCTCATTTGGTGCTCATCCTGACTTTGGTGTTGCCCTTGAACGTACAGTCACCGAATTGCTACAAGGCCGTGGCTTAAAAGACCTCGATGTATTTAATGCACCGACCTTTGATGACGAAGAAGTGGCTGAACACACAAACCTTGAAACTCACTTTATTGATTCAAGCGGTTTAATTAGCTGGGATTTATTTAAAGATGATGCCGATTATGCCTTTGCAGATTGGAGCTTTAAAGGCACAACTCAAGAAGAATTTGCAACGCTTATTAGTATTTTCAATACATTAGATGCTGAAGTCTATATTGCAGATTATAACCATTTGGGTGTCTACGCTTGCCGTATTTTAGTCCCAGGTATGTCTGATATTTACCCAGTAGAAGACTTACATATCGCCAATAACGCGATGGGCGCTTATTTACGTGACACGATTATCAACCTACCTGATAGCCAATGGGAAAAACAAGATTATCTTGCACTTATCGAGCAATTAGATGATGACGGTTTAGATGATTTTACCCGTGTTCGTGAATTACTTGGGTTGGCTGTAGGTAAAGACAATGGGTGGAGTAACCTGCGTATTGGCGAACTAAAATCCATGTTGGCACTGGCTGGTGGTGATCTCGAGCAAGCACTTGCTTGGGTTGAATGGACACAAGACTTCAATAGCTCGGTATTTACTGCTGAGCGTGCAAATTATTATCGTTGCTTGCAAACCCTGTTGTTGTTATCCCAAGAAGAAGAACGTGATCCTGCACAATACTACAACGCCTTTGTACGTATGTATGGTCAAGAGGCAGTAAATGCTGCATCAGCCGCTATCGCTGGGGAATCATGCTTCTATGGCTTGTGGTCTATTGACGAAGAACTTAAAGCACTTCCTGCGCATCAAGCCTTGCTGGCTGCTTATGAAAAGCTGCAAAAAGCAAAGCGTGATAATGCATAATGTGAATTAAATCGTTGACGGGGAACTTGCCCCGTCAACATTTTCACAATTTATTGGTTTATATTAATTATAAATCCAATGAACGTTTCCATAATAAGAAATCAAACTGTTCTAATCGGTCCGCTTGAACCTGATAGTCACCGCTTGCCGTTTCAATCACCCGTTCAAATAACCCTTTACTAATTGTTGGTAGTGGAACCCCATCAATAATTGGCCCGCAATCATAATCAATTATGTCTGACAGACGCTCTGCAATGGCACTATTAGTCGATATTTTTAAAACTGGCACAATCGGGTTCCCTGTAGGAGTTCCAAGTCCTGTTGAAAAAATAACCACATTACACCCCGCAGCAACAAGGCCGGTAACCGCATCAACATCATTACCCGGCGTGCAAACTAATGATAACCCGCTGTCAGGCATAGGCTCCGCATAATCACACACCGCACTAATCGGCGACGTTCCGCCTTTTTTAGCCGCTCCAGTCGATTTAATTGCATCTGTTATTAGTCCATCTGCAATATTACCGGGGCTCGGGTTATCGGCAATCGTAGTATTAAAGAAATTCGCTGTCTTTTCATAACGCTCCATCAAGTCCAAGAATTTTTTCTTATCCTCAAAAGACACGCACCGTTTCACCATGTCCCCTTCTGCACCACACAATTCAGGGAATTCAGCTAAACCTGATGCGCCCCCCAAGGTCACTAACCAATCAGAAACTAGCCCCATCGCAGGATTACCCGAAATACCAGAAAAACCGTCAGAAGCGCCACATTTCACACCGAGTTTTAAATGAGACAACGGAACATCCACACGGGACTGTGGTTCGACAGCCTTCATGCACTCATAAGTTTGCTTCAAAGCGGTTTGCATCATTTCTTCTTCGCTATTCCATTCTTGCTGGCGGAAGTAAAGTGCAGGCTTATTAAAATTGGAGTTTCGAGCAGCAAGTGACTCTTTAAACATTTTGCGCTGTGCTTTTTCGCAGCCCAAACTAAACACCGTAATACCAATCACATTAGGGTGATCTGCATAGGCAGCAAGCACATCACACATTGTCTTACTGTCAGAAGTCGCCCCACCACAACCACTCGTGACCGTAATGCAACGCACACCTTCTATATGTGGGAATAATTTAGGTTTTGCGCCTTCCCTTTGCTCGCCTGCGGTTAAATCTAACGCAAAGTTTTTCAAACTATTATTGGTATAACCTAATGCCTCATTTAAGGCATCAGTGAGCTTTGTTACATTGCGGTTTTCACAAAATACTAATGGAAAGATTAACCAATAGTTTGCAGTTCCCACTCGCCCATCTTCACGTATATAGCCTTTAAATGTACGTCCTTGATATGCCGATACATCTGGCGCATTCCACTCATATGGCGCATCTTGCTCTAAAGAAACCGGAGCTGCATAGTGGCGAATATTATCGACTGTGATAACTTCACCTTTTGCGATTGGCTTTGTGGCTTTTCCTACTGCAGTACCATACATCGAAACAATACCATCAATGGGTATCGCTTCCATGGCGAACTTGTGTTTTGCTTTCACATCGGTCACTAGGGTCACTTCTTCACTTCCCCAGTGGTAGATATCTCCTGCTTGCAGGTCTTTCAAAGCAACAATTAGGTTGTCGCTCTCATCAATTTTGAGAATTTTTTGCATGTCACACCTTCCTAAAAATTGTCATTAGTTAGATGACAATGCTTTGAGGTTGTTGTTATGAGTGTTTTTTTTAAGTAATGCGATTAAAACGGCACAACCGACGGTGATCACCGCTAATGTCACGATACCTGCGGTATTGCTATTCATCATTTTATCGACTTCCACGCGAATGATTGGTGCGAGGAATGAACAGAATGCCCCCATGGTGGTACAGAAACCAATTCCTGCTGCCAATGCAGGGCCACTTAATAACTGAGGTGGAAACGTCCAAAACACCGGTTGAACGGATAAAAAACCAACAGCGCTTAAACATAATGCCGCAATAGCAAAAACAGGGCTCGCAAATGCTGACAATGCCAAACCTAATGCTGCGGCTAACATACACAGAACTGAGATTTCGATACGACGAGTTGGATGACGGTCGGCAAAACGAGGAATGTAATACACTCCAAATGCAGAACAAGCCCAAGGTATTGCCGCAACTAAGGATTGTTTAAAACCTAAGCTTTCCCCCATTAAGGACGCAACTTGGGAAGGCAGAAAGAACATCAAACCGTATACTGAAATTTGGATCGTGCCGTAAATCAGTGCAAGGTGCCAAACTTTGATATTTTTTAGTGCGGATAATACTGATGTGGTTTCAGTTTTTGCATTTTCTTTAGCTAATTGTTCAGTTAGGGCTTTTTTCTCTTCTTCGGTTAAAAAACGGGCTTTTTCAGGGCTATCATCCAAATAAAAGAAGGCAAAAATACCAATCACAACAGCGGGAAGGCCTTCAATGACAAACATCCAGAACCAGCCCGGCCGACCTAACCAACCATGCAATTCCAGTAACGCGCCGGATAATGGCGAGCCCAGTGTCAACGCCAAAGGTACGCCTAAAACAAAGATTCCAATTACAGACCCGCGTACATTATTGGGGAAATAAATGGAAGCTAATAATAGAATACCTGGATAAAAACCGGCTTCCCCCAACCCCAATAAGAAACGTAAAATAATAAATTGCGTCTCATTGGTGACAAAACCTGTCATTGCAGACAGAACGCCCCAGATAACTGTCGTAATACTTAGCCATTTTTGCGCCCCTATTTTGTTTAAAATTAAGTTAGCGGGAATACCAAATAACGCATATGCCGCAAAGAAAATACCTGCACCAAAAGCAAAAGCAGAATCGGATAAACCAATGTCGACTTGCATCGCATCTTTAGCAAAACCGACATTCACACGGTCAATAAATGCAACAAAATACAAAATAAACATCAGAGGTACTAAACGTTTCCACGATTTGGCTATCGCAGAATTTAAAACAGGATTGTTATAAGCTTTCGTTGTCGCCATGATATTTTTCCCTGTTGGTAAGATGTTCTATTGTGTTTGATTCAGGAAAGGTCAGAGCGGTAAATCAGCAAGGGTTAATAACTGCTGAAGTTGCTCAATCTGTATATTGTTCAAGCCAATAAATGGCGCTGTACAATAGTCTGAATTAACCACACCTTTTAGCTGCAATGCTTTTTTAAAGGTTGGGATAAATGGTGCATTGACACTATATATAGCCATCAATTGGTCTACTCGTTGTTGGTGTTTTGCCACTAATGCTAAATCACCCTGGATAAACGCCTGCATCCACGATGCAAAAAACTGTGGAACAATATTTGAAAGCCCACCAATGCAACCATTTCCCCCCGATAAAACCACATGAGCAAAGTTATTATCGTAACCTGCATATACCTCAAAATGAGGTAAGCGGGTTTTCACCGTTTCAATCACTTGGGCGGTATGAGTCGTGTCAGGAATGGTATCTTTCAACCCGATGATATTGGGATATTTATCCGCTAAACGTAGGCAAACATCTGGAGAGACAGAATAACCTGTTCGTTCAGGGAAGTTATAAATGAAAATGTTAGCAGATGTTTTGGCTGCTATCGTGCTGTAAAAACGGAAAACACCTTCATCATCCAGCGGAAAATAATATGGGCTAATGATCATCACCCCATCGATTCCTTTTTCATATGCATAGTTAGCCAATTCAACCGACTCTTGCACATCAAGGCGGCTTGCTCCTGCATAAACACGCATTTCCTCCTTTGGGTAACGACTACATAGGTCGATTAGTGTTTTTGAGCTCTGCATATTAAGCGCAAAAAATTCCCCCGTGCTTCCCATTGTGACAAAACCGGAGACTTTGCCTTTCAATGAATCATAAACACGTATGTTTTGTTCTATATCCACTCGACCTTTGTCATCAAAGATGGTCACTACTGGAGTGATATAACGACTTTCCATACCGGTAATCTCCTCACCTATTATTGTTCATATATACAAACTGCATTCATAAATAAAAACAATAAACAAGAAATCATGAATTATGGATTGAGTCAAATTCATCCAATTTATATATAAATCTCACATAATTATTTGATTAAAAAGAATTTAAAGAAAAGAAATAGCAATTAGGCTGGCTAAAAAATAATTTTTTTATTACTAAATTTTGAACAGAGTCACGTCTTTATTGCGACTTGAGCCATTAACAGGTATGACCAATTTGAGATTAAACGTATTCCTGAGATGATTTACATAGTGGTATTTTAAACCTAGAATAGCGACAAAATTAATCAGTGAGGTGGTTTAATGTCTACGGGGCACATGCCGACAATTCGGGTATTAGAAATACTGCAAGTTTTATCGGCTGAAAATACTGGGCTTTCTTTGACACAACTTTCTGATAAAACACAAATCTTAAAGGGGACTATTTATCCTATCTTAAAAACGTTGGTTGAACATCGATATATTAATTATGATGACAATAGCCAGCTGTATTATTTAGGTATCGCCTGCTCACTCCTTTCCCGCTCATTTTTCGAAAAATCCTATTGGCTAAAAATGGTTCATCGGGAAATGGTACATATTGTTGATGAATGCAATGAAGTGTGTCAAATGGGGATTTTAGACGGTGCCGATGTACTATACATTGATAAAGTCCAATCAGCCCAAAAGGTCCAATTAATCTCTAATATTGGTACTCGTTTGCCTGCTATTTACTCGGCACTTGGTAAGGCCATGATTTTTAACTACAGTGACCAACAAATTTCCGAGCTTTATCCTTCAGGTTTTACCCCGTTAACCCAATACAGTGTGCAAACTTTGGCTGAACTGCGCCTACAGCTTAACGCAGTTCGTGAAAATAATTATGCCGTTGATAATAAAGAAATAAATGAAGAAACGACCTGCTATGCTGTTGCATTGCGTCAGCGGGATAAAATCATAGCTGCAATTAGTGTGTCTATCCCAACTTTCCGCATTGATGAATCCAAAGTGAACCAAGTCATCAAAACACTTTTAGCAAGTCGTGAACGTATTGAGCAAGAATTGAACACACTCGAAGATATTGAGTTTTATACCTAGCCATAACATTAAAAGCTGTTTGATTAGTTAACATATATCACTTTCATTTGTAGATTCATTTATACGAATCTTTTATTATTTACATTATTGTTAGATAAATATTGCAGAAATACGGTTTGGCTAAGGAATATATATCGGAATCCCCCTGAATTAAATAGGGTATTATGCAAACATAAGTTAAATTATATGCCAAAAGGATCATATTCATCTTAAATAGTTAACATTTACGCGTATATTTTTACTTATTTTAATGCTCAAAACTGACTTTATAAAAATTTTCAATAAATTTTAAAAAATATTTAAACCTTATATATCAACAAGATAGATTCAAATTTAACAATTTACTAACCATTTTTACCGCTCTCTCTAGAGAGTTCATGATCCATATCAAATTTATCAATTCACCCCTTTGTTACTATTATTGCGTGCTATAATTAATCAACTTTGTAAGAGAGTGTTGGTATGAAAGCTGACAACCCTTTTAATTTATTGCCACCTGCTGTAATGGCGCAAGTCGCAGATGATGCCTCTTTTTATAAGGCAAATAAACATCCTGCAATTACTTACTTGTCAGCATTCACTGCCGGTATTTTTATCTCTATCGCGTTTGTATTCTATATCACAGCAACAACCGGGGCAGCTGAAGCGCCTTATGGTTTCACTAAACTTATTGGCGGGATTTGTTTCTCCTTAGGTCTGATGTTAGTGGTTGTATGTGGCGCAGATCTTTTCACCTCCACCGTACTCACTATCGTCTCAAAAGCCACAGGAAGAATTACTTGGGGGCAAATGTTCCGTAACTGGTTTAATGTCTATATTGGTAACTTAATTGGTGCGTTATTCTTTGTTGCACTGATTTGGTTTGCAGGACAATACACCGCAGCCAATGGTCAATGGGGGTTAAATGTCTTACAAACCACCAGCCATAAATTACACCATACCTTTATTGAAGCGGTTACATTAGGAATTTTAGCAAACTTAATGGTTTGCCTTGCGGTTTGGATGAGTTACTCCGGCCGTAGTTTAACTGATAAACTGGTCGTTCTAGTGTTACCTGTCGCGATGTTCGTAGCGAGCGGTTTTGAGCATAGTATCGCAAACATGTTCATGATCCCGTTAGGCATTATGATTAAAGAGTTCGCCCCCGCTGAATATTGGTCTCAAATAAATATGTCTCCTGACCAATTTTCACACCTAACGGTTGGTAACTTTATTACAGATAACTTAATTCCAGTCACTATCGGAAATATTATTGGCGGTGCGATTTTAGTCGGCCTCATTTATTGGTTTATGCATTTACGTAGTGGCCAAAAACATTAATAGCCACTGACACACACGAAAAGATTTATTAAGATCCCTAAAAGATCCATTGTTAAAAGGTAAAAGTATCATGTCCGAGTTAAATGAAAAATTCGCTTTAGCATGGCAAGGTTTTAACCAAGGTGACTGGCAGAATAACGTCAACGTACGTGACTTCATCCAGAAAAACTACACTCCATATGAAGGTGATGAATCTTTCTTAGCAGGCTCTACTCCAGCAACTGACACGTTGTGGGATAAAGTCATGGAAGGGATCAAAATCGAAAACCGCACTCATGCGCCAGTTGATTTTGACACTGATGTCGCTTCAACCATCACTTCTCATGATGCAGGTTACATTACTAAAGAATTAGAAAAAGTCGTTGGCTTGCAAACTGACGCACCTCTGAAACGTGGTCTTATCCCATTCGGTGGTATCAAAATGGTTGAAGGCTCATGCAAAGCTTACGACCGTACTTTAGATCCAGAAATCAAAAAAATCTTCACTGAATACCGTAAAACTCACAACCAAGGTGTTTTCGACGTTTACACGCCAGACATCTTAAAATGCCGTAAATCAGGTATCTTAACTGGTCTACCTGATGCATATGGTCGTGGTCGTATCATCGGTGACTACCGTCGTGTTGCACTGTACGGTATTGATTTCCTGATGAAAGACAAATTTAACCAATTCACCTCTTTGCAAGAAAGATTAGAAAAAGGTGAAGACCTACAAATGACTATCCAACTGCGCGAAGAAATTGCTGAACAGCACCGTGCATTGGGTCAAATGAAAGAAATGGCTGCAAAATACGGTTACGATATTTCTGCACCAGCAACAAACGCACAAGAAGCAGTACAGTGGACTTACTTCGGTTACTTAGCCGCTGTTAAATCACAAAACGGTGCTGCAATGTCATTTGGTCGTGTTTCTACCTTCTTAGACGTGTATATCCAACGTGACTTAGAAGCAGGTAAAATCACCGAACAACAAGCGCAAGAATTGATTGACCACTTAGTCATGAAACTGCGTATGGTACGTTTCTTACGTACTCCTGAATACGATGAGCTGTTCTCTGGTGACCCAATCTGGGCAACTGAATCATTAGCAGGTATGGGCCTTGATGGTCGTACTCTGGTAACGAAAAGCACATTCCGTTTCCTGAACACACTGTATACCATGGGCCCATCTCCTGAGCCAAACATGACTATCCTGTGGTCAGAAAAACTGCCAATGAATTTCAAAAAATTCGCAGCTAAAGTGTCTATCGATACCTCATCAGTTCAGTATGAAAATGATGACCTGATGCGTCCAGACTTCAATAACGATGACTACGCAATTGCATGTTGCGTCAGCCCAATGATTGTTGGTAAACAAATGCAGTTCTTCGGTGCTCGCGCAAACTTAGCGAAAACCATGCTGTATACCATCAACGGTGGTGTTGATGAAAAACTGAAAATGCAAGTTGGTCCTAAACATGCACCAATCATGGACGAGGTCTTAGATTTCGATACTGTGATGAACCAAATGGACCACTTCATGGATTGGTTAGCAACTCAGTACGTCACTGCACTGAACTGCATCCACTTCATGCACGATAAATACAGCTATGAAGCTTCACTGATGGCGTTACATGACCGTGATGTTTATCGCACCATGGCTTGTGGTATTGCGGGTCTATCTGTTGCTGCTGACTCACTGTCTGCAATCAAATATGCGAAAGTTAAACCAATTCGTGATGAAGACGGTATCGCTATCGACTTCGAAATCGAAGGTGAATATCCACAATTTGGTAACAACGACTCTCGTGTAGATGATATCGCGTGTGACTTAGTTGAACGTTTCATGAAGAAAATTCAGAAACTGCCTACTTACCGTAACGCGGTACCAACTCAGTCAATCCTGACCATCACCTCTAACGTAGTGTATGGTAAGAAAACAGGTAATACACCAGATGGCCGTCGTGCAGGTGCACCATTCGGACCAGGTGCAAACCCAATGCACGGTCGTGACCAAAAAGGTGCGGTAGCTTCACTGACTTCTGTTGCTAAACTGCCATTTGCTTACGCGAAAGATGGTATTTCTTATACTTTCTCTATCGTACCAAATGCGTTAGGTAAAGATGATGATGTTCGTAAAACGAACTTAGCGGGTCTGATGGATGGTTACTTCCACCACGAAGCGTCTATCGAAGGCGGCCAGCATCTGAACGTTAACGTTATGAACCGTGAAATGCTGTTAGATGCAATGGAAAACCCAGAGAAGTACCCACAACTGACTATCCGTGTATCTGGTTATGCTGTACGTTTCAACTCACTGACTAAAGAACAACAGCAAGACGTTATTACTCGTACTTTCACCAGTACAATGTAATAATTAGCTCATTAAAATAAAGTAAATTAAAGACCCCGCTTTACGGGGTC
>NZ_JAMPPJ010000007.1:0-174397 GCF_028481025.1 Providencia sp. PROV150 | reverse complement strand
CAGCCAAACATAATATGTTTGTCAGCAGTCTGAGCCCCCTCACGGGGGCTTTTTATCTATACCAGCAACGATATTTTTGCTCTAAAGTTTGCGGTATGAAGGATATTTTGGAGTGCCTGCTATGTCTATCGATGATACTAAAACCAAAACAATAGCGACGACTAATGTGACAGAAACCCCAACCACACTCGGCCGTATTCATTCGTTTGAATCATGCGGAACCGTTGATGGTCCTGGGATCCGTTTTATTGTGTTTTTCCAAGGCTGCTTAATGCGCTGCCTGTATTGCCATAACCGCGATACTTGGGATACCCACGGTGGCAATATTGTTACCGTTGAAGAATTAATGAAAGAAGCCGTAACCTATCGCCACTTTATGAATGCGACTGGCGGAGGTGTTACCGCCTCAGGCGGAGAAGCTATCTTACAAGCTGAATTTGTACGTGACTGGTTCCGTGCCTGTAAAAAAGAAAATATTCATACTTGCCTTGATACCAATGGATTCGTGCGCCGCTACGACCCAGTGATTGATGAACTGATGGATGTCACTGACTTAGTGATGTTAGATTTAAAGCAAATCGATGATGAAATTCATCAAAAATTAGTGGGTGTTTCTAACCATCGTACTTTGGAATTTGCTCGTTACCTTGCCAAACGCAACCAGAAAACTTGGGTACGCTATGTTGTCGTGCCGGGTTGGAGTGATGATGACCATTCAGTACATTTACTGGGCGAATTTACCAAAGATATGAGCAATATCGAAAAAATCGAATTACTGCCCTACCACGAACTCGGTAAACACAAATGGGAAACCATGGGTGAAGAATACAAACTAGATGGCGTTAGACCACCATCAAAAGAAGTGATGGAACGAGTTAAAAGTATTCTAGAAAGTTATGGTCACAAAGTAATGTACTAACCAATTTGAGGCTCTTTATAGAGCCTCTGCTTTATCTGCCATTATTCCTATCTAAACAAAGGTAAGTGGCCAATAAGCTGCGTCACCGCCTTTTTATTTCCTACCAACCCAATACCAGCTAACTGAATATTTTTATATTCGTGTTCTAATAATTTTTGCTGATACTCATCATAAGTCCGGCACGATTGTGCCAATAAGCTAAAAGGAATAATGTATATTTCATTTACCTTTAATGCAGCCACTTCAATCTCTTTAATATACTGCTCCGGTGATTTTAAAATCGGTAATGGCGCATAAATCACACCGGGATAATTGATATTATCCGCACTGTTCAAATCTTCCCCTACTATATTGTTAACTTTATTTCCTAAACTCACGCCAATCACACTAGCGGCATTCATTGCCAACCCGTTAGATAAATCCTGATTAACGACGATAGCGCAACGATGCTCAGCTGGATTAAATATCATTCCTGTCCCCTATGATTTTATGTGTATTCAATTTCCCAATAATTATGGCATTTAAAGAAAGAAATAGGCTTTCTAACTCAGTCATTACACGCTAAGATTTAGGTAAATTTATCCCATTTAAAGCATTTTTAAGGTAGAGATTTTCATTTATGGCAATAGATAAGACAGAAATAAAAATACTAAAGTTACTACAAGATGACGCTCGAATAACTAACCAAGTGCTTGCCGAAAAAGTAGGCATGTCAGCCTCTCCCTGTTGGCGAAGGGTTAAAAAATTAGAAGAAGAAAATATTATTCAAGGATATCGCGCCATTCTCAATCGTAAAAAGATTGGCTTAGGTGTGATGGTTTTTGTTCGCGTCATTATTGATAGTGATAGCGAGGCTGAAGCACAAAAATTTGAACAAGAAGTGACTGAGCTAGAAAATGTCGTCGCTTGCTACAGTATTGGTGGTGATACTGACTTTTTATTACAGGTTGTATCCCATGATTTAGACTCCTATGCCGACTTTGCTATGACGGTTATTCGCCGGTTACCGGGAATCAAAGAAATGCAAAGTATGTTTGTACTTAAAGAAATTAAGCCGTTGGATGCTTACCCAATATCACTTATTTAGCTTTTAAATTAAATAAAATCTTACTTAATTATTATGAATCGTGATTATTTAATTGACGATTTTAACCTTGTTGATAGAACCAAAAAATAGCTTTTTTCACTAAATATACTAAATATTCGTATTTTATTCAGTACATTAAGGAATAGATAACCGTCTTATTTCGATAGAAAATATTTTATACAAGAAAATTTTAATCAAAAATACCTTACCAGAATAGTCTGCTTTATAATAAGCTAACTTATCTGCATACTACTGCCGATAAGTTACAAGAATGAGTATAAGCTCAAAAAACTTATTAATAATAATATATCGCTAATTCACTACGACTAACAGGTTCCTTTTTTATCATGAATAATGAAAACTTCAGTGCAGATAACAATCCTGCACCTACAATTAACGCACAAACTCAAGCCGATACATTCGTTTTTCACGCAGAACCTCGCGCAGTAGATGCAGGTGAAGGTGTTAACTGGATCAGCCAATCATGGTCTCTCGTTAAAGAAAAATTGGGAATGTGGATCCTAATTAACATCGTTCTGTTTGCGGTGATCTTTATCATTTCAATGATCCCATTCTTGAACTTACTGATTACTTTTATTACACCTATTTTTATCGGTGGTATTATTGCTATCAGTGAAAATCAACGTAAAACAGGCCAAGCAGAAATCGGCTTATTATTTGCAGGCTTCCAAAATAAATTTGGTACCCTATTTGCCGTTGGAGCCATCAACTTTGCTGCTAACTTAGTAGGAATGATCATCGCATTTATTATCGGTGGTTCTGCAATGTTCGGTTTACTGATGGAAAGCAACCAATACGGTTCGCCATCTGACGCGGCTATCCTTGCGTCTTCAGGTACATTCTTCTTTGCAATCATCATAATGGCCATTGCAGCATTAGTGGGTACAGCCTTAACTTGGTTTGCTCCTGCATTAGTGATGAACCATGATTTCACTGTTGGCGCTGCAATCTCAGCAAGCTTACAAGCTGTTAAGAAAAACCTCCTACCAGGTATCCTGTTCTTTATCGTTTTATCAATCTTAATGATAATTTCAGTTATCCCATTAGGTTTAGGTTTATTAGTTTCTATGCCAATTATGTATGTTTGCTATTACAGCAGCTATCGCAGCCTGTTTTTCTCACAAGTAAAATAAACCAAAATCTAATGATTTGACGACTTTGTTAAATCATTAAATCTAAAAAAAGGAAAGCAATTGCTTTCCTTTTTGCTATCCCGAAAAAATTCACATATATTCCTTTAAATGATAATTTCCCTCTTCTTTTCATAATTTGGAGTTGTTTTCCATGTATTTCGATACCACTGATTTAAAACTGTGTGTTAATGTCGCCAATGCAGGAAGCATCACCCAAGGAGCGAAACTAACTTATCTTACACTGCAATCTGCAAGTGAACGAATACGTGGGTTAGAAAATGAATTAAACATCGATATATTTATTCGTTCAGTGAAAGGGGTTTCATTATCGAATGCAGGTCATGCATTTATTGAGCATGCGAAAACAATTTTGCAGCAAATTGAATTAATGCAAGATGAACTGCGAAAATATAGTCGACACCTGCGTGGGCATATTAATATTCTTTGTAATACTTCAGCTCAAATGGAATTTTTACCCGCCCGTGTTAGCGCTTATTTACGACAACAACCCACTATGTCTGTATCCGTGAAAGAAATGCCAAGTGCTAATATCGTCACTGCCATCAAAAATAAAATTGCAGATATTGGTATTATCGCAGATTCTACTGACCTCACTGGTCTGGATATTCGGCCATTCAGCTCAGATGAATTAGTCGTTTTTGCCCATAAAGATAGCCTTTGGGTAAGCCAAAAAAGCGTTCTATTTTCTGATATTATTGATGCTGAATTTATTGGTTTAATGGAAGATAACCCATTACAAAAGCATATTGATAATAACGCCAAACAGCAAGGCAAGCGGCTCAACTACCGGGTACGCATGCCAACACTAGATGCGGTAATGCAAGGGGTTAACGATGGAATTGGCATTGCTATTATTCCCAAACAAGCGGCACAGCGTAGTCAATTTTCTACTAGTAAAATACTGCAATTGACTGAAGATTGGGCATGCCGAAAATTAGTTATCTGCGCACGAGATTTCAGCCAATTACCTGATTATACCAACGAGTTTATTCATTTTTTAATTAACTGGTCATCTGAAAGCTAATTTTGCCGTCATGTAAATCCCTAATCCGATTAACCCAATAAAAAAGCAACGACGGAATAATTTCTCGCTAATAATCTTGCGTAAATATTGACCAAGATACATTCCACCAATAGCAGGTATTAAGGCAAAGGCAGATAAACTCCAATTAATATCATATTGTTGATGGTCAATGGATAACTTGATGGCTAATGCAACTGTTGATGCGGTAAATGCTAACCCTAGAGCCTGAATAAGCTCATCTTTATTTAATTTTAAGGTTTGCAAATAAGGGACTGCTGGAATAACAAATACTCCTGTAGCTGCTGTAATTACACCTGTAATATAACCCACTGTTGGCGAAAGCCATGTTTCATGTTTCTCGAAAGATGGCGTTTTTTTAGCAATTAAGCCCCAAATTCCATAGATAATAAGCACGATACCCAGTGCAGGTAGTGTCCAACGAGATGCCGAGGTTAAAGAAGGTAAAAAACTGAATAATGTGCCAAGCATGACCCCAATAATAAAACCACTGAGCCGTTTGATTAGTGCCATAAATTGTGGGCCAATCAATAATTGCCATATATTAGTAATTAATGACGGAATAATTAATAAGCTCGCAGCTGCAGCAGGCTCCATTGATGTGCTTAATAACCCCATCGCGATTGTTGGTAGGCCTAGCCCGATCACCCCTTTTACAATACCTGCCAATAAGAAAACACCAATAATTACATCCATCAATATCACCCCGATAAATTTACTTTACCGTAGATTAATGTCATGCATTGAATGCTGCTATTTGGAAAATATTGAGGGGGGATCAGGTTTAACCTGAGGATGCTTTTTCCAGAACACTTTAAATTTACACAAAAAAACGCGACTGTCGTCAGTCGCGCTTTATGTTTGAAAGAGTAACGGAAATTAACCGATGAACTCTAGCCCTTTCATATATGGGCGCAATACTTCTGGAACTTCAATACGGCCATCAGCTAATTGGTAGTTTTCTAAAATCGCCACCAATGTACGACCAACAGCTAAACCAGAACCATTCAGGGTATGAACAAGTTGTGTTTTCTTATCACTCTTACCGCGGAAACGCGCTTGCATACGACGCGCTTGGAAGTCCCACATGTTTGAACAAGATGAAATTTCACGATAAGTATTTTGCGCTGGTAACCACACTTCTAAGTCATAGGTTTTACGTGAACCAAAACCAATATCACCGGTGCACAAAATCACTTTACGATAAGGCAAGTTCAGTAATTGTAATACTTTTTCTGCATGACCAGTCAGCTCTTCCAATGCATCCATAGATTTTTCTGGATGAACGATTTGTACTAACTCAACTTTGTCGAACTGATGCATACGGATCAAACCGCGTGTATCACGGCCATAAGACCCTGCTTCAGAACGGAAACAAGGCGTATGTGCCGTCATTTTCAGAGGAAGTGAGTCTTCATCTAAAATTTCATCACGAACCAAGTTAGTCACTGGAACTTCTGCGGTTGGGATCAACGCATAAGTACTGCTGTCTGCTTCTTCTTCCAGTGGTTTAGTATGGAACAAATCTTCACCAAACTTTGGTAATTGGCCAGTTCCGTACAGTGTGTCATGGTTGACTAAATATGGAACATACAACTCTTGGTAACCATGTTGTTCAGTATGTAAGTCAAGCATAAATTGAGCCAAGGCACGATGCATGCGAGCAATTTGCCCTTTCATGACAACAAAACGTGCTCCTGTCAGTTTTACCGCAGCAGGGAAGTCTAAGCCACCAGATAACTCACCAAGGCTAACATGATCTTTAACTTCGAAGTCATACTGGCGAGGTTCACCCCAACGAGCAACTTCAACGTTGTCAGAATCATCTTTACCATCAGGTACTTGGTCATCAGGGATGTTCGGGATACTCAAGGCAATATCACGGATTTCTTGTTGCAGCTTATCTAGCTCTGCTTTTGCAGAATCCAATTTTTCGCCTAATTGGTTAACTTCCAGACGTAAGGGTTCGATATCTTCACCACGTGCCTTCGCCGCACCAATAGTTTTCGATCGCGAGTTACGGTCTGCTTGCAGGGTTTCAGTTTCAACTTGTAAAACTTTGCGGCGTTCTTCTAATTCACGCAGCTTTTCCACATCAAGGGTAAAACCCCTGCGAGCCAGTTTTTCAGCAACCGCGTCTAGCTCCGTACGCAGTAAATTGGGATCGAGCATGCTTATCCTGTGATTATTGTTAGTAATTAATGATACTTTTTGAGGTGCATTCCAGCACAACAAATAAAGTAAAGTATTTCGCTATATAACCTTACCGCATTGCCTAGTTTAGCGATAGCGTTTTGTGGTGCTAATTTGATCCTGTTGGGCTAACCAGTCTAATTTTTCAGCAAACTTGCCTTCTTGGCCCCGTTTCGTAGGGTAGTAATAACGTGTTGTTTGCATAGGTTCAGGAAAATAATTTTCTCCCGCAGCATATGCGTTAGGTTCATCATGTGCATAACGATATTCTTTCCCTGCACCCATTTCTTTTAATAGTTTAGTTGGGGCATTTCGAAGATGTTCTGGCACATCGTAGTCTGGTTGCATTTGTGCATCTTTAATCGCTGCTTTATAGGCGGTATAAACCGCGTTACTTTTCGGCGCACAAGCTAAATAAACAATAGCTTGGGCAATTGCACGCTCGCCTTCGGCTGGCCCCACTCGCGTGAAGCAATCCCAAGCTGAAATGGCGACTTGCATCGCACGAGGATCCGCATTACCCACATCTTCTGATGCAATTGCAAGTAGCCGACGGGCAACATACAGAGGGTCACCACCCGCAGTAATAATCCTTGCAAACCAATACAGTGCAGCATCTGGTGCTGAGCCTCTAATCGACTTATGCAGAGCAGAGATTAAGTCGTAATAACGGTCGCCTTTGTTATCAAACCGTGCAGTACGTTCACCGCTAACTTCTTTTAACAGATCAGCGGTTAAAATACGCTGCCCTTGGCTATCAGCCTCTGCCATATCTGCCATCATTTCCAGGAGATTTAATGAACGCCTAGCATCCCCATTAACCAACTGAGCGACCATTTTGCGCGTGTTATCAGGCAGAACAATATTTTGCCCACCAAGGCCACGAGATGAATCTGCCAGTGCTTGTAACAAGACCTGTTCAATATCATTTTCTTCAAGGGATTTAAGCAAATACACCCTAGCACGTGATAACAACGCGGAATTTAATTCAAATGATGGGTTTTCAGTTGTTGCACCAATAAATGTAATCGTGCCATCTTCTATATGCGGTAAAAATGCATCTTGCTGGCTTTTATTAAAACGATGAACCTCATCGACAAATAAAATGGTTCTCCGCCCCGCGCTGCGATTTTGCCGGGCTTTTTCGATGGATTCTCGAATTTCCTTAATACCAGAAGTAACTGCTGAAATACGTTCAATATCGGCTTGTGCATAATTACCAATAATTTCGGCAAGGGTTGTTTTACCTGTTCCAGGGGGCCCCCATAAAATCATGGAGTGCAGATGACCCGCTTTAATCGCACGTGGCAACGGTTTCCCCTCAGCCAATAAATGCTTTTGGCCAATATACTGTTCAAGGGTTTCAGGCCGCATTCTTGCTGCTAAAGGTTGAAATTCATTCTGCGAAAAATCAAGAGACAGGTTACCCACTATATCCTCTTTTTTACTTCTTAAAATATCTTATATTAACCAGCAAGTATGAATACTGCTGGCTCATATTTTCTCTAATCAAGCTTATTTAGCATTTGAACGCTGGTCATCTAAAGTGACGCCTTTTGGTACTGTAAACTTGAATTTACTCGCATCAACGCGACCATTTTTTTGCTCTTTTAATTGATAAGCACTGGTTTGGCCATCTTGTTCAACCGCTGAAAACTGCTCAATCGTCCCTTCGGGAGAAACCGTAATGGAGAAACGTTTTAGAGTCCCATTAGTTTGTTTTGGTTTTAAATCAAACGTATTTCCCTGCTGAATGATTGAGTACTGTTTCCAATCTTTCGGGTCGTTACGTGTAATTAGTAGAAATGGCGTATCCTGCGTAGCATCCGCTAAATTAGTCACCGTCACTTGTTCTACGAACGGGTTATAAAACCACAAATCTTTACCATCTGACACCAATACGCTTTCATCAGGTGAGGTCATGTTCCAATTAAATAAATTTGGGCGCTCAAGCCATAAATCCCCAACACCTTCTTGAACCAAATCCCCTTCAGGACTCGTCACCTTTTGCGAGAAGCTAGCTTGGAAGCTATTGACCTTATTCAAACGTTCTTGAAGGTCTTGGCTTGCGTCCGCCAATACTTGGCCAATATGTAAACTCAGGGCTAACGCACCCAATAACATCATTTTTTTCATCGATGAGAGACCTTAAAATTATTACCATAAGAGGTGTTACGTCTTTATACACCCCTTAAATTAAACCAGCAATTAGCACACTAAATTATTAATGCCCCATTGACGGAGGAGCAAGAACTTCACGGTTACCATTGTGCCCTTGCTCACTGACAATACCTTGGAGCTCCATTTGCTCAACAATCCTTGCAGCACGGTTATAACCTATCCTGAATTGGCGTTGAACCCCAGAAATGGAAACGCGTTGTTTCTCAACAACAAACTCAACTGCCTGGTCAAACAGTGGGTCAAGCTCTTCACCTCCGCTATCATAACCACCACCTTCGCTATCGTCACTACAGGTCGTGATGCTATCAATATATTGTGGTTTACCGCGAGCTTTCCAATCATTTACAACTGCATGAACCTCTTGGTCACGAACAAAAGCACCGTGTACACGCACAGGAATTGAAGAGTTTGGTGGTAAATACAGCATATCCCCCATGCCTAGTAAAGATTCAGCGCCGCCTTGGTCAAGGATCGTGCGCGAGTCAATTTTACTGGATACCGTAAATGCAATCCGCGTTGGAATATTTGCTTTGATTAGTCCAGTAATAATATCAACCGATGGCCGTTGAGTTGCCAATACCAAATGAATACCCGCGGCACGTGCTTTTTGTGCCAACCGTGCAATTAACTCTTCCACTTTTTTACCAGCTGTCATCATTAAGTCGGCAAATTCATCAACCATGACAACAATGTAAGGTTCTTTTTTCAGCATTGGGTGTTCTACATCCATGCTATCACCGGGTTTCCAATGTGGATCAGGAATTGGCCGCCCCATTTCTTCTGCTGCTTTAATGCGGTCGTTATAACCCGCTAGGTTACGTACCCCTAATGCAGACATGAGTTTATAACGGCGTTCCATTTCATTCACGCACCAGCGCAAGGCATTCGCCGCATCTTTCATGTCAGTAACCACTTCAGTCAATAGATGCGGAATACCTTCATAAATGGATAACTCCAGCATTTTCGGGTCAATCATGATAAAGCGAACATCTTCGGGTTTGGCTTTATACAAGATACTGAGGATCATTGCATTCACCCCAACCGACTTACCAGAGCCGGTTGTCCCCGCAACGAGTAAATGAGGCATTTTCGCTAAATCCGCAACAACAGGGTCACCTTCAATATCTTTACCCAATACAATAGTGAGAGGAGATGGGTTTTTGCGGAAATCATCGCAGTCTAAGACTTCACTTAGGTAAACGGTTTGCCGTTTCTCATTAGGGAGTTCGAGGCCTACATAAGGTTTACCCGGTATCACTTCTACAACACGTACGGCTACGGTTGATAACGAACGAGCAAGGTCACGTGACAATGTGGATATCCGTGCAGCTTTTACTCCCGGTGCGAGGTCAAGTTCAAACCGAGTAATGACAGGGCCTGGAGAAAAACCAACCACTTCAGCTTTAACGCGGTAATCATTAAGCCTTGCTTCAATCAACCTTGCTGTTTGTTCTAGTTTGAACATATCCACTGGCTCTTCTTGTGCTGGCGGACTTGCCAGCAAATCAAGAGACGGCATTGGCGTTGTTGGTTTTGGTAATGGTTGGTCATTACGCACTAAGAACGGGTGGAATAAGCTATCTTGCTGTGGCTGCTGTGGCTGCTGTGGCTGCTGTGGCTGCTGTGGCTGCTGTGGCTGCTGTGGCTGCTGTGGCTGCTGTGGCTGCTGTGGCTGCTGTGGCTGCCCAAAAGTTTGTGTTACTGATGGTGAGCTAGCAAGCCCTTCAGCGATATTATTTTGTGGGGTACCTGCTGTAACAGAAGTCGCGCTAAATGATGGCATAAATAATGGGTCAGCTGGCTCGTTGTCAACCAAATCATCAACAGGGGTAAAACTATCCAGCACAGAGAACTCTTTTCTTAAATCAATTTTGGGCTCAAAGTCTTCTTGCTCTTGTGTAAACTGAGGTTGATAGCCATTATCCACGACTGGCACGGCCTCATCAGGCTCTGGAATTGTATGCGTATTATTGGATTGTTGTGAAGCTGACGCCCAACGGTGTTCAATTTCTGGCTGCGTAAATGCGCTGACTCTATTTTCAGTCATTGGCTCATTTTGTAATTGCTCATCATGCGAGTGCAGGCTATTAAGCGGTACATCATAATCAGTTTCATCAACTTCACCATAACGTTCACGTTGCTGTTCTAAGAACTGCGCTCGTAATAATTCGTCTTGTTGTGCCTCATCATCAGTTTCAGGTTGGTCAGACTCACTCGTAGACCACTGCTGATATATTTGTTCACGTTTAGAAGCCTCTTCTTCACGCCGCTGTAGTTCCGCATCACGTAACGATGGAATGCGAATACCATATAACTCACGACGAGTCGGTAAACGAACAGGATTTGGCCGTGGAAGCTCCGGCTCCATATTTTGTTTAACCTGAGCATGGCGCTCCAGTGCAGCGACTGAAATACCCGCAGCCGCTAATGCAGCTGGATTAGAAACCCTTTCAGTAACTGATGATGGAATAAAACTTTCTGTTGTATTTGAAGAGATAAGTGGGGGCGTGGATGTCGCTTGAGCTTCAAACGCAGCTTGATTAACAGATGTTTCTTGTTTATCCGAATATTCTTGATAAGCGGTATTATCTTGTTTTTGTTGTTCTATTTGTTGATTATGCTGAACACTAAATATCGGTTCTTCTGGTGCAACATACGGTGACGCTTGAACTAACGGCTCATTAACGGTATCTGATGTTGAATCAAAACTTGCACCGAGCTTAGGCTGGTAATCTTCTGGTACTTCAAAATGATATATGCTCGGCTCATCCACTGCAGAGAAAGCAGGTACCGAATCTTGCTCTGATGTGTTTTGATTCACTGAAGGAATTGGGTTTTCTGTAGTAGCAACCGCTTCACCCGTATTTTTTTCCGTTGTTGGAGCGACTTCAGTGACTAATTCAGCCACAGTGGGTGCGGAAAACAAAACATCATCCGCATCAATATTTTCTAGGCTGTCATTGGCTCTGTGCTCAGCTTCTTGCGCACGCTGTAAAGCTCCTTCAGTTTCTTCAACGTCGTAATCATAGTTATCTAAATCGTCTCCCCTCGCTCGATTTGTTAGCAAAGTAATAGGGAGAAGTACCGCTGCACCAATTTTTTCTGCGATTGTAAGCCATGACCATCCCGTAAACAGCGTAAAGCTTATCGCCCATAAAAACAGCAATGCTAACGTAGCACCTAATGAATTGAACCACGGCATAATTGCATTACTAAATACACTGCCAATCACACCACCAGAGGCGAAATTAGGTAAGTCGTCAAAATTGAGAGCCGCAAGTCCACAAGAAGATAAAATAAGTGCTAAACCACCTATTAATCTTAACGATAAAGAGAAAAAATCAATATATCGGCGCTGACTTTCATATTGGAAAATCGCCCAGCAACCTAGGAGTAATAGTGCAGGAATGGCAAATGCAAGAATACCAAAAGCAGAGAAGAGAATATCGGCACTCCATGAACCTACACTCCCCCCTAAATTCTTCACTGGGGCATTCCAAGTGGTCTGTGACCAGCTTGGATCTGAAGGGCTAAAGCTCAATAAAGCCACCATTAAGAAGAGTGCGCTCAAGCATATTGCGAGCAAAATAACCTCTAATAGCCGTCTTCCGCTACTTAGTTTTTTAAATTTGATATGTTTATCTTCTGTATATTCTTGGCTCATTATTATTTCTTTGCTAACTGATGTTCTTGACTAACCTAGGTTTATTCTACCATTAAACGCCTGACTCTGCCTGTTTTACAGCGACTAAGAGATATCAAGGCTTCACAAAAGCACTAAGGTGCAGTATTCCATCTAATGTATGATGATTCAATTTCTATTTCTCGTCAAAAATCCTAAATATTTATAGCTTTAGAATCAATAAATTGGAAATAAAACTTATCAGTTGCTAAGTAATTTACGTAAAACAAGGTAGAAAGGCATGGATAGCAGCCAGTTGAAGCTGTGAAACAGCAAAATATTACGTTTTTATAAAGCAACAAATGAGGCGAGAAAAACGGAACAACGCTGAGTAAACTCAGCGTTGAAACTGCAGTGCGGCAACAAAGCTGAAATGCTGTGCTGAAGCGAGGTTAAAAAGCACTAATTAGCGAGTTTTGATCACTAAGCGGTTGCTTTGTTTAACTTCTTCCATAACTACATAGGTGCGAGTGTCGTTTACGCCTGGTAAACGTAACAGAGTTTCACCTAACAGTTTACGATATGCGGACATATCTGGCACACGCGTTTTCAACAGGTAGTCAAAGTCACCAGAAACCAAGTGGCATTCCTGAATTTCTTCCAGTTTTTGAACTGCTGTATTGAATTGCTCAAATACATCCGCAGCACCACGGTTAAGTGTGATTTCAACAAACA
Source organism: Providencia sp. PROV150 (assembly GCF_028481025.1). Classification (NCBI taxonomy): domain Bacteria; kingdom Pseudomonadati; phylum Pseudomonadota; class Gammaproteobacteria; order Enterobacterales; family Morganellaceae; genus Providencia; species Providencia sp. PROV150. Next base: position 161,443 of record NZ_JAMPPJ010000007.1, on the reverse strand, counting down.
CGAGCAAAGATGCATCTAAGTAGTGTGGATTTAATAACGCAGTATAGCCAGAGATAAATCCTTGTCTCTCAAGGCGACGTACACGCTCTAAACAAGGTGTTGGAGATAAACCAACTCGTTTAGATAACTCTACGTTAGAAATTCGCCCGTCTTTTTGTAGTTCGTTTAATATATTCCTGTCGATACGGTCAAGGTCTTTGCCAGGACGCTTTTTATTGTCAATCATCTCTTTATCTCTCTTTCTCTAATTGTTATTTTCTACATCTAAAAATAAGCACCTTAGCCACCACCTTTTTTATTTAGGAATTCGTGTTCAGGAGCAAATTTTATTCATAATGCTGAAGTTAGTGTGAATGTAATTATCATCCACAATGTTTACTTGTATTTTAAATTTGTAAGTAGTGTAAAGTTAATTTTCCAGCAAGAACAAAAATGCGCCATTTCCATTGATCAGCTAGATAATTAACTCTTACACTGATGTTTTCGCAAATGCGCAGCCGATTGTCAAAGCAAATGAATAAAAATCAGTACAAGATTTCGCTTTTTTTTCCAGTAAAACGTTTCGCAGCCTTAATTCAAGATAATTCCTAAAAATTGTGATGCGTGACACAAGCAACTTTTTGTCATATTTTTTTACATTTTATCGGTATTACCTATTGATGAAATAAGCCAAATGAAACTAAGTCGCACTTAAACCACTTTTGTTAACCTCTTATTTCTCCTACAATCTGATAAATGCTTTTTAGATTAAAGAGGAATTCATGAGCACAACAACACATCGCAAGTTAATCATTCTTGGTTCTGGCCCTGCGGGCTATACTGCGGCTGTCTATGCTGCACGTGCAAACTTAAACCCAGCATTGATTACTGGGGTGGAAAAAGGCGGTCAATTGACCACCACAACTGAAGTTGAAAACTGGCCTGGTGACCCAGAAGGTTTAACCGGTCCAGGGCTTATGGAACGCATGCATGAGCACGCATCAAAATTTGACACCGAAATCATATCTGACCATATCCAAAAAGTGGACTTAAAACAACGTCCTTTCCGTTTAATTGGCGATGAAAATGAATATACCTGTGATGCATTAATTATTGCAACAGGGGCTTCCGCTCGTTATATCGGCCTACCTTCAGAAGAAGCGTTCAAAGGCCGTGGCGTTTCAGCTTGTGCAACTTGTGACGGTTTCTTCTATCGTAACCAAAAAGTCGCTGTTGTTGGTGGCGGAAACACTGCGGTAGAAGAAGCATTGTACCTTTCTAATATTGCTTCAGAAGTTCATTTAATTCATCGTCGTGATAGTTTCCGTGCAGAAAAAATCCTGATTAATCGTTTAATGGATAAAGTTGAGAACGGTAATATTATTCTGCATACCGACCGCACATTAAATGAAGTATTAGGTGATGATATGGGCGTGACGGGTGTGCGCTTAGAATGTACTAAAACACACGCAACAGAAGATATCCCTGTTATGGGGGCATTTATTGCCATCGGCCACAGCCCAAATACAGCTATTTTTGAAGGCCAATTAGATTTAGACAACGGTTATATTAAAGTGCAATCTGGCACCCAAGGCAATGCAACTCAAACTTCTGTTGAAGGTGTGTTCGCGGCTGGTGATGTCATGGACCATATATACCGCCAAGCAATTACCTCTGCGGGCACAGGTTGTATGGCAGCCTTAGATGCAGAACGTTATCTTGATGGCTTAGCATCAAAATAATCAATAAGTGATTGTAATTTAGATAGGCTTCAATTTTTCCTCAATTGAAGCCTTTTTTATTACTTATACTCCCCATCCTAACTATTGGTTTTGCATATATTTTTAAGACCAAGTTTATATTGTACTTTTTTAATACTGCCTATACTGTTTTTACATAACATTAATTAATATAAGGTGTAGGTATGGGGCAACAATTAGAACGTGATGCCATTCGCGGTTATTCTTATTTTATTATTGTCATACTTGCCGTGATTCAAGGCATCGTCATCACAGCCACTACTGATTACTCTATCCGCCTAGAAAGCCAACTAAGCGCCACCACCCTATATCTGCCTATTTTGCTCGCCATTTTTGTTCCTTCAGCAATCAGTTACCTAATTACCAATGCAAAATCCGCTATTTTTTATCTGAACATTGCGGTCATTATTGGGTTAATTTTCTGGCTCAATTACTGGCATGCCCAAGACTTTCTAAATCCTTCAGATACAGACCCATTCTTCGCCTTTATCACCCTCACCGTCTTACTCTTTTTTATACTTCCTTGGATGCAATCGTGGCAAACCACAAGAACATGGAAAATTGATTACGGTTGCTTAATGGGGCTATATATTAAAAATACCTTTCTGGGTATTCTCGCTTCTATAATCGGTGGGTTGCTAACTTTAATCGTAAAAATAGCCAGTTTTTTATTTGGTATTGTTAACCTAACTTTTTTGAGTGAAGCTCTTGATAACGACGTTATCTATTGGGTGAGCTTTGCTCTTGGGTTCAACGTGAGTTTAGCTTTTTTACGCGTAGCACTGAATGTGCAATTCAGTAATTTTGTTAGCTTTATTGCGCGTTTTTTCTTACCTCTATTGAATATTGTTGCTGTTATTTTCTTAGGCGGTTTCGTTGTTTCATACTTTTCAGGTTTAACCTCTGCAGGCTTAGGCTCCGCAGTAATGCTGTGGTTTTTAATTTTAAACCTTATTTTTATCAATTTCGTGTATGGCGATGGCACAACCCAATATCAATTCCGTGCGGGTCTCAACGGTTTTGTCTTAATTAGCATTATTTTACTTAATGCATTTTCAGTGCTTTCGCTCTATGGCATTTTAGTACGAGTTAACCAGTATAGTTGGAGTGTTGAGCGCCTATACGCCTTTACTATTGCCCTATTCCTATTTGTATTGATTTTTGCTTATAGCATCGCAATTATCTATAAAAAATCAGCCTGGATGTCCTATTTAGGCCCTATCAATAAAGCGGGAATTTTGTCTCTAATTGCCATTATATTGGTCATTAACAGCCCTATTGCTGATTTTAAACGCATCACACTAAACAGTATTCTTGCCGGCGTTGAAAATGGCAAAATTAAAGTCAATAGCTCGCTTGCTTATGACTTAAAACAATTAGGTGAGAAAGGGCAACAAGCTTTTGAAAAACTCAATAACAACCCTGAATATCAAAAACTATTCCAAACCAGCCCTTATGAAGAAGAACAGCGCAGATCGCTAAAATCAGTATTAATTCAAGCTCAAAATAGCCCTGCAATACCGAAGAGTTGGTTCGACCTCGGGGAAAACCTTAGTAGTGCTTGGTATTGTACCTCACAATACGACCCATACCCGTGTGTAGGCTTTATGGCCGATGTTAACCAAAACAATCAAGATGATGTGGTTATGTGCTATTCCTATCCAAGTAGCTCTAGTATTGATTGTAATATATGGCAACAAACGGAACAAACCTGGGAGTTAATGGATACGCAAACTCGCTCATTTAATACCATGAAAGAAAAAGATCAGGCTTGGGATAATTTATTAAAAGGAAACTATGAATTAAAACCCAAAGAATGGTTAATGATAGACCCCACATTCTAATTGTAGTGAAAAATGCCGATGGCTTAACATTTCTTTGTTAAGCCACCTTTTTATTACGTAGAAATACAGTAATATCCCAATATCATTACATCTAAAAATTTACTGAAATATTAAATTTACCTTTATAAAACAATTTAATAACAAAGCACAACTCACTTTAAATAACCCACTTTTATTAGGTAACATATCGCGGTGAAGCTGTTATGATGTACTCTAATACTCGAATTTGTGGGTAAGATCAAAAACGCAGATTTTCTTATAATCACCAATTGCGTTACCAGATCAAAATTTATCGTTCTCATGCGGTTTAAAACAGGTCAACTGCAATATCACGCATGGTAAAAACAACGTTAGGGTGATGTTTCCTAACTATACTCAATGACATTAAAACTACACCTGCTAACTAAATCATTATGGATAAATCAAGACAGACTGAATTGGTACGTTGGTTAAAACAACACAGTGCCCCTGCCAAGCGCTGGTTGCGGATCTCTATGTTACTAGGCATTTTGAGTGGATTACTGATTATTGCTCAAGCTTGGTTCTTAGCTGTTATCTTACAAGCATTGATTATGGATAACGTTCCTCGAGAACAGTTATTAACCCCTTTTGTTCTTCTGATTTGCGTTTTTATCTTACGCGCAATTGTCACTTATGTACGAGAACGCGTTGGCTTTCGTTGTGGCCAAGTGGTGCGCCAAGAAATACGTACCATGGTACTCGATAAACTTCAAGAACTCGGCCCTGTGTGGGTTAAAGGTAAGCCAGCGGGTAGCTGGGCTACAATTATTCTTGAACAAATTGAAGATATGCAAGACTACTATTCGCGCTATCTTCCCCAAATGTATTTAGCTGGGATCATCCCCATTATGATCCTGATTGCTATTTTCCCCTTTAACTGGGCTGCAGCACTCATTTTATTCGTCACTGCCCCGCTGATTCCTATCTTTATGGCATTAGTCGGATTAGGCGCTGCGGATGCTAACCGTCGTAACTTTATTGCCTTAGGTCGTTTAAGCGGGAGTTTTCTCGATAGACTACGAGGCCTTGATACCTTACGGTTATTTTTTCGTGAAAAAGCAGAGATTAAGCAAATTCGTGAATCAACAGAAGATTTTCGTTCCAGAACGATGGAAGTATTGAGGATGGCATTTCTGTCTTCTGGCGTACTTGAATTTTTTGCATCGATTTCTATTGCTGTTGTTGCTGTCTATTTTGGTTTTTCCTACCTGGGTGAAATAAACTTCGGTAGCTATGGTTTACCTGTCACGCTATTTGCGGGTTTTCTTGCCCTAATACTTTCACCAGAGTTTTTCCAACCATTACGTGACCTTGGCACCTACTACCACGCCAAAGCGCAAGCTGTTGGTGCCGCTGAAACACTCGAAACGCTATTAAACAGTGATGGCGAACAAAAAGCTCAACAAGGAACCCAAACACTGAGTGATGAGGCTATCTATATTCAGGCTAAACAATTAGAAATTTTATCCCATGATGGAGTGCGCCTTGCTGGGCCATTAGATTTCAATATTGAGCCACAACAACGTATTGCAATTGTTGGTCAAAGTGGTGCGGGAAAAAGCTCATTACTGAATTTATTGTTAGGCTTTTTGCCTTATCGCGGTTCCATCACCATAAATGGTGTTGAACTTCGTGAATTATGCCCTGATAAATGGCGTGAATTACTCGGTTGGGTTGGGCAAAACCCTCACCTTCCAGAGCAAACACTGGTTGAAAACATCTGTTTAGGCAAGCCAAATGCTACAGAAGCGGAAATTCAACAGGCGATTGATAATGCATATGTTTCCGAATTCTTAGCCCATTTGCCTGATGGCCTAAATACCAAGCTGGGTGACTATGCCGCTCGCCTTTCGGTCGGGCAAGCTCAGCGAGTTGCCGTTGCACGAACCCTGTTGAAACCCTCTCGTATGCTCCTTCTAGATGAGCCTGCTGCGAGCTTAGACTCCCACAGCGAACAACGTGTTATGCAAACACTTAACCAGCTATCAAGTCAGCAAACGACCCTTTTAGTCACCCATTTACTGGAAGAAACCCTTGATTATGACCAAATTTGGGTAATGGCGAACGGGCAAATCATTCAACAAGGTAATTATACACAGTTAAGCAAGTCAGAAGGCGCTTTTGCCCAGTTACTTGCCCATCGCAGTGAGGAGCTTTGATAATGAAAATTTTATTACCTTTCTTAGCCCTTTACCGCCGCCATTGGTTTTTAATTACATTAGGCATTATCTTGGCGATTGTGACCTTACTGGCAAGTATTGGCTTACTTACCCTTTCTGGTTGGTTTTTAGCCGGAACCGCCATTGCTGGTTTTCCGGGTCTTTACTATTTTAATTACATGTTACCCGCTGCGGGTGTCCGTGGTGCCGCTATTTTTCGTACCGCTGGCCGCTATGGAGAACGCCTAGTTAGCCACGATGCTACTTTTAAAGTACTTGCTCATTTACGGGTTTTTGCTTTTAGTAAAGTATTGCCCCTTTCGCCGGGTGGTATCAGTCGTTTTCGTCAAGGGGAGTTACTCAATCGTCTGGTCGCTGACGTAGAGACCCTAGATCACCTCTATTTGCGTGTTTTATCGCCGATCATTACTGCATTTTTTGTTACCTTTGTCCTTATTTTTGGTTTAAGTTATCTCGACCCTCGTCTTGCTTGGACACTGGGTGGCATCATGCTGTTCTTGCTATTTACAATGCCATTTATATTTTATCGTGCAGGAAAACCCATTGGCCGTGAGCTAACCGAATTACGTGGAAGTTATCGCACTATTTTAACCTCCGCACTGCAAGGACAAGCTGAGTTAACATTATTTGGCGCCACTGAACGCTTTCGCCAAAACTTGCTTAATATCGAAAATAAGTGGCAAGTGCGTCAACAACAGCAAGCGGCACTCACTGGGTTATCTCAAGCCATTATTTTATTTGCCTCTGGTGTTACAGCAACACTGCTTCTTTGGATGGCTGCCGACCATGTAGGGGGCGATACAAAACCGGGAGCACTGATTGCTTTATTTGTATTCTGTGCGCTAGCGGCTTTCGAAGCATTAGGCCCTGTTGCTGTTGCCTTCCAACATATGGGTCAAGTGATTGCATCTGCTACTCGCGTTTCCCAATTAATGACCGCAAAACCAGAGGTAACTTTCCCAAGTGAAAGCCCTTCAATCGCAACATTGGAAAACCTGACTGTCGATAATATTTCATTTACCTATCCAGAACAGCCATTTGCCGTTCTTCAAAATGTGTCTTTAACATTAAATAAAGGCCAACACCTTGCTTTATTAGGTAAAACAGGTTGTGGTAAATCCACTCTTCTGCAGTTATTAACCCGTGCTTGGGATGTTGATAGCGGAACCATCTACTTAAATGGCACGCCTATTAACGAATTTAGCGAAAAATCGTTACGTAATATGATGTCTGTAGTACCACAACGGGTTCATGTCTTTAGTGATACATTGCGCAATAATCTGTTGCTCGCCAATGAACAAGCGACGGATACCGAATTAAGCGAAGTATTGCAGCAAGTTGGTCTAGGTAATTTATTAGAAAACGAATTAAAGCTTAATGCGTGGATGGGTGAAGGCGGCCGACAACTTTCTGGAGGGGAACAACGCCGCTTAGGTATTGCCCGTGCTTTATTACATAACACACCATTAATTCTAATGGATGAACCAACGGAAGGGCTTGATGCACAAACTGAACAGCAGATTTTAGCACTGTTAAAAGAAAAATGTGCCGATAAGACGTTAATTGTCATTACTCACCGTATGCAGGGCTTAGAGGAAATGGATAACATCTGTGTGATGGATAATGGTAAAATCATCGAACAAGGTACCCATCAAGCGCTGTTAGGTATGCAAGGCCAGTATTATCAGTTCCGCCAGCGCCACTGGGCACAACAACCGCTCTGAGGCGTATATGTACCAATTAGATGATGACTCCTATTTATTCCCTCCCGTGTCTGAAGCCATGCGGGAGCCCAATGGCTTATTAGCGATTGGCGGAGATCTTTCATCAAAAAGGCTGCAAGCTGCCTATTATGATGGTATCTTTCCTTGGTTTAATCCTGGAGAGATGCCTTTATGGTGGTCTCCGGACCCTAGAGCAGTACTCATGGTTGGTGAACTCCATATTAGCCGGTCAATGAAAAAAGTTTTAAAAAAGCAGACTTATCGCATTACTGTTAACCATGCATTCAAGCAAGTTATTGAAGCTTGTTCTGTACGCCAAGAAGGCACATGGATTTTACCCGAAGTTCAAGCTGGGTATTTAGCGCTACACCAAGCAGGTATGGCGCATTCCATTGAAGCTTGGTATGGCGATAAACTCGTTGGAGGCCTGTATGGCGTGAACATGGGGCACCTATTTTGTGGGGAATCTATGTTCAGTAGAATGAATGATGCATCCAAATTTGCTTTTATTACATTCTATTTTCATTTTTTGCGCTATAATGGGCAACTTTTTGATTGTCAGGTACTTAACCACCATACCGCCTCAATGGGCGCAAAAGAGATATCCCGTAGGGATTTTTTACATATTCTTTATCGGTGGCGTGACAAAGCGATTGACCCCGTCTGCTGGATACCGCAATCGATTGAAATACCGCCAATTTTCGATTAATGAATTTTGGTTTTACATTAATTTTATTCCTTCACTTAAAAATAAAGATCGCGTTAAAATGCGACACTTCTTTACTTAGTGCGGGTTTTTGGGCATTATCTTGCCCGTTAAAAATCACGGTTATTAAACTTAGAGGATTAGATGGCCAAAGAAGACAATATTGAAATGCAGGGCACAGTTTTAGATACCCTGCCAAACACAATGTTCCGTGTTGAACTGGAAAACGGTCACGTGGTGACTGCTCATATTTCTGGAAAAATGCGTAAAAACTATATCCGCATCCTGACAGGCGACAAGGTAACTGTAGAGTTAACACCTTATGACCTGAGCAAAGGCCGAATCATTTTCCGTAGCCGTTGATATTCTCTTCAGGCAAGGCCTGACAACCACAGGTGCATTGATACACCTGTGGTCTATTCGTCAGAATACCGCATCCTCCGGAGAGGCCTTGTGCACGCTACTGAAGCTGTATGTCAGTGTGTTACTTTTTTCATCAAGCCCGATACTTACAGAGCCACCATTGGTTAGTGAACCAAATAACAACTCGTTTGCTAATGGTTTTTTCAGGTTATCCTGAATGGTGCGAGCCATAGGTCGGGCACCCATCGCTTTATCATAACCTTTTTCACACAACCAGCGGCGAGCCGCGGCGCTAACTTCAATTGATACACCCTTTTCATCAAGCTGAACTTGTAATTCCACAATAAACTTATCAACGACTTGCGTAATAATTTCTGGAGTTAATGAGTTAAACCAAATGATACCATCAAGGCGGTTGCGAAATTCTGGTGAGAACGCCTTTTTGATTTCAGACATCGCATCAGTGCTATTATCTTGCTCAGCAAAACCAATAGAACGGCGCTGAGTTTCTTGCACCCCAGCGTTGGTTGTCATTACCACAACAACATTACGGAAATCCGCCTTACGACCGTTATTGTCTGTTAACGTTCCGTGGTCCATTACCTGTAAAAGAATATTAAACACATCTGGATGCGCTTTTTCGATTTCATCTAACAGCACCACTGAATGCGGATGTTTGATAACCGCATCGGTCAGTAAACCACCTTGGTCAAAGCCGACATAGCCAGGAGGCGCACCAATTAAGCGGCTAACCGTGTGGCGCTCCATATATTCAGACATATCAAATCGCAGCAATTTGATATCCAACGCTTTCGCTAACTGGACAGTCACTTCAGTTTTACCCACCCCTGTTGGACCGGCAAATAAGAAAGAACCCACAGGTTTATTTTCTAACCCTAAACCTGCCCGATTCATTTTGATTGCCTCAGACAATGAATCTATCGCTTTGTCTTGTCCAAACACTAACATTTTCAAACGAGAGTCGAGTGTCTTGAGTTTATCTTTATCGCTTGAGGAAACCGTTTTTTCAGGAATACGGGCGATACGCGCCACAACTGTTTCAATTTCAGGCACACCAATGGTTTTTTTACGCTTACTTGGTGCAACCAGTCGCGTTCGCGCCCCGGCCTCATCAATCACGTCAATGGCTTTATCTGGCAAATGCCTGTCGGTAATATATTTAATGGATAAATCCACCGCCGCTTGGATCGCTTTTGCGGTATAACGAACATCATGATGAGCTTCATACTTAGGCTTCAACCCATTGATGATACGAATTGTTTCTTCGGGAGTTGGTTCTACAATATCAATTTTCTGGAAACGACGAGCCAACGCTCTATCTTTCTCAAAAATACTGCCAAATTCTTGGTATGTTGTTGAACCAATAACACGAATTCGACCACTTGATAGCAACGGTTTAATTAAGTTCGCTGCGTCAACTTGCCCACCAGACGCGGCTCCTGCACCGATGATAGTGTGAATTTCATCAATAAATAAAATGCTCTTCGGATCTTTTTCCAGCATTTTTAATAATGCTTTGAAACGTTTCTCAAAGTCACCACGGTATTTGGTTCCAGCCAATAATGAACCAATATCTAATGAAAAAATTGTGCAGCCTTTCATTACGTCAGGTACATCATCTTGCTCAATACGCCATGCTAGCCCTTCAGCAATCGCGGTTTTACCGACACCTGACTCACCGACTAATAGTGGATTATTTTTACGACGGCGGCACAATACTTGAATCGTACGCTCTAATTCAGCCTGACGTCCAACCAGAGGGTCGATATTCCCTTTCTTGGCCTGCTGGTTCAAGTTGGTCGTAAAGTTGTCCATATGGTCTTCTGGGACCGGCTGCTCTTCGTTTTGCACACTATTAGAGGAGATATCTTGTTCTGATGACGACTCTTCGCCTTTTATCGTGCCATGAGAAATATAATTAACTACATCTAAACGGCTTACATCATGCTTGCGTAATAAGTACGCAGCTTGGGACTCTTGCTCACTAAAAATCGCGACCAATACGTTTGCACCGCTGACTTCGTTGCGCCCAGATGATTGCACATGAAAAACAGCGCGCTGTAATACACGCTGAAAACTCAGCGTAGGCTGGGTGTCTCTGCTATCATTTTCGGGTAACAAAGGTGTAGTTTGCGCGATGAAGTGTTCAAGTTCTTGACGTAATGCAACAAGATCAACCTTACAAGCATCTAAAGCTTCGCGAGCAGAGATATTACTCAGTAACGCTAGCAATAGGTGCTCTACAGTCATAAACTCATGGCGACTGTCTTTCGCTTTCGTAAAAGCTACGTTTAAACTAAGCTCCAGTTCTTGATTGAGCATAAGCACCTCCCAAAATTGATATTAAGCCAAATTAGACTTTCTCTATAGTGCAAAGCAAAGGGTACTCATGTTCACGAGCAAAAGTATTGACTTGCGCCGCTTTAGTTTCAGCAACCTCTGCAGTAAAAATTCCACAAACTCCCTTTCCTTGAATATGGACATCTAACATTATCTGTGTAGCGCGTTCTTCATCAAAAGAAAAGTATTTTTGTAACACTTCGACAACAAAATCCATCGGGGTGTAATCGTCATTATTTAATAGCACCTTATACATCGATGGTGGCTGTAAGGTTTGTTCTATTTCATCTTTAAAAATGACGTCAGTTTTAAATGTGCCCAGAAAATCACTCATTGCTTTCTTGCTCAGTGTTTAACTTCAATTTAAGCATAGTCTTTATTATCAACGATTTCTATCAATCATATTGATAACATCATAAAACTATACCATTTAGTTACTATGCTGTTTTTTGTCTATATTGCATCAAGCGACAGTGTATCATGGGAATCACCTTTGCTTCCATGGTTAGCAATCTGTGAGCCATATCAAATATTATAGAAAATGAGCGCTATTGATTAGCGAATTCTTAACACTTTCCAGCAATTCCTGAACCGTACCTCTTGACCTTAGAAGGTAATTTATTACAGTATATTTTACGAACAAATAACATCGTATTTATACTTATTTTGTATGTGTTTTTTATACATCGTTCTAAATGCAAATACTGGTAAATTTGAAGGATAAAATATGGAGACGGGTATCGTTAAGTGGTTCAATAACGCAAAAGGCTTTGGTTTTATTTGCCCGGCTGATGGCGGAGAAGATATTTTTGCTCATTATTCCTGTATCCAAATGGACGGTTACAGGACACTAAAAGCAGGCCAGAAAGTTCAATTTAGTGTGACTATTGGCCCAAAAGGTAATCATGCAGACCTCATTGTTCCTATTGAAAATGAGGATGTTCCAGACAACACAACAGAATCGAATTTATAGCTCACCAATAGAGCACAGTTAATTATTTTAATAACACTGACAACGCTAATAATTAACTGTGACTATTTATAAATTAATCATTTTTTGCTGCATTATTACCTGCTGTTTGCAGGTGTGACATATCACCATACAATGATGTCAATAAATCATATTGTTCAACATCATAAAACGCACATTGTTTTCCTGTGAATGCTTTAGCCACTTCTATCATAAATTTTACAGTAGCCGCAATATCAACCTCATGGCTAGCCCCTGTAGAGCAACCTGGTACTACCGTTTCTGAGCAAATAGCGACACCAACCACTGGTACAGATGTTGATACCGCAGGTTGTAATATACTGTTGATATGATGTAGACCATTACCATATGGCGTAATGTCTTGAATTGATAATGGAAATGTCACCGCTTTTTGGCCACTACTCCATTCCATCAAACGAATTAAATCCTCTGACACGGGTAAAATATAACCATTTTTTACTGTTGGAGACAGTGCATACCCTTTATGATTGAGTAAACGATTTCCCTTCGTGGTATCTACGGACAAAATAGCATCCGCTTCAGGGATCGCCTCATGTTGATTCATCGTGGCATCTTCAAGGGGCGAGTCCATAAAATCAACAGGTGTATGCGGACGTGTTGGCGCATTTGGGCAAATATGGGTCGTGACCACGACATCACCGAGTAACTGGTCACCCTTTTCATGCATTTGTGCCAGTTTAAGCGCTGCTGCAAGTGCGGCAATCGCACCATCTGCATCAGACACAACACCTATTCGAGAAGGCCTAGCACCAATTCCACCTAAACGCCCGATGATTCCCAGTGTTGGCGCATCTTTATGCTGTGATTTACCTTGTGTTCCTGGAATAAGAATGCGAACAAAGTCACTTTGTCCTTTGTGATCCTTAACCGTTTTAGACATGACTTCAATGTGTGGGAAATCTTGGAACAATGCAACAATGTCTTCACCTTTAACACTAGCGCAATCGATTAGATCATATACGCAAAGAGTTTGTTTTAGACTCATTGTACTTCCTTTAATTTTAATTATTTTTTATGAGAGTAAAGAGCTACTTTGAGATTAACTCGCATAGAATAGCGAGTTAATCTCATTTCACTCTAGATGGAATCTCACGTAATAGAGGTTCCATTTTTCCTGATGAAGGCGTATTCACGCACTTAAAATGCTAACAATATTAAATATTTATAATTTACTATTTACTTCAACTACTTACTTCAACTACTTACTACTTTTTGCTTTTATAACATGAAATAATCTCATGGCTTATTCATGCTTTTTTGCAACCAATACGGGTCACCCACCATACACCCAAGATAAGCGGCTTTATGACAAAGGCTCTTGGATAACTGCACCATAACCTCATCATTCATTTGTGCAGCAGGCAAACTTAAACACAAGGCATATAACGTATTTTGTGCAGGGTCGAACACCGTGCTGGATATGGAAGCGACTCCAGCAACGGATTCATCCATCGAAAATTCCCAGCCACGATCTGCCACTAAGTCCAAACGCTCAACTAATTTACCCCGTTCTTCTTTTGGTTCACGGTCGATAATTTTTGACCGCTCATTTAGCGGTAACCTTGCTAATAGTGCACGCCCCGTTGACGTTCCCAGTATGGGTAAGCGGGTACCCGGTTGAGTGATCACTTGCAGCATGCTATTACCAAAACGTGCATGAACAACACGAACCATATCATCATCAAGTGCTGAGACATAACTGGTAAACCCGCTATCTTTCGCAAGTTCATCAAGTGCTTCAAGCATCATATCGATTAGCGGGTTCATCCCCCTAGCCCGATGAGCTAATTCCATAATCAGCAAACCAGGTCGATATATCGGTGCATTGTTTTTCTTTTCCAGCAATCCGAGTTCAGCCATTTGCTTTAAAAGACGGGAGGCCGAGCTTTTTGGCATACCTTATTCATTAACCAACGTTGTCACCGTCAGTTCATTACCTGAACGTAAGAACAATTGGTAAACATCAACCACGCTAGATAAAATACTCATGACCCTAAACCTTGGGTTAATACACTGTAGCTTTGTGGCTTTCTGTCTCTCAGATAAGGCACTTTTAAACGTGTATGGGCTTGGTTTAAAAAATCAACCTCACCGATTAATAGCTCTTCGCCCTCACAGCTCGCTTCACAAAGTACTTGGCCGCGAGGACCTAAAACCTTGCTACCACCAAATAAATGCAGATCTTCTTCATGACCCCAACGGTTCACTGCAAGTAAGTGAGTTCCATTTTCTAGTGCTCGACAGGCGCTATTAATATCCCACACATCTCGGTCTTGAACACACCAAGCTGAAGGGGCTAATAACAATTCCGCGCCTTGTAATGTTAAAATTCGTGCGACTTCTGGAAAACCCATGTCATAGCAAATCATGATACCGATTTTACCGATCGGCGTTTCAAACACAGGGAAACTATCACCTCGTCCAAACCATTGTTTTTCTATGCCGAAAGCATGAACTTTACGAAAAACACCACTAATACCCTCACACCCCGGGTTCCAAACACCGACAGAGTTATAGATATCGCCTAAATATTCACCGCGCTCAACAAAACCGCTAACAATAGTGATATTTAAACGAGTAGCAAGTTCGCTAAATAGCGTATAAGTTTCACTTCCGATGGAATCGCTTAAATCCCACAACTTAGTGGTCAGTAAGTCACCACGATAACCCGTTGTCGCCAGCTCAGGGAAACAAATCAGTTTTGCCCCTGAATCTGCGGCTTGTTGGCACAACTGTGCCATGCGTTGTAAATTATTGGTTTTATTGCCAAGTTCTGAATCAAACTGAGCCAGAGCAACTTTAACTTTTGTACCTGACATTGTTTAATCCTTAATCTAAATGAGAGACTTTGCGAAAGTGTACCGTTTCAACACCTCTCGCTTTCGCCTGCCAGCGCATGCCTATCCAATAAGCAACTGCACCAGTAATCAAAGAGTTAAGCGCTGGGATACCGTAGTCTGCATGCAGCGGACCTAACTCTGATGTCCCCCAGCCAACCAGTACTGCGATCACCCACACCACGAGTGTTACTGGGTTATATGCTTCACAACTCGGTGGTAATATGCCTTGCTCTCGAGTGATATCTAGTTCTTTGCGATCACGTTTTAACAAGTAATAGTCAACAACCATAATCCCTGCGACAGGAGGAATGGCTATTCCTAAGTAAATTAAGAAACCGATAAAGTTATCTAAGATCCCTAACATTGAAGCGATTGTGCCAAAGATACCAATCACCCACGTTAAATAACGACGGTCAAAACGCTTATTAAATATGGCATTTAACAGTGTTGAAAAACCTAACGATGATGAATACAAATTGATATCATTCATTTTTATTGTTGAGAAGATAACAATCGATGCACCTAATAGGCCTGTCAGCGCCATCATTAAATCAAATACTTGGCTTGTACGTAATGACAGCGCCATTAGTACCGCTATCATATTGACCAGTAACTCACCAAAAAATGTGCCGATAAGCGTCATCCAAAACACATCTTTAGGCCCTTTCATGAAACGGCTGATATCGGGTGTTGTCACTGCTGCAATAATAAAACCACCAGCAACCATTGTGATGGCCGCAGGCATAGTCATTAATGGCCCGGCGGGTTCAGTGTCATTAATAAGCGTACCAATATCTTGACCTGATAATAAATTATATGTCGCCCAGCCTAACGCGAATAAAAATAGCGGCGTTGAGATATTGGCAGTAATAGATAAAAATCGATACCCATATACTGTTATAACCGTCACCGCAATACCTGTAATAAGTGACCAAGTCCCTGGTGTTAGCACATTAGTCGCTTTATACATTCCATCCGCAAAGAAACCATTTTGGACGCCAAACCAGCCCATTAAGGAGATAGCAATTGCGCCACCAATGAGTGCTGAGCCTAACTTACCAAAACCCGCCCACCGAGACAGTAGGCTGATTGACATTCCTTCGCGGCACGCAGCCGCTCCAAGCCCCCAGCTGACAACCTGTAAAATTACAGATCCAAGCATCGTTGCCCAAAACGCCTGCCAAAAAGTTAACCCATACCCAAGAGCCGCACCTAACATAACTTGTGAAACACAAGCTAGTGCGCCAATTCGTAGAATTAACACTTCATAGAACGGCCTACGAGCACTTTGGGGTACCCGAGCCAAAGAATAATCTTCACCTGCTTTATTCGCCATATCGCACCTGCTGTGTGGTTGTCTTTGCTTAGTTTTTTACTGGCTTTATTATAAGTTCCATTATATGGAACTAGGTTTCATTTATTCTACAAGGCAAATCATATCCATGATCGATACCAATTCGCAAGTAGAATTTATCTTTTCAGACAGTTTTTTATTATGAAATATTTTAAGAAACGAGGGAATATACAGACTGAAAAAAATATTATCGGGAAATGAAGGAGTTAAAAATAACGCATTTAATTAGCAGAATTTAATTGAGGAACTTGGTTCCGAAAAATGGGACTATCCCTAAATCAAATTATTTACAAGCAGATGATTCACATATTGATAATTGACCTTAAAGCTGAGTTACACAGAAAGTAGAGCGAAGGAATTTAGCTTATCCTTCGCCACTCAAAAATCTCACTAAGAAAAATTATTATGGGTGGCTGATCTAAAAACTATCCATGGTTAACTTAAAGTGAGTATCCATCTTTAACCCAGTTGCCACAAAGTCTTGTTTTTCAATTGACTCTAAAATATCAAAATGAATATCAATGATCTTTTTATGTTCATCATGGTTGTTTTGGTTTAATAAACCAGCTGAAATAGAACCACCTAATGCGCCTCTTAATGCTTTTAGCATCAATGCATATAACGGATTTTGTGACATTTCAGCTAATGTTAAGTGGAAATCAATATCACTCTCAATGAACAAATCCCAATCATTAGAACTCAACAAGGATTTCCTCATTTTATCTGCAATTTTTCTTAACTTGATATAATCATTTTTATTTCCATGCATTGCAGCCAACACTGCAGAATCAACTTCAATCGCACGTCGAAGGCCTAAGATTTGCTGATAATTAACCTGCTGAGTCACAATGGCATGGTTAAAAATAGTTTCTAACGGGTTTGAGTTAATTTTTTGTATTTTAGGTTTTTTGCCACTACTAATATCTAAAATACCTAATATAGAAAGGCTTTGAAAAGCCTCTCTAACCACCCCCCTGCTCACCCCTAAACGTTCAATAATCTCTTTTTCACTTGGTATTTCATCACCTGGATTTAGATTTGATTGAGATATTAAAGATAGAACATAGCTTCTAACTTGTTCTGAAAGTGTTTGTTTTTCAATTAAAGGATGCAATCTAACCCCCAAAATTAGCAATATCCATTTGATTTAAAATCAAAAAAATAATCTTCCTGTGATTAAAACAATAATAAAACTAGAGTCGTATCACAAAACCTATATTAACCCTCTTTTAATATTAAGGCTAGACTGTTAGCCTGTATGACAGGTTGACAGCCAAACAGGAAGATTAAGATCTTAGATACATAGGAATATGAAATGAATAAAGATAATGATTTGTTTGACAAGATTAAAAAGGAATTACCCGTAGCTCTTCTAGGGGATATTTTAGATGAAATAGGATTACACCATCAGTTCTTACCTCCTATACTCAAACCTTTATCTGAGGATATGAAGATTGTAGGTCGAGCAATGCCTGTACTAGAAGCTGATTACATGTTACCGCCTGACGTTACATCTAATGGGCCACTAGGAAATAAAGATTTCGGTATTATGTTTGAAGCACTAGATAGCTTAAAGGAAGGTGAAGTTTATATCGCTTCCGGTTCTTCGCATAATTACGCCCTGTGGGGTGGATTAATGTCGACAAGAGCTAAAAAACTTAACGCTGCGGGCGCTATTATTTATGGCTATTCAAGAGATAAGAGAGAAATACTAGAACTTGATTTCCCTGTATTTTCATTAGGTAGTTATGCTCAAGATCAAAAAATAAGAGGTAAAGTATTAGATTATCGAGTTCCAATCAAAATCAATAATATTTTAATTGAACCAGGTGATTTAATTGTTGCCGATGAAGAAGGCGTATTAATTATTCCTAAAAATGTAGAATCTTACGTTATTGAACATGCATTTGAAAAACAAAAAATGGAGAATAAAGTACAAAAAGAAATAGCAAATGGAATGGGTGCTGTAGAAGCATATAATAAATTTGGCGTCATGTGATAAACATAAAAATAGATATGTATTATTAAATTTAATAATAAACATATCATTATATCAAAGGTGATTTATGTTTAAAAAAATAAGATGGAATTTAGTTTTATTTATTTCTCTTGGAGGAATGATAAACTATATGGATCGCTCTGCATTTGCTATTGCAGCTCCTGTTTTTTCTAAAGATTTAAACTTAACACCAAGTGAAATGGGTATACTTTTCAGTAGTTTTTCTATTGGATATGCTTTATTTAATTTCATTGGCGGATACGCATCAGATAAATATGGTCCCAAAAAGGTTTTTGCCGTAAGTATGGCTCTTTGGTCTATCTTTTGCGGCATGATTGGGGTAACTGTTGGTTTTATCTCTATGCTTATTATCCGAACTTTGTTTGGTGCAGCTGAAGGCCCCTTTGCAGCAACACTCAATAAAATGGTTAATAACTGGTTCCCTAAAAAAGAAGTTGCTACTGCTATAGGTATAGCAACTGCGGGTAATCCAATAGGTGGAGCTATTGCTGGCCCTATAATGGGAATATTAATAATTACAACTGGTTGGCGTGTTGCATTTTTTATACTTGCTGCAATAGGCTTTATATGGCTAATTGGGTGGTTAAAAATTGCCAAAGATAAACCGGAACAACATAAAAAAATATCAAAAGAAGAATTAGAATATATTTTATCTGACGATAATAATGTAGAATCAAAAACCACAAATACTATATCTAAACCATTATCTTTTTATATAAAGAGTCCGACTATATTAGCAACAACTCTTGCATTCTTCAGTTTGAATTATATTTTATTTTTCTTTTTATCATGGTTTCCAAGTTACTTATCTAATGTTCAAAATCTCAGTATAAAAGATATGAGTATAGTAAGTATTATACCTTGGCTATTAGGTGCTATTGGAATGGCTTTAGGGGGAATACTTTGTGACTTTGTTTTAAAGAAAACAAATAAACCATTATTCTCCAGAAAAATCGTGTTGGTTAGTTGTCTAGGAATATCGGCAATCCTTGTCTTTCTTGTCGGTAATGTTACTCGTGTTGAAAGTGCCGTAGCACTCATGGCATTCGGAATATTTTTCTTATATTTATCTGCTACAACCTATTGGGCAATTCTACAAGATACCGTTGCAAAAAATAATATTGGTGCGGTTGGTGGATTTGTACACGCAATGGCAAATGTTGCCGGAATTTTAGGCCCTATTATTACAGGCTATATCATTGAATGGTCTGGAATGTATAGCATCGCATTTTTTGTGGCAGGTGGAATCGGTATTGTTGGCGCAATCAGTGTCGCATTATATGTAAAACCACTAAATCTCACTAACTAAGAAATTTTCAAATTAAAAGGTTAATAATTATGAAACTAGGATTTGGTTTATATCGACATATGCTTAATGATGAACATTATGCTTTTGCAAAACAATGTGGAGCAACTCATATCGTTGTTCATATGGTCGACTACTTTAACAGTAATGAACGATTTTCACGTAGCGACCAGCCAATTGGCGATAATGATGGCTGGGGAACGGCTGTTGGTGATGTCTGGACAGTAGATGAACTAATAAAAATCCGTGACCGGATGCAAGAGTTTGGCTTAACATTTTATGCAATTGAAAATTTCGACCCTTGCCACTGGGATGACATTTTGTTTGACGGTCCTAAAAAATTAGAACAGCTTGAAGTCGTCAAAAACATTATTAGAAATGTAGGGAAAGCAGGTATTCCTGTCTTTGGATATAATTTCAGTCTGGCAGGAGTCGCAGGGCGAGTTATCGAAAACAAAGCACGAGGAGGTGCTCAAACTGTTGGTTTATCTGGCATCAACGAAGACATTCTAGAACCAATGCCGGATAATATGGCATGGAATATGAAAATCAATAACCATAGTGCTGGTTATCGTCCTGAAACAACAACAGAGCAACTCTGGGAAAGGTTAACCTGGTTCTTAAACCATATTATCCCTGTCGCTGAAGAAGCAGGCGTTCGCCTAGCTGCTCATCCAGACGATCCTCCACTAGAGTTTGTCAGAGGTCAGCCAAGGCTAGTCAATCAACCTCACTTATATCAAAAATTACTAGATATAAAACCAAGTAAATCAAATGCGCTAGAGTTTTGTCTTGGAACCATTGCCGAAATGTCTGAGGGCAACGTTTACGAAGCAGTGCAACAATATGCAAGTCAAGATGCGATGGCATACGTCCATTTTAGGAACGTTAAAGGTAAAGTGCCACACTATCATGAAACCTTCATTGATGAGGGCGATATTGACATGTTGAAGGTATTAACAATATTAAAAGAAAATAATTATACAGGTGTATTAATCCCTGACCATACGCCACAAATGTCATGTGATGCGCCATGGCACGCAGGTATGGCTTATGCGATGGGATATATGCAAGCATTACTTAAAGTACTGAAATAATATATAAATAATGCTCCATGCACTATTTTGATAAATGTGCATGGAGAGCTTTATACGAACAATTTATTCCCTCGCCAGCGCATCAATTGGGTTCAAGCGAGCTGCATTTCGAGCAGGTAAAAAGCCAAAAATAATGCCAATGGCTGTTGAACAAACAAAGGCACTGACTAATGCCACCGGGTCAAAAGAAAAAGTCCAGCCTGGTAGTGCCATTTGAGCCAATAAACTAATCCCATACGATAGGCCAATCCCCATCAACCCGCCCATTAAACAGACTAGTACGGCTTCGATAAGAAATTGCTGCATCACATCGCTAGTCCTAGCCCCTACCGCCATGCGAATACCAATTTCTCGCGTCCTTTCGGTAACAGAAACCAGCATAATATTCATCACACCAATACCACCAACCACCAGCGAAATAACCGCGACTAATGTTAGAAACAGTTGCATAGTCTGGGTGGTTTTTTCCGCTGTTTTTACAAAAGTGTCAAGGTTATAGGTGAAAATATCCTTTTTACCATGGCGCAACGTGAGTAAGCGGGTCAGTTGCTGTTCTACCGTTTTCGCATCGTAACCGTCTTTCACCCTAACAACAAAGCTCTCATAGTATGGACGGTTCAGAATTTTACTATTCACCGTAGTATCCGGTAACCAAACCGATAGCGACTTACTCGAACCAAAAGTCGATTTTTTCTCTTCAAGCACACCGATAACCGTTACAGGCATATTACCAATGAGCAAAGTTTCGCCAATAACATTTTCTTGTTTAGGGAAAAAGCGGCGCTTAGTATTGGCATCAATAACCACCACTTGTGCGCGCTTATCCACCATATCTTGCGTGAAACTCATACCTTCTGAAAATTTAGAGGCATAAACATTAAAATAATCCCGACCAACACCGGTGAGCTGTGCCGAAGCGTCAACATTCCCTTTTCTTAAGCGTGTTGAGTGGTTGAGCTCGCCAGAAATCGCGTACACATAAGGCTGTTTTGCTAATGCATCAATATCTGAGGCTCTTAAGGACTGACGATTTTTTGCATCATCGTACCCAAAGTCTTCCCCTGGATAAATTGAAATGGTATTCGTCCCGATTGATTTTATATCATTAAGGACCATACCTTGAGCAGCATCACCGATCACCATTATTGATACCACCGACGCAATGCCAATGATAATCCCAAGCATAGTCAGCAATGTACGCATCTTATTAACGACCATGGCACGCCAAGCCATTAATAAGGCCTCACTAAACCGCCCATACGCCTGAGCTAAAGAGAATTTTCGTGGGGGAGCTTTTGGTAATGAATTTGTTCGTTTCATGGCTTTGCTACCCGAGTCATTCAAAATCTCGCCATCTTTAATTTCGATAATACGTTCCGCTTGTTGAGCAATTTCAGGGTCATGCGTGACAATAATTACGGTATGCCCTTGGGCACAGAGGTCTTTTAAAATATTCATGACCTCTTCCCCCGAATGGCTATCCAGTGCTCCTGTTGGCTCATCCGCGAGAATTATCTGCCCACCATTCATAAGAGCGCGAGCAATACTCACGCGCTGTTGTTGCCCACCAGACAACTGACTTGGGCGATAATCAACTCGCTCCCCTAACCCTAGACGCTGTAATAGCTGGGCTGCTCGCTCACGACGTTGGTTTTTACCCGCCCCTGCATACACCGCAGGCACCTCAACATTTTGTTCCGCACTTAAATGACTCAGTAAATGGTAACGTTGAAAAATAAAGCCAAAATGCTCTCGGCGCAGTTCTGCCAATTGGTCGTTATCTAACGTTGCAACGCTTTGACCATCAATGCAATAATTCCCTTCAGTTGGTTTATCTAAGCACCCAATAATATTCATGAGCGTGGATTTACCTGAACCAGAAGCACCAATAATCGCCACCATCTCACCTGCATTAATTTGCAGTGAGACATTTTTTAAGACTGTAACTTGGTTTTCGCCTTCCCCGTAGCGGCGAGTGATCCCTTGAAGATCAATTAACGCAGACATAGTTAGTATTCCGTCTCGCTATGGCCAATGACCACTTTGTCACCTTCATTTAGGCCTTTGGTAATTTCCACATACACATCATTTCGACCACCAATTTCAACGTGTTTTTTCTCGACTTTATTGCCTTGAAGGATATCCACTTCATAGGTTTGTGGTGAAATTTCATTGCCTAATGCAGATAGCGGTAGTAACAGAACATTTTTACGTGACTCTAATTCAATAGTGACCTGAGCGGTCATTTGTAATTTCAATAAATGTTGCGGATTGGGTACCTCAAAGCGCGCATAATAGAAAATGGCATCATTGATTTTTTCAGGTGTTGGTAAAATATCTTTTAGTTGCCCTGAGAATTTTTTATCTGGAGCGCCTAAGACGGTAAACGAGGCATCTTGCCCAGGCTCCAAATAAATCACATCGGCTTCAGAAACTTCCGCTTTTACTAGCATCGTGTCTAAATCCGCAAGTGTTAAAATCGTTGGTGCTTCCTGAGCAGCAATAACCGTCTGCCCTTGTAATGTTTTAATAAAGGTGACAATGCCATCCATTGGAGCCGTAATTTGAGTGTATTTCAAATTTGTTTTTGCCGAATCTAAAGTGGCTTGGTTACGCTTAATTTGCGCTTGATAAGTGGCAACTTGCGCTTTTTTCACTTCTACATCAGTTTTGGCTTTATCAAGCTCTTGTTGGGAAACGGCTTGCTGTTTCGCTAGGCTTAAATGACGTTGATAAGTCAGTTGAGCAAGGCGAAGTTCCGCTTGAACTAATGATAGATTCGCTTCAAGTTCACGAGTCATCGCTTCAGACTCAGTCACATCATTTTGGGCTTTTTTCGGGTCAATAACGGCTAATAAATCACCTTTTTTAACATAATCACCCTCTTTAACATACAGAGTTTGTAGTTGCCCACTCACTTGAGCCCCCACATCGACTTTACGTACAGCGTCAAGTTTTCCCGTTGCCAGCACTTGTTTATCTAAATCGCCTCGAGTGACATCTACAGTTTGAAAAACCTCTTCTTCCTCACGATTAAAAAGAAACCCAGCAGTGACTAGGGCAACAATAATGATTGCCAAATAAATCGGCCACTTTTTCTTAGGCTTTGCCTTCATGTTTATTCGCTTCCTATGAACAAAAAGAGGGCATTGCCCTCTAAGATCGCTGCAACTTGTAAAAGGAGGTGACTTTCCAATTTGTTGCCAGCTAAAAACTAATGATCAAATTATATATCACTTAAGTTATCAATTGATTCAACATGAGATAAACCTAAGAGTGGGATTTCTCAATAATCCATCAACAACCCGTAAAATTTATCGATATCACCATTAATTTGCTTTACCCCTTGCCAACCATGCCACACGAGAAAACATACTTTTCAACTGTAGAGGGATACTATCTGGACCTAACTCAGCCGCCCGATTAACAGTTGCTAACGCTAAATCTGGCTTCGATGTACGAGAGATCGCCTTAATAATCACTCGCCTTGTTGAAACTTTCGCATTATCTGGAATATCAGCAATTTCATGATAAAGTTTTCGAAACCCTTCACGATATAGGAAATGTTCCATATCTGGTGCGGGTAGCATCGTTAGCCTATCCCTATCTGAGGAATTAATTTTATTAGCATAATGCGTCGCTGTTGCCGCATATTTACGCCCTGCCTCATCACCATCAGTTAAAACATGCCATTCAATTCCCATTTTATTGGCAAACTTTAGCAGTGGTTTCAAACCACTTTGCGCAAATGCAATAACTTTTATTCCTTCTGTTTCAAAGTAATAGTTACACTGGCGCGAGAATTCATTCATCAGCCAAATTTCAGTTTCCCCTTCAACTAATAACCAACAGCGAGCGAACAAGGCTGACGGACGATTAAAGCGAATATGGAAAGAAATTTTACGTAATTCTTCAGCACTCAAATCATTTTCATTTAAACGATAAGCTGAAACCTTATTCGTATTACGAACCAAACGACATAAATCCTCCAAAGGCGCTAATGAAAGTAGCTCCCCTGAATTCGTCGTGGTGATCCTCTGTAGAGAAAATAAGCTAAATAAGCCCCATGCAATGGAGAGCATAATTGGGTGCAAACGCGTTTCAGGGTCTTCAACAATAATCAATGGCCGAGCGTATTTATCTAAATGAATATTGCCCTTTGATTGTAATAAAGAAGAAAACATCCCTAAAATGATTAACCGAATATTACGTTGATTTGGTTTGGCAATTAACCGGTTAATATTATCAAGCGCTTTCCAACCGCGTTTACGCGGTTCTATTTTAACCATTGAATTATCTGAACGAATAATATGGGAGCTTTGCCCAGAGAAGTAATGGCTAAGCAACTGTTGCATGGCATCAACCCCATCACAGAGATCTTCATCACTTAAGCGTTCAGGGTTGTTGACCAATGCACTAGTGAGTTCCTTAATACGAGCATTAAATAAGTCACGTACCTCTTTTTGCCCTGAAACAATCGTTTCTGGATTAAGTGAGTGTAAAAAACGCGCATCACGAAGGCGAATAACAGGATACAACCGAATAATTTCTTTAATATATTTACCGACGTTGTCCAATGAAAGTTTATTACCACCTGCATTTAAAAAGCTTTTATCGACAACTATCGTGTCATCATCTTTAAGTTCTGCACTAACACGATAAAAAATATGTTTAAGGTCATCACCGTTATCTACCCAAACTGAGGCTAAGTTATGAAAACGATAGGATTGATGACGCCCTTTGCGGCGTTCACAAAATTTTAAGACTATCTGCAATGAACGGTAACGTGACTCATCATTCCCTGCGGGATAGTGAAAATCATGAAGACTGAACTGGTAATCTATATGTTCAGGAGAAAGAAGAAGGTCAAGAGCATCAAGTAAGCTCGACTTTCCCCATGAATTCTCGCCAACTAAAACTGTACTGTTATTCAGTTCTAATGAAAGGCGGTTAATCCCTCTAAATCCGTATATTTCCACACGTTCCAGGTACATATCACTCTCCTTGGAATATTTTTAGTTCACCCTAAATATTATTAGTTTTCATTACATATCGGGTGATTCCGTCAATTGGATATACTAAAGAACAATATTTAGAGCTTACCGATTAACCTTCTTTATTACTATAACTATGTATGTAAAATAAAAATTCTTCATAGCAAAATAGCAAACTATGTTGAGCATCTAATTGCAGTGTTATAAAATAGTAAAACTTTTATTTTTAGTGTTTTTGACCTATTTTTTATTAGTTCACCAATAAAAACATTTTATAACAAAAAGAACTTTTAGCACGGGGCGTTAAATCGGGTTTGTACTTCAATAACCTAAATAAATAAAATTGCATAACCCTTTGTTTATATTTAGCTAGTCGATGGGATAACCTCTAAGGATGCGGCCATGTATTCAGGACTCTTAATTATTCTTCTACCATTAACGCTTGGTTATCTTATTCCTATTAAAAACAAGCAAATTCTCCATCGAGTACACCAATCCTTGAATTCAATGGTGTATGTTATTTTATTTTTAATGGGAATTACTCTCGCACTTCTTGAAAATTTAAGTGTTCACTTATTTTCTATTTTAATTTATGCAGTTACCTTTTTTGGTTGCATATTTTCATTGAATGTAATCTCACTGTTATTGCTGGATAAATTTGATCCTTGGAAAATTCCGCAACATAAACAAGAAAAACCACCTTCACGAATCAAAATGGTGCTCGAATCCTTACAACTATGCGGAGTGTTACTACTCGGATTTGTCGTTGGCCTAACTCATTTTGATTTTCTGCACTATGCCGACAAAGGGAGCCAGTTGGCGTTAATGCTACTGCTATTACTCGTCGGTATCCAGCTACGTAACAGTGGCATGAGCATCAAGCAAATTTTAATCAACCGCCGCGGTACAACCATTGCGTTTGTCATGGCAGTCAGTGCATTAGCGGGTGGTGCGTTAGCCGCGTTCTTACTAGACCTTCCCGTGAAAATGGGGTTAGCGCTGGCTTCTGGCTTTGGCTGGTACTCATTAACAGGGATTGTCCTCACCGATGCTTATGGCCCAGTCATGGGGAGCGCAGCTTTTTTCAATGATTTAGCAAGGGAACTTGCTGCAATCATGCTTATCCCAATTATTATTAACCGTTACCGCTCAACCGCTCTTGGCATTTGTGGTTCAACATCAATGGATTTTACACTGCCTGTTTTACAACGCAGTGGTGGGGTTTCAATTGTCCCTGCTGCTATTGTTCACGGCTTCGTACTGAGTCTTATTACGCCAATTCTCATGGCCTTCTTTACATAGGTAAAATTTCAGTCACAATAGCTGTTAATTTGCGTGAATCAGGAAATTAACATGACAGA
Source organism: Providencia sp. PROV150 (assembly GCF_028481025.1). Lineage (NCBI taxonomy): Bacteria > Pseudomonadati > Pseudomonadota > Gammaproteobacteria > Enterobacterales > Morganellaceae > Providencia > Providencia sp. PROV150. Next base: position 134,521 of record NZ_JAMPPJ010000007.1, on the reverse strand, counting down.
TAAACAACGTGTTTTAGTGTTGGGCGCTAGTGGCTATATTGGTCAGAATCTGATCCCTAAACTCATTGAGCAAGGATATGACGTAACAGCAGGTGCACGTCGTGTTGATTGGATGTTATCTCAAGGCTGGCAAGATACCCAATGCATTTATGTGGATCTTCACGACCCTGAAACACTAAAAGGTGTCATGGAAGGCATCGATATTGTTTATTTCCTCGTTCATAGCATGGCCGACCAAGCCAATTTAGTCGAGCGTGAGCGTGCAGCCGCTCGCAACGTGCAACAAGCCCTTGAAGGCTCAAGCGTTAAACATGTTATCTATCTCAGTGCATTACAACATGGGCACACCTATTCACCACACCTAATTGCTCGACGTTTAACCGGTGATATTCTACGTGAAAGCCAAATCCCTGTTACCGAAATCCGCTCATCAATTATCGTTGGGTCTGGTTCTGCCGCATTCGAAATTATGCGTGATATGGTCTACAACTTAGCGATTTTAACGCCACCACGTTGGGTTCGTTCTAAATCGTCACCTATCGCTCTATCGAATATTTTGTATTATTTAACGCAACTGGCAAAAATACCAACAACTGAGAATCGGATTTTTGATGCAGGTGGCCCTGAGTTTATTAGCTACCAAGAGCTATTTAAGCGCTTTATTAAAGTCAGTGGTAAGCGGCGTTTACTTATTCCTATTCCGATCCCCATTAGTATGATTTCCGTGCATTTCATCAGTTTGATCACCTCCGTACCACCGTCAATCGCTAAGGAGTTAATTCAAGGCTTGCAGCACGACCTCCCCGCGGATGATAAAGCGTTACGAGAACTGATCCCCCAAACCTTAATTTCTTTTGATGATGCCGTTAGAACGACTTTAGCAGAAGAAGCCGATGCCGTTGATAACGCAGATTGGGGTTATGACCCAGAAGTCAGAAAACGCTGGCGTCCCGGCTATGGCTATTACCCAAAACAAGCGGGAGCAACCCTTGGAACAACAGCCAGTTCAGAATCGCTTTGGTATACAGTGCAACAAATCGGCGGAAAAAACGGCTATTTCTATGCCAATGGCCTGTGGAAAACTCGCGCCATCATGGACGATATGATGTTAAATAAAGTGAAGTACGGCCGCCCCGATCGTGAACAGCTCCAACTCGGTGATGAAATTGACGGCTGGCGCGTGATTAATCTTGAGCCTAATAAACAACTTAGCTTGTTATTTGGTATGAAAGCGCCAGGACTTGGCCGCCTAACTTTTACTATTCATGATAGCGGAAACCGCCGTTCAATCGATGTTCGGGCATGGTGGCACCCAGCTGGCTTTTGCGGCCTACTCTATTGGTTTGCCATGATGCCCGCACATTTATTTATCTTTAAGGGGATGGCAAAACGCATCAGCGAACTGGCTTATGAGCGAGATAAACAACTCGCTAAAGAACAGCAAGCAGAGCAACTGACCGTTAAATCGGAATAATTTTAGCGTAAAAACCAAATTTTTATGCAGAAATTATTGCATAAATATGCTCATAGGATTAATATCGCGGGTAGTGAAATAAGATATTATTGGTACACATGAGCATTCAATTAAAAAACATCAACTGTTTCTATGGTTCCCATCAGGCACTCTTTGATATCAATCTAGAGTGTTCTGCTGGTGAGACTATGGTATTACTTGGGCCAAGCGGGGCTGGTAAAAGCTCATTGTTACGTGTCCTCAATTTATTAGAAATGCCACGTTCAGGCCACTTGAATATTGTGGGTCAGCAATTTGACTTTTCTTCAGCTCCAGATGCGAAAGCGATTCGTGAGCTGCGTCAAAATGTAGGGATGGTATTTCAACAATATAATCTGTGGCCTCATCTGAGCGTTATGGACAACTTAATTGAAGCACCTTGCCGCGTGTTAAAATTATCAAAGCAAGAAGCGCAAGCAAAAGCGTCCAAGTTATTAGAACGCTTACGGTTGTCGCAATTTGCTGATCGCTACCCCTTACATTTATCGGGTGGTCAGCAACAGCGTGTTGCGATTGCAAGAGCGCTAATGATGGAACCAAAAGTTTTATTATTTGATGAACCAACCGCTGCACTTGACCCAGAAATCACTGCTCAAGTTGTTGATATTATTCGTGAACTATCTGCAACTGGGATTACACAAGTCATCGTCACTCACGAAGTGGAAATTGCTCGCAAAACCGCTAGTCGTGTCGTGTATATGGAAAACGGCCATATAGTAGAACAAGGGGATGCAAGCCATTTCACTGCACCTCAAACAGAAGCATTTGCAAATTATCTGTCACATTAATAGATATAGGATTAAGCAATGAAAAAAATTATATTAGCTGCACTGCTGGGCGCTGTAACCCTATCTGCAACTGCTGCGGAAAAAGAAACCATCCGTTTTGCAACAGAAGCGACTTACGCACCTTTTGAAATGTTCGATAAGAATAACCAAATCGTTGGCTTTGACGTTGATTTAGCCAATGCAATGTGTGAAAAAATGAATGCAACTTGTACATTTACTCACCAATCTTTCGACAGCTTAATTCCTAGCTTAAAATTCCGTCGCTTTGAAGCATTAATGGCAGGTATCGATATTACCCCTGAGCGCCAACAGCAAGTAGATTTCACTGAGACTTACTACCCTAACTCAGCAGAATTTATTGCTGTAAAAGAAAAAATCAGTTCAGTAGACCAATTAAAAGATAAAAAAATTGGTGTTCAAAACGGAACCACTCACCAAAAATACATCATGGAACAACATAAAGGGATGACAACCGTTCCTTATGATAACTACCAATCTGCTATTTTAGACCTACAAAATGGCCGTATCGATGCCGTCTTCGGTGATACCGCAGTTGCTGACGAATGGTTAAAAGCTAAAGGTAACGAAAACTTAGCTGCTGTTGGTGAAAAAGTGACTGACCCACAATATTTCGGTATTGGTTTAGGTATTGCGGTTCGTAAAGGGAATAAAGAGCTGTTGGATAAAATGAATAAAGCCTTAGCCGAAGTTAAAGCAGACGGCACTTATGATGCTATCCACAAAAAATGGTTTCAACAGTAATTGATATAATTAATGAGCAACTTTCTATTTTTAACAAGTGCCGCCGGTATCACCGTCGGCCTTGCTGTTTCTGCACTGGTTTTGGGGCTGATCCTCGCCATGTTATTTACTGCGTGGGAGTCCGTTCGTTTTAAACCTATTGCCTTTTTAGGGACCTGCTGGGTTACCTTGATCCGCGGTCTACCTGAATTATTGGTCGTATTATTTGTCTACTTCGGTACATTACAACTGATCAATTTGTTTGGTGATGGGTTCGATATAAACCTTGGTTTTTGGCAAACCACTATTCAAATCGACCCCAGCATTTTTTTTGCTAATAGTGGCGAATTTGACTATACCCCATTTGTTTGTGGTGTTATTGCCCTTGCCTTGTTGTACGCCTCTTATGCATCACAAACATTAAGAGGAGCTTTAAAAGCAGTACCTTATGGCCAGTGGGAAGCAGGTTTTGCATTAGGTTTAAACAAACGCACTATTTTCTTTCGGTTCATTATGCCGCAAATGTGGCGCCATGCGCTTCCAGGCTTAGGCAACCAATGGCTTGTATTATTAAAAGATACCGCGTTAGTTTCACTCATCAGTGTTAATGATTTGATGCTACAAACAAAAACAATCGTCAATAGAACTCACGAACCATTCACATGGTACGCCATTGTGGGTTTGATTTACCTTGCCATTACGTTAGTCAGTCAAGTTATCTTAAAACGTATTGAATTGCGTACTACTCGCTTTGAGCGAGGTGAATCAAAATGATGGATTTAATTTTAGATATTCTTCCAGGGCTACCAACCAGCTTATCACTAACGTTTAGCGCACTCATTGTGGCTTTTATCTTAGCGATATTATTTACTTTAGTTCTCTCGCTGAAAACCCCTGTGGTTTCTCAAGCCGTTAAAATCTATATCACGCTTTTCACTGGTACGCCGTTATTGGTACAATTTTTCTTAATTTATAACGGTCCAAGTCAATTTAAATCATTGCAAGATTATCCCATGTTGTGGGAGATTATTTCCACGCCTTGGATCTGTGCAATGGTTGCATTGGCCTTAAACAGTGCGGCTTATTCCACTTTGTTATTCCACGGTGCAGTTAAAGCCATCCCATCAGGCCAATGGCAGTCTTGCCAAGCCCTCGGTATGAGCAAAATGCAAACCATGCGTATTATTTTGCCTTATGCCTTTAAGCGTTCGTTATCGTCCTATTCCAATGAAGTCGTCCTGATTTTCAAGAGTACGTCACTTGCCAGTACGATTACAATGTTAGATGTCATGGGCTATAGCCAACTGATCTTTGGTCAAAGCTGGAATGTCATGGCGTTTGTTGCTGCGGGGATTATTTATTTAGTGGTCAATGCAATTTTAACAGTGCTAATGCGTTTAATTGAACGCAAAGCGTTGGAATTTGAGCACAGAGGTTAGTCTTTCTTTCTCTCCGACAAGTAAAAAAAGCTTGGTCTTATACCAAGCTTTTTTTATTCGCTCAATCGGATTTTTAAAGAGCACTTTATTTGAATAATGTAATAATTAAACTAATTAAATAGATATGATTGATGAGTTTATTATGAAAAAAATTCAATTTGACATTCCTTTTGATCAAGACAAACTGCTTACATACTTTAATAAAAAAGAAAATAATGCCCTAAGAAAAAAGCTCACTCAAGTCAGAAATACCTCTAATGCTAGCAATGGAATTTGCCATGGTCTATCAAACCTATACCTTCTTAATGAAAACAAGAGTGATGGGGATAAACTAATTGAATCGATGGGGGCCGCTTTAAAATCCATAAAAGCACAAAGTTACCATTTAAAAAACAGAAAGCCGAATGATGTTGAAGTAAGTTTATTAAATAAACAGATAGTCAATGGCCTGAATATTCAGATCAGTTATGAACGCGCATATGATTTCAATAAAATTGCACACAAAATAGATTCATTACTCATTGATAATAAAAAGAAAAAAACATCATTAATCAATAAAAGCACAGATATTAAAGTAGATAAAAATTTAATACCATTAGAGAATAAGGAAAATGACCTTAATATAAAAAATCTATACGATATAACCCATCTACTAATGAAAAATATATCTCGTGTAAATAAAAATGTAAGTTATTTAGATAGTAAATACGAAATTATAGAGTTGGTTACCTTTTACTATAATTTAGTTAGAAAAAACAAAGAAGACTCAATAGAAATTTATTATTGTCATAAAATATTGAATGAGAATATAAAAAACAAAATAATATCTGACTTACCATTAGATGATAAAGAAATTAAAATTTTTCTAGCTAATGCTTTCGAGTTTATATCTAAGCTAGAAATGTATAAAAATACAGCTAAGAATATAAATTCTGGGTTAATCAATGATATAAGCCTACCTATTTGTGACTATGCAAACTTACAAATAAATAAAAACCAATCAAATATTGAAAAACTAAAAGCTGATATAGAGAATAAATTAAAATATAACAATGATTACTATTCACTGATTTCTTATGATGGCCATTGTATGGCAATTTCAATTAAACACGATAAAAATAATTATATATATAAGTTTTTTGACCCTAACAGAGGTATAAAAAAATATGATAACGAAAATGATTTTTTAGAAAACCTAAAACATTTGCTCTCCTATCATAGTGATAAACCTATACCGAATCATATCGATGAATTTAAGTTCAGAGTATTATCCATGGATTCATTCCTGCTGAAACATTAAATTAATTACCCAAATGATATAACGAATATTGAATTGTCGTTTTATACAGTAAAAACCATCACATGGATTTTACTGTACAATACGCTTTAACAACGTCAGCACTTCAAAGTGTGCAGTATGAGGGAATAAGTCAAATAGCTGTACTTTACAGACTTGATAGCCAGCCAACAGTTGTAAATCTTGCGCCATGGTTTGTGCATTACAGCTAGAATACAAAATATATTCAGGCTGCACATGGGAAAGGAAATCGCATAACTCTTTACCAATTCCTCGGCGTGGCGGATTGACTAAAATAAGCTGAGGGATATCCTGATTCGCCGTGGCAAAACGCGTTGAATCAAGGGCTTTAAACTCAACATGCTTTAATCCAAGTTCATCCGCTGATTGCTGTGCGCTGGCAATCGCTGGCGCACTGATTTCTATCCCTGTTAAGTGAGTGTCTTTTTCAGCACAGTGCAGCCCAAAGCCGCCCACGCCACAAAACAGATCCCACAAGCTATGAATATCTAACGCTTTAACCCATTCCCTTGCTGTTTGATACAGTTTGGCTGCAACAACGGGGTTAGTTTGGAAAAAGCTTTGTGGGCGAATAAACAACGGGACTTGGTTGAATTCTTCACGTAGTGTTTGCTCTTTCGTCAGAAAGATTTCCTGCTCACCTTCAAGTATTGCCATATGGACAGGCTGCATATTGGCCGTGATCACCGTTAGTTGTGGCAGTTGCTCTTGCAACCAAGGTAAGGCTTTTTTTAGTTGCTCTAATTTTTTGTCTGAACGTAAGACAAAACGCAGCATAAATTGCCCTGTATGTCTGCTTTGTGTCAGTAATATATATTTTAGCTCACCGCGTTTGCGCTCAATGTTATAAGGCGTCAGACCCGCCCTCGCAATAAAAGGAATTAAAGACGCGAATACGTCAGAAAACTCAGCTGGGTATAAAGGACAGTCAGTCAGGTCAACGCCCTGTCCATCATGGCCGATAATACCTAAAATTGGCTTCTCAACACTACCACTAACGACCATTTTGGCTTTATTGCGAAAAGCCGTTTGCGGCCCTGTCACTGGAGGCTGAAATAAAGAAGTATCAATAGCAGGCAAAAGAGCCTGTAGTTGGCTCTGCTTTTCGGTAATTTGCTGTTCAGGCGTTAATGTTAGCCATTGGCATGAATGGCATTGCCCTGTGGCATATTTTTCACAATGCATAGCAAAAACTTAGTGGAGAATGACTGAAGGTTTGTCATCAAGAGAAAGCTCAGAGCCTTCTTCTTCAGAGCTGTCATCATCTTCACTAAAGTCATCTTGATTTGCATACAACAAATTATTGCTAAAGATTTCAAAGACAATAGCTGAAATTTGCTCTTCCGCTTGCTGTAAAAAATGGCAGAATTGACGATACGTCATTCCTGCTTCTAATGAAAATGATTGGCTAACAATCAATTTAGGCAAGTTTTCATTGTTTATTTCAAGGAAAACTTTTGCCGTTAATGAGCTGGCATTAATTTGGCTGATATTCGCCACTAACGTCACAATCGCTGTCGGTTTGAGCTCAGCTAATGCAGACAACACCAAAACATTATTTAAAATATCGAGCTTTGCATCAAAAATACCGTCTATATTTTGCATATGAGGTAAATGTAATGCAGAGCAGGAATCACACTCGAAATAAGAGGTTTTGAGTTGGTCTAACCATTCACGTAACTTAGTGATGTCAGGGTAACAAATAGAATCCATGGATAGTAACCTTCTTCAACTCAAAATAGTCGTGCAATATCGATTTGTTAGGGTTCTGGCACATTTTCCCCCTAACTAAAAAACGAATAATTCTCACACATTGTAGAGCGAAACACCAGTAAAACCACGCTCAATCTACTTATTCATCTGGTTTATTATCTGTAGAGTCTGGCTTTTTAGATACATTCTTTTCTGGTTGTTTATTATCAATGCCCAAAAAACTCAGGCCATGAATTGCTCGCCAGACAATATTGACCATTGCGGGCACCAAACAGCCAATGCCGACCATAATCATGCTCACGATCGCCCCTGGCTGCATTAAAGGCTCCGGCAATGTGATATAGTCATTTGTTGCTAACAAAACAATAATAAGCAGAATGATCCCCACACCTTCTAACACGATAATGGGCTTTGGCATGTCCGCTAGTGAACGCATTGTCCCTTTAGACTGAGGTTTATTGCTCATTCTTTTTCTCCTCTCATTATTGTGTCACTTTCTCAAACTGAGAATTATATGTCATACCTATAGGTATAACAGGAAAATTCGACTTTTATTTCATAACTTATGTAGGCATAGTATTGAGCATTGCAATTAGAATCTGAGCTCAAGATAAAAAGGAGATACTATGTATACTGTTATTTTTGGTCGTCCTGGCTGCCCATACTGTGTTCGTGCAAAAGAACTCGCTGAAAAACTGAAAAATGAACGTGAAGATTTTGACTACCGCTACGTTGATATTCAAGCTGAAGGTATTTCTAAAGAAGATTTATCTAAAACCGTTGGCAAACCTGTTGAAACCGTTCCACAAATTTTTATTGATGAGCAACACATTGGTGGATGTACAGATTTCGAAGCTTATGCAAAAGAAAATTTGAATCTATACAAATAATTAGCCCCTTCCGTTTTTCATCTCAACAAGCAAAGTTGTTCACTTATTTATAGGTGTTAACACTTTGCTTGTTCTTTTTGTGCTATTTAAGCCAAATTTAATAAAAATATTGTACTTTTTTTCATCTAGGTGAGAACTTTCTTTTTTAGACGGGGTCTTAATTAGTGCCACTGCTTTTCTTTGATGTCCCCATATTGAGGAGCCCGATAGCCAACTATTTGTTTTCATGCTATCGGGTTTTTTGTTTCTAACGGCTGGGTTCGCCTTGCAATGTAATGATTAACCTACGCTTTCCACCATAATTTCGGTGCTCACATAAATAAATCCCCTGCCACGTCCCCATGTTTAAACACCCTTTAGTAATTGGAATAGTCAAACTTGTACCCAATAAACTACTTTTTAAGTGCGCAGGCATGTCATCACTTCCTTCATAATCATGCTTATAATAAGGTTCATTTTCAGGAACGGCCTGATTGAAAAAGCTCTCGAAATCTTCCCTGACAGTGTAATCTGCATTTTCATTGATTGTTAAAGATGCTGATGTATGTTGAATAAAAATATTCGCTAAACCAACCTTGATTAAGCTAAGTTCAGGAAGTTGCTTGAGAATTTCTTCTGTCACTAAATGAAACCCTCTCGCTTTTGCGCTAAGTTGTATCTCTTTTTGCCACCACATCACTTTTTCTCCCTTGACTTATCTAAACTCATTACTGCACTAAATAATTATTGAGTAAATGTTAAACCGCAAGTAAATTTGTCGCATATAGCTTTCAATAATAAGACAAAGGGACTTTACCTGCTCATTAAGAAACTTTAATCTCCCCCTTTTATATCTATTCTGTCTCACTAACCATCTGACCGAGGTACTGAACTGTGCTGGAACAACTTAACCTTGATCTATTCAATTTGATCAATGCGACTCCAGAAACCGCTAGTGGAACCATTGCTGTAGCGAATGTGATTGCGAAACGCTTAATTCTATTATTTCCACTATTTACTGTTGCTTGTTGGTTTTGGGGCGCCCAGCCAAATATGACTCGCCAACGTGCCTTTGCTTGTAAAGCAGCCATTGCTATCGTCATTGGCTTAACCATTTCATGGCTAGTGGGCTATTTCGCGCCGCATGACCGCCCATTTGTCATGGGAATTGGCACTAATTTCTCCGAGCATGAAGCCACGCCTTCATTCCCAAGTAACCATGGTACGATTGTCTTTACATTCGCTTTTGCATTTCTTTTCTGGCTAAGAACTTGGGTTGGCCTCGTGATGATGATCCCCGCTGTCGTTATTGCTTGGTCACGTATTTACCTCGGTGTTCATTGGCCTTTAGATATGGCAGGTGCCTTTATACTGGCGATTGTCGCATGCGGTTTGGCCCAGATCCTCTGGTCTGTTGGTGCGTATAAAATTCAATTACCTATCACTCGGCTATATAGTTTTATTTTTGCCTCTCTTATTCGTAAAGGTTGGTTTCAACCATAACAACGTATATTCAAATACTGGCATTAATTAATGCCAGTATGTTTAGCATTATAAAAATTGCGCTAAATCAAAGTTTCTGTTTATTTCCATTCTCATGATTAAAACTTTTTTGAAGTTATCAATAAAATTATTAAAACAATTACTTAACAAATATCTTGTTACCTATTTTAATTATTTTTTTCGTTGCAAAAAAAGTGGCAAATATAAGCACAAAAAAAACGTAAAATAATTAATATATAGTTATCTTTCCTCCAATTTTCAAACTAATTAGTTACTCAATGAATCAATCTAAAAGATAAAAATATTTTATTTATTTTCAATAACTTACATCACAACCCTAACAATTAACTTGTACTATTGTTACAGTACAGTTCAATATTTATATTGATATGGATGATATTTTAATCAGCTCAATTTTAATCATTAATATAATAATATTTTTCTAACAGAATTTAATTCTGCTCACATTTAAGTAAAGCTTAACTTATTCACCCACTATTTAATTGCTAATAAAAACAAACTTAACACAAATTTATTTAACATTTTTATAAAATATAATTATATCTCGCAATCTTGGGGGATATTTCTCTTTTGAGATAATGATCACGGCATTTTATTCTGGTAAACTATAAATTCACACACTCAAAATCCAATGTTAAAATTTAATGATAAAAATACAAAACTGATTGAAAATCAATTTACCGTCAATTTTAGTTTTATTTCCAATCAGATTGTTACGCAAAAGAAAACAATTGTTATTGAGTAATTGTTCGTACCAAAAGATTAAAAGGTCGTAACGCATTTGCAGTTACGCTAAATGATTTTTTTGACTTATATTTTCGGAGACTATTATGGATGCAACAAAAGTTGGTTCCATCGACAAAACGGCCTCGCAAACAGTAAATAGTAGTGCTTGGCGCAAAACTGACACAGTATGGATGCTGGGTTTATATGGTACAGCTATCGGTGCTGGGGTATTGTTTTTGCCAATCAATGCAGGTATGAGTGGTTTATTACCTGTTTTACTGATGCTGGTATTAGCCTTCCCAATGACATTTTTTGCTCACCGTGGGTTAACACGCTTCGTTCTTTCTGGTTCAAAACCTGACGGTGATATCACTGAAGTTGTAGAAGAACATTTTGGTCGCACAGCAGGAAACTGGATCACCCTACTCTACTTCTTTGCTATTTACCCTATTCTTCTTGTTTATGGTGTTTCCATCACCAATAACGTCAATAAATTCTTAACCGAATTATTGGGCGTTGGCGCACCACCACGCTGGTTACTTGCCTTGATCCTTGTAGGCGGAGTGATGGCGATTGTGGCATTCGGTGAAAAATACATCGTAAAAGTCATGAGTATGTTAGTGTTTCCATTTATCGCCGTGCTGGTTGCATTCTCACTGTATATGATCCCACATTGGTCTGGTGATGTACTAAATACATTAACTTGGGAAGGTATCACTGAAGCAACAAAAAATACCGGCGGACAAAGCATCTGGGTCACTATTTGGCTAACAATCCCAGTGATGGTATTCGCATTTAACCACTCGCCAATTATCTCCGCTTTCTCCGTTGCAAAACGTGAAGAATACGGTGATGCAGCTGAACAAAAATGCTCACGGATCCTTGCTTCTGCACACATTCTGATGGTGCTGACAGTTATGTTCTTCGTGATAAGCTGTGTCTTTACCTTATCTTCAGCGGATCTTGCACAAGCTAAAGCACAAAATATCAGTATTCTTGACTACCTGTCTGGCTATTTTGACCAGCCATTCATTAAATATGCAGCTGCAATCATTGCCTTTATTGCAATTATTAAATCCTTCCTTGGTCATTATTTAGGTGCTCGTGAAGGTTTCAATGGCCTAGTTGAACGTGCTTACCGTGCAAAAGGTAAAACAATTGATGTTCGCAAGTTAAACCGCGGTACTGCAATCTTCATGTTAGTCACAACTTGGTTAGTGGCAACATTGAACCCAGGTGTGCTAGATATTATTGAAAGCCTCGGTGGCCCAGTTATCGCTATCTTACTGTTCTTAATGCCAATGTATGCAATTAGCAAGGTACCAGCAATGCGTAAATACTCAGGTAAAATCAGCAATGTATTTATCGTAATTATGGGTCTGGTCGCTATCTCTGCGGCAACATATAAGTTATTCTTCTAATTGAAGCCACTAGGTAGCGACCAACAACGGAAGCTACCTAATTTCAATGACTTTCTACAAAAGGAAGCACTGAATATGATTAGTGTATTTGATATCTTCAAAATTGGCATCGGCCCTTCTAGTTCCCATACCGTCGGCCCAATGAAAGCGGGCAAACAGTTTGTTGACGACCTTATCCAGCAAAAATTACTCTCTCGCACAACACGAATTGCAGTTGATGTATATGGTTCGCTATCTTTAACGGGTAAAGGCCATGCAACGGATATGGCGATTATTATGGGTCTTGCGGGTAACTTACCGGATACCATTGATATTGACGCTATTCCTGCTTTTATGCGTAATGTTGAGCAAACTGAAAGGCTCTCCCTTGCACAAGGGCAACATGAAGTTGATTTCCCTACTGAAGGGGGGATGAATTTTCATACAACCAATCTCCCCCTCCATGAAAATGGAATGAGTATTACGGCATTCAGTGGTGATGATGTTATTTACAGCAAAAATTACTATTCTATCGGCGGTGGTTTTATTGTCGATGAAGAACATTTTGGCCAGTCAGACGAAAATGCAGTTCAAGTCCCTTACCCATTTAAATATGCGGCCGACCTGCAAAAACATTGTAAAGACACAGGGTTATCACTTTCCGCACTCGTGATGCAGAATGAATTAGCGTTACGCAGTAAAGAAGAAATTCAGCAATATCTCTCGTCCGTATGGGATGTCATGAAATCCGGTATTGAACGGGGAGTGACAACCGAAGGTTTACTACCAGGCCCATTACGTGTGCCACGTCGAGCAGCAGCGTTACGTCGTCAACTCGTAACAACCGATAACACCAATATGGACCCAATGGCCGTCATTGATTGGATCAATATGTATGCGCTTGCCGTTAACGAAGAAAATGCAGCGGGTGGTCGTGTTGTAACGGCACCAACGAATGGAGCCTGTGGCATTATTCCTGCGGTATTAGCTTACTATGACAAATTCATTCGCCCTGTGAATGAAAATTCCTATACCCGTTATTTTCTAGTTTCCGGTGTCATTGGTGCATTATATAAAATGAATGCGTCAATTTCCGGCGCCGAAGTGGGCTGCCAAGGAGAAGTGGGTGTTGCTTGTTCGATGGCCGCTGCGGGGCTCGCCGAATTAATGGGCGGTAGCCCTGAGCAAGTGTGTATCGCAGCAGAAATTGCCATGGAGCATAACTTAGGTCTCACCTGCGACCCTGTTGGAGGGCAAGTTCAAGTACCTTGCATTGAACGTAACGCCATTGCTTCCGTTAAAGCCGTAAATGCCGCACGCATGGCATTACGCCGTGTCAGTGACCCACGTGTTTGCCTCGATAAAGTCATTGAAACCATGTATGAAACTGGTAAAGATATTAACGCTAAGTATCGTGAAACATCCCAAGGGGGATTAGCGATTAAATTGGCTCACTGCGAATAGCATTTGTTTATCTATCGTCTCTATAAAAATGCCTGCTAATGCAGGCATTTTTTTGTTCACATCATTTTCATTTAATCATTATTAACCGAAAATGGCACTCCACCAGCCGCTAATCGTTTTCATGATGTAATCCCAAATACGACCGAAAAATCCAGCTTCCTCAACGGCACTTTTTGCAACTAGAGGATGCTGTTCGACGATTTCATCATTCAGAATAAAGTTAATCGTTCCTACCGCTTGGTTTTTAGCAAGAGGCGCTTCAAGTGAATCGTTAGTTAGTTGAATATCCACTTTCAAGTTTTGCAATTGCCCTTTAGGAATCGTAATTGAAACATCATCGGCAACCCCTAAATCAACTTCTGAAGTATCACCAAACCAGACACGCTGCTTTTTCAGTGTGGCATCTGCCTTAATTGGCGTGACTGTTTCAAAGAAACGGAAACCCCAAGTGAGTAATTTTTCGCTTTCAGAAAAACGCACACGGTCACTTGGCGCTCCCAACACAACTGAAATCAAACGCATATCGCCTTCTGTTGCAGAGGCGACTAGGTTATGGCCTGCTCCACTCGTGTGCCCAGTTTTTACGCCATCCACTTTTAAATTTTGGTTCCATAACAGACGGTTACGGTTTGGTTGACGAATTTTATTAAAGGTAAATTCTTTTTCCTTGTGCAGTGCGTATTCATCGGGAACATCACGGATCATTGCTTGGGTTAACAATGCCATATCCCGTGCAGTACTATATTGCCCCTCTGAATCGAGGCCATGAACGGTTTTAAAATGGGTATTCTTTAAACCAATCTTTTGCACGTATTGATTCATTAAACTCACAAATGAGTCTTGGCTACCTGCAACATAATCGGCAAGAGCAATACTGGCATCATTCCCTGACTGGATCACAATCCCTTTATTTAAATCCAATACGGAAACACGATCTTTTGGCTTTAAAAACATCAAAGAAGAGCCTTTAAGAACAGGGTTTCCCGTTGCCCATGCATCTTCACCTACCGTAACCATATCCTGTGGGGTAATTTTCCCCGCATTCACCGCTTGCCCAATCACATAGCTGGTCATAATTTTTGTTAAACTTGCGGGATCTAAGCGTTCATCTGGATTCCCAGACGCTAAAATTTTGCCGCTATTATAATCCATCAAAACAAACGCTTTTGCATCGACTTGAGGAGCAACCGGTGTCTGCGCCGCATAAGCACTGGTACTTACGGCAACCAAAAGACTCAACCCAATACCAGCTCGGCGGGTTTTTAAAGACAACATTTTCTTACTCATCGGTTATTCCTTCACTTAATTCTACACATTTAAATTACTGTCATTGACTCAACATCACTAAACGAGAACCCATCGCTGTGACAAAATTTGATAACTAGACCTAATATAAGACTTTAATTTCACTGAGGCCACTGATAACAAATAAACATTTGCCTCTGAGTAAATTTAATCTATCTTAACCATGGTCGATGCCAAAAAATCAATTTAGGAGACTGCCATGTTAACTGTTTGGGGACGCGTCAACTCTTCCAATGTCAAAAAAGTACTTTGGTGCTTAGAAGAATTAAATATCGCTTACAATCAAAAAGATGTGGGTGGCCCATTTGGTGGGCTAGATACACCTGAATATATAAAAATGAATCCAAACAGCACAATTCCAACTCTACAGGATGATGACTTTGCGCTGTGGGAATCGAATGCGATTTTACGTTACCTTACGGAAAAGTTTGATCATTCTCACTTATTGCTCGCACAAGACCTACAAGAACGAGCTGCCGCAGATAAATGGATGGATTGGAGTGGTGCTAATTTATTCGACCACATTAAACAGATGATGAACAAAATTGTTCGTGTCCCAGAAGCGGATAGAGACCCAGAACAAGCTAAAATTATTTATGGCAATATCAATCGGTTACTAACCATTGCTGATAATGCATTAGCTAACCAAGCCTATTTCAGTGGTGATAAATTTGGTATCGCTGACATTGCTATCGCACCACTATTTTACCCTTGGCATGAAATTGTCACTGAACGCCCCGAATTTAACAATTTGGAACGCTGGTACCAGCAACTGACCACACGCCCTGCGTTCCAAAAAATTGTCATGATCCCGATTAAATAATCACAGGGTCATATTCATCAAACTTGGGTTTGGGTACTGGTATTCAAACCCGAGTTCTTGGCAAATTCTATTACCGTTAATGGTTTTCCCCACTAACGTATTCTTCTCTTCAATAAATTGAGGCGGGGTTAACCCGATAGATTGTGCTGCATGAGTATAAAATTCGGCTCGTGTTGGGTGGACTGGCGCACAGAGGTTATAAATATGTCCCCCTTGCGGTTGCTGGAGCAATAATAAAATGGCGGCAATCACATCATCTTGATGCACCATATTCACAGGTTGGTTTGCCCCCTTCACCCCGGTTTTCCCCGCTAAAAAACGCCCTGCATGGCGTTTTTCACCGACTAATCCCGCTAATCGCAGAATATCCACCGATATGTTCGGTAACTGATGCAACCACTGTTCTGTCGCCACCAAGGCTTTAGCTGATTCAGTTACCCCATCCAATGGGCTGTTTTCGGTCATTTCACCATTTTGTTCCCCATAAACCGCAGTAGATGACGTGAAAATAACTTTAGGCACCTGAAAGGCTATTGCGCTATTCACCAGTGTTTCAATCGCCATCACATAGTATTCGGTATTAATTTTAGAGGGCGGAAGCAAGATAACGATAGCATCACTTTGTTCCATCAACTGCGCTAAATCGTCGTCATCACATTCAAGTTCTGGGGTTAATTTCAATGCATAACACTCAATTCCAACCGCTTGAGCGGCTTCAATACCATCTGGTGTCGTTTTAGTTCCAACCACATGAATGCCTTGAGACAATAAGGCTTGGGCGAGCGGTAACCCAACCCACCCTAACCCGATGACAGTGACTTTTTTCATATGAAAACTCCCCAATCGTTCAACTGACTGAAATTAATCACAGAGTAGCTGAAAACCATAAAACTTCCGAATACAATTTCTGAGGGATTTATCACTATAAAAGCGCATCAACTAATTATTATTGGTTATTTTTTAAAAAAAGGTTGCATTCATAGGGGGAAATCGGATAGGTTGAATACCAATGAGTATTTAGTTAGCACAATGAATGTTTAGTCATTCACTTAAATAACAGAACGGAAGACATTATGAATCGTATTTCACGCAACCATCATCACCACCATCATCCTGACTAGTCTTTCGGGCGATGTGTGCTGGAAGACGTTCAACGAATCTTCCGGTGGCTGAAATGCGAATTGAGAGAACCCTCGGAAGATAATCTTCCGAGGGTTTTTTTATTCTTGAACAAAGAGTTACTAAACAAAAAATTTTAAAAGGGATAAGGGTAAAGTCATGTTGGATAAATCACGTTTACGTATTGCAATACAAAAATCAGGCCGTCTGAGTGAAGAATCAAGAGAATTGCTTTCTCGCTGTGGCATCAAAATCAATTTACAACAACAACGTTTGATTGCTTATGCAGAAAATATGCCTATTGATTTACTCCGCGTTCGCGATGACGATATTCCGGGGCTGGTCATGGACGGTGTCGTTGACTTAGGGATCATCGGTGAAAACGTTCTTGAAGAAGAGTTATTAAACCGCCGTGCTCAAGGGGAAAACCCGCAGTATAAAACCCTGCGTCGTCTTGATTTCGGTGGGTGCCGCTTATCTCTCGCTGCCCCATTAGATTTCAACTATACTGGTGCTGAGTGCTTAAATGGCTCACGCGTTGCAACTTCCTACCCTCACTTGTTAAAACGCTATTTCGACCAAAAAGGCATTCAATTTAAATCATGCTTGTTAAATGGTTCAGTCGAAGTTGCCCCGCGTGCTGGCCTTTCCGACGCTATCTGTGACCTCGTCTCTACAGGTGCAACACTTGAAGCAAACGGTCTAAAAGAAGTGGAAGTTATTTATCGCTCTAAAGCCTGTTTAATTCAACGTGATGGCGAGATGTCGCCGGAAAAACAACAGCTTATTGACCGCATGATGACCCGTATCCAAGGTGTTATTCAAGCACGTGAATCCAAATACATCATGTTGCACGCGCCAAGTGAAACACTGGAAGAGATCATTGCCTTGCTGCCGGGCGCTGAACGCCCAACAATTCTACCGTTAGCAGGCGAACAAAGCCGTGTGGCGATGCACATGGTGAGCTCAGAAACGCTGTTCTGGGAAACCATGGAAAAACTCAAAGCTTTAGGTGCAAGCTCTATTCTTGTCCTGCCAATTGAAAAAATGATGGAGTAAGCCGTCATGAAAATGGGATTTAACCAACCTGTTCGCTGGTCGGCTTGTAACCAAGAGCAACAAAGCGCTTTATTAATGCGCCCCGCAATAGCGGCTTCTGGTAGCATTAGTACTGCGGTTAGCCAAATTATTGACCAAGTCCGTAACGAGGGCGATATCGCTCTCAAAGCACTGAGCCGTCGTTTCGATAAAACTGAAATCGAAACAGTGCGTGTACCTGCAAATGCTGTTGACGCGGCAGAGGCTCGTCTTGGTGATGAAATCAAAACAGCAATGAAAACCGCCATTGGTAACATTCGTCGTTTTCACGAAGCCCAAAAACCCACTCCGATTACAGTAGAAACACAGGCAGGCGTCGTGTGCCAACAAGTCACACGCCCAATAGATGCGGTCGGTTTATATATTCCGGGAGGGTCTGCTCCCTTGTTATCAACGGTCATGATGTTGGGAACCCCTGCGAATATCGCAGGCTGTCGCAAAATTATTTTGTGTTCGCCCCCACCTATTGCCGATGAAATTTTGTATGCTGCGAAACTGTGTGGCATCAGTGATATTTTCCAAGTAGGCGGTGCGCAAGCGATTGCTGCAATGGCATTTGGTACCCAAAGTATTCCTGCAGTTGATAAAATTTTTGGCCCCGGTAATGCCTATGTCACTGAAGCAAAACGCCAAGTGAGTCAAAGCCATGATGGAGCCGCTATTGACATGCCTGCGGGGCCTTCCGAAGTGTTAGTCATTGCTGATAACGGTGCAAACCCAGCATTTACCGCATCTGATTTGCTATCTCAAGCAGAGCATGGCCCTGATTCACAAGTTATTTTATTAACTGATGATGAAAACTTTGCCCAACGCGTGATCGAAGAAACAGAAAAACAATTAGCGCAACTTTCACGTGCAGAAATTGCTCGAGAAGCATTGAGCGCCAGCCGTGTCATTATTGCTGATTCGATCGAACAATGCGTTGAAATTAGCAATCGCTATGGACCTGAGCACTTGATTTTACAAACACGCAATGCCGATGACCTAGTCGATTCTATCACTAGCGCAGGTTCCGTGTTTGTCGGAGACTGGTCACCCGAATCTGCAGGAGACTACGCTTCAGGCACAAATCACGTATTACCCACTTACGGGTATACTGCAACCTATTCAAGCCTTGGCCTCGCTGACTTTATGAAGCGAATGACGGTGCAAAAACTGTCGCAGCAAGGCTTATTAGGCTTAGCCAACACCATCGAAACTTTAGCGCAAGCAGAGCAACTCACCGCTCACAAAAATGCCGTTACCTTACGCGTTAACGAACTAAAAAAACAAAATCAGGAGTAAGTCATGAGCCAACCATTTAATGCCGCCAGTCTTGCACGTGAAAATGTTAAAACCATGACGCCTTATATGTCTGCACGACGTTTAGGGGGAAATGGCGACGTTTGGCTCAATGCCAATGAATACCCAATTGCACCTGATTACCAATTCAGTGAACGCAACCTTAACCGTTATCCTGAATGCCAACCGGTTGCGGTGATCAATAACTATGCAGCTTATGCCAAAGTTAAACCAGAACAAGTGCTCGTTTGCCGTGGGGCCGATGAGTCCATCGAGTTGTTAATCCGCGCATTTTGTGAGCCGGGGAAAGATGCGGTGATGTTTTGCCCGCCAACCTATGGCATGTACAGCGTCAGTGCAGAAACCTTTGGTGTTGAACAAAAGAAAATCATGGCGTTGCCAGACTGGGCATTAAACGTTAACGCGATCCGTGAAAATCTATCCAATACCAAACTGATTTATATTTGCAGCCCGAATAACCCAACAGGCAATATCATCGACAATAAAGATTTACGCGAAGTGCTAGATATGGCTGCAGGCCGTGCATTAGTCGTTGTCGATGAAGCCTATATTGAGTTCTGCCCACAATACAGTGTGGCAAACTGGTTAGCACAATACCCAAACTTGGTAATTTTAAGAACCTTATCCAAAGCCTTTGCATTAGCAGGTTTACGTTGTGGTTTTACTTTAGCATCCCCTGAAGTGATTGAAGTGCTATTAAAGGTTATCGCCCCTTACCCGTTATCAACCCCTGTTGCGATGATTGCAGCTCAAGCCCTTGAGCCCCAAGGTATCGAGACGATGAAAAGCCGTGTAGAAACGGTAACAGAAAACCGTATTGCACTTCGTGAAGCGCTACGCGACTTATCAGTGGTTGAACATGTTTATCCAAGTGAAACCAACTATATTTTGGTGCGTTTCACTGATGGAAATAAAGTCTTTAAAGCCCTGTGGGACCAAGGCATTATTTTACGTGACCAAAGTAAACAACCCGGTCTCATTAATTGCCTGCGTATTACTATTGGGACAGAAATAGAAAATACCCGTGTTATTGAAGCTATTGCAGCACTTTGCTAATTAGGAATGATTCATGAGCCAGAAAATTTTATTTATCGACCGTGATGGAACATTAATTACCGAGCCGCCAACTGACTTTCAAGTTGATAGTTTAAGTAAACTCGCCTTTGAAAAAGCAGTTATTCCTAGCTTACTTGCTCTGCAAAAAGCCAATTACCGTTTAGTGATGATAACCAATCAAGACGGCTTAGGCACCGATAGCTTTCCAACAGCAGATTTCGAACCCCCTCATAATTTAATGATGCAGGTATTTGAGTCCCAAGGCGTTAAATTTGATGAAGTGTTAATTTGCCCACATAAGCCCGAAGATAACTGCGCTTGCCGTAAACCTAAATTGCAGTTAGTTGAGCGCTATTTAGACAGCAACGTATTAGACAGCGAAAACAGCTATGTGATTGGTGACCGTGAAACAGATATTCAATTAGCTAAAAATATGGGTATCAAAGGGTTACGTTATAACCCAGCTGAACTTGACTGGGAAGCTATCACCCAGCAATTAACCAAACGCAACCGCCATGCACTGGTGAAGCGTGTAACAAAAGAAACCAATATCCAAGTTGAAGTGTGGCTGGACCAAGAAGGCGGCAGCAAAATTAGCACTGGCGTAGGCTTCTTTGACCACATGTTAGACCAAATCGCGACTCACGGCGGTTTCCGATTAAACATTGAAGTGAATGGCGATTTATTTATCGATGACCACCACACGGTTGAAGACACTGGTCTTGCACTAGGTGAAGCACTGAAAGTGGCGCTGGGTGATAAACGCGGTATCGCACGTTTTGGTTTCGTTCTGCCAATGGATGAATGCCAAGCGCGCTGTGCACTGGATATTTCAGGTCGCCCGCACCTTGAATACAAGGCCGAGTTTAAATACCAACGCGTCGGTGACTTAAGCACAGAAATGATTGAGCACTTCTTTAGCTCACTTTCCTATGCCATGGGTTGCACATTACACCTGAAAACCAAAGGGAAAAACGATCACCACAAAGCCGAAAGTTTGTTTAAAGTTTTCGGCCGCACATTGCGCCAAGCAATTCGTGTTGAAGGGGATACGTTACCTAGCTCGAAAGGGGTTCTGTAATGAACGTTGTCATCCTTGATACCGGCTGTGCAAATTTAGCCTCCGTGGCTTATGCGGTGAAACGCCTAGGCTATAACCCTGTGGTGAGCCGTGATACCAATACTATTTTACAAGCTGACAAAGTCTTTTTGCCGGGGGTTGGTACTGCTAGCGCAGCCATGGAAAAGCTCACTGAACGTGAATTAGTTCCGTTAATCAAAGCACTTACCCAACCGGTGTTAGGTATCTGTTTAGGCATGCAGCTACTCGGCTCTTTTAGTGAAGAAGGCCAATCTACAGTGCCACTACTGGGGTTAATTGATAGCCCTGTACAAAAAATGGATGCCAATGGACTTCCAGTTCCTCATAGCGGTTGGAACCAAGTCAAAGCCTTAGCAGGAAACCCCTTGTTTAGGGATATCCCTGATAATGCCTATTTCTATTTTGTACACAGTTATTCGATGCCTATTTCCAGCAATACCATCGCGCAAACGCAATATGGCAATCCGTTTAGCAGTGCCGTGAATTGCGATAACTTCTATGGTGTCCAATTTCATCCAGAACGTTCTGGCGCAGCAGGTTCACGTTTGATTCAAAACTTTTTGGAGATGTAATTACCATGATCATTCCCGCATTAGATTTAATCGATGGCACTGTGGTGCGATTGCATCAAGGGGATTACGCCAAACAAACTGATTATGGCAATGACCCACTCCCACGTTTGCAGCAATATGAAAAAGAAGGGGCAAAACTATTGCACCTCGTGGATTTAACGGGTGCGAAAGACCCGCAAAAACGCCAAATTCCACTGCTCAAAAAATTATTAGCTGGCGTGAGTGTTCCCGTACAAGTTGGTGGTGGTATTCGTACCGAAGAAGATGTTAAAGCCTTACTGGAAGCCGGAGCGGCTCGTGTTGTCATTGGCTCAACTGCGGTGACCAAACCTGAATTGGTTAAAACATGGTTTGAAACCTATGGTGGGGAAGCCATTGTACTTGCGTTAGATGTACGAATTAATGACAAAGGCGTAAAAGAAATTGCCATCAGCGGCTGGCAGGAGAATTCAAATTTAACTTTAGAGCAAGCCATTGAAATATATCGCCCTTATGGCTTAAAACACGTCCTTTGTACTGATATTTCCAAAGATGGAACATTGGCGGGTTCTAATGTGAATTTATACCAAGAAATTAGCCAAAAATTCCCTGATATTGCCTTTCAGGCATCAGGGGGAATTGGCGATTTAGATGATATTGCGGCTATTCCACCATCTGGTGCAGCTGGCGTGATTGTTGGTCGTGCATTATTAGAAGGTAAATTCACCGTTGCGGAGGCAATAAAATGTTGGCAAAACGCATAATTCCTTGCTTAGACGTCCGTGATGGGCAAGTGGTTAAAGGTGTCCAATTTCGTAATCACGAGATCATCGGTGATATTGTTCCATTAGCACAACGCTACGCCCAAGAAGGCGCTGACGAGCTGGTGTTTTATGATATTACCGCCTCTTCTGATGGCCGAGTGGTAGACAAAAGCTGGGTTGCCAAAGTCGCCGAAGTGATTGATATTCCTTTTTGTGTTGCAGGTGGGATTAAAAGCGTTGACGATGCCGCGCAAATTCTGTCTTTTGGTGCAGATAAAATTTCCATCAACTCCCCGGCATTATCCGACCCTACATTAATCAGCCGTTTAGCTGAACGCTTTGGCGTACAATGTATCGTTGTCGGTATTGACACTTGGTTCGATGATAGCTCAGGTGAATATCTCGTTTACCAATTTACTGGCGATGAAAAACGTACCACACAAACCACGTGGAAAACCCTTGATTGGGTAAAAGAAGTACAACAACGTGGCGCGGGTGAAATTGTGTTAAATATGATGAACCAAGATGGTGTACGCCAAGGGTATGATCTACAACAACTCAAAAAAGTCCGTGACGTCTGCCAAGTGCCCTTGATTGCCTCTGGCGGCGCAGGTGAAAAAGTGCATTTTCTTGATGCCTTCACTGACGCAGGTGTTGATGGTGCTTTAGCCGCTTCTGTATTTCATAAACAAATTATTAATATCGGTGACTTAAAACAATACCTAGCCGAAAACGGAGTTCAAATTAGAGTATGTTAACCACAGAACAATGCAGCCAACTTGCATGGCAAAAAGTCGATAACCTGATGCCTGTTATCGTACAACACGCCGTTTCAGGTGACGTGCTAATGCTTGGGTATATGAACCCAGAAGCATTGCAAGTCACCTTAGACAGCCGTAAAGTCACTTTTTTTTCTCGTACAAAACAACGTTTGTGGACGAAAGGCGAAACCTCCAATCATTTTCTAAATTTGGTGGATATCTACCCTGATTGTGACAGTGATACGCTACTGGCTCTCGCACTGCCGGATGGCCCAACTTGCCATAACGGTACACAAAGCTGCTTCGCGCCCGCACAAAGTGACTGGGGCTTTTTATTTGAGTTAGAAACGTTACTCAAAGAGCGCAAAACCGCTTCTCCTGAAAGCTCCTATACCGCGCGTTTATATGCTAGCGGTACTAAACGTATTGCTCAAAAAGTGGGTGAAGAAGGTGTTGAAACCGCTCTGGCGGCAACCGTTAATGACCGCGCTGAATTGACTAACGAAGCCGCGGATTTGATGTACCACTTATTAGTCTTACTACAAGACCAAGAGCTGGATTTAAGCACGATAATCAAACGTTTAAAAGAGCG
Source organism: Providencia sp. PROV150 (assembly GCF_028481025.1). NCBI lineage: Bacteria > Pseudomonadati > Pseudomonadota > Gammaproteobacteria > Enterobacterales > Morganellaceae > Providencia > Providencia sp. PROV150. Next base: position 110,553 of record NZ_JAMPPJ010000007.1, on the reverse strand, counting down.
TCATCAATAAATAACAGGCTGCCAGCCTCGCTGGCAGTTTTATTTTATGGATGCAAAATATTATCGATTTGCGCATCGCTCAATGAAATACCAAAGAATTTCAGATAGAAATCAGCCGTTTCTTGTTGCATATCGATATCCACAAAGCGCTCTGGGTAAAGAGTTTGTGCTAACCAAAGAAATTGTAAGGCCTCTTCTGAAGTTTCACGGCACCACCAAAACATCCCTTTTGGGTTTACATACACCTGTTGGTTTTTTACTGCGCTCATTGCCTTCCATTGGGAAGATGTTCGTATGATATTAGCATCTTCTTTATTCATCGCCACAATCACATCAGGGTTTGCGCTAATAATGGTTTCTAACAAGACTTCACCAGAGTTATTTTTTTTGTCAGAAAACCAGGTTTCTGCCACGTTTTTCGCCCCTGCTAAATCCATCCAATCTTGATTTAATGATGGGCGGCCAGACGTAAATAACACGTTCCCCATACTGTGGTATACCGTCCGTTTTTCTGCATCAGTGAGCCCTTTTAGTCGTTCATTAACTAATACGATATTACGGTCAAAATAGCGTTGATATTCAATAGCTTTACTTTGCGCATCAGGGCCCAGCTCTTTTGCTGTGGCTTGAACCCTTTCTTGTAACGATTTTAATGAATTCGCTGGGTATTCAACCAGTTTCATCCCTGCATTTTCTAATAAATCACGTTGTGGGACTTCCATTCCTTTAGCAATGAACAGTAACTCCGTACGTAATGAAATGATTTGTTCTGGGTTTAATTGATTGCTAATACTGATCACTGGAACATCATCAATATTGGGTAACATTTGGCGAAATAATGGAATTTTTTTCGCGATCATCGATGTGCCGACAATTTGCTCACCGTAACCTAGCATCATAATAATAGTATTTTGTGCTGGCCACGGTGTTGCAATACGCAATTCGGGGTTATCTGTCTTCGCCTGTATTGCGCTACTCATTAGTAGTCCAAACAGTAAAATAACCGATTGCAGAAAAATGGTTTTTCTCATATTTTTCACGCCGTTTCACCTTAACGTAAAACGGCATACTCCTAGACTGTTATAATTAGAAATCAAACGTAACCGTTGCGCGAACTTCACGGCCTGAACCTAAAAAAGCACTTCCCCCTTTCCCTTCTCCATTGATACCTGATGGAAAAATGGAAGCCCAATAGCGCTCATCCGTTACGTTATTGACGGATAATCTGACCGTCGTTGGAACTTGATTGATTTTTGTACTATAACGAGTTCCTAAATCCAATGTTGTGTAGCTACCTGCCCAACTAGTATTGGTGTCATTAGCAGCTCGTTTTCCTGTATAGTGCACATTAGCGCTGTACACCAGTTCTGGCATTGTCGGTAAACTGTATTCCACTAACATATTGGCTTGAACTTTCGGCACACCAACAACACGTTTATCACGCGTTGTCGTGAACTTGGTATCTTTGAGTTTTGGATCTAAGAAAGTCACGCCGCTATAGACATTTAGCCCTTGCCAAACATGGCCGGTTGCCGTGAGCTCTAGCCCTCGGTTTACTTGTTCACCTTGTTTGCGGAACACGTTGTCATCCCCCGCGTAGGCAAATGGCCGCTCCAAATGGAATACCGCAGCACTAAGGTTTAAATCTGCTACATCGGCTTTAATACCCAATTCATATTGTTTGCTACGATAAGGGTCTAAAGTCTGCCCTTCATTTTTCAGGTTTTGATTCATCGGCGCGGTATCCCCCTCTTCTAACGAATCAGCATAGCTAATATAAGTCATCACCTGAGGGGTAATTTTATACATCAATGCTGCTTGAGGGCTGAGGCCATGGTCATTGGTCTGGCTGGTTTTGTGGTTTTGTTTATCAAAGCTACGGCTTTCAATCCAACTTTGGCTGAGATAAAACATGGCTGACCATTGTGAATCAAACGTGATTGTGTCACCGACAGTGATACTTTGTTGGCTATTTTCAGCTGATTTATAACGTGAACCTCCCGTATGAATTTTGCCATCCGATGGCTCTTCCATTGGCGACGGGCGGTGCATATTGGTTTGCCCCAAATCACGTCTCACGCTCTTGTCTTTTGCACTATAAATCGACCAAACATAGCCATTCGTCGCTAATGATAAATCATGACCAATAGAGCCCGTGTCTACATGACCATTAATTACCACTGAATTACTCAACACACGAAAACGTCCCGATGCGGGGGAATCACTTAATGAGCGGCTAATGGTTCCATTGTTATCTTGAATGGCACTCGTCACCGTACGCATCGCCCTATCCGCTTGCTGATAACCAATTGCCGCTTTTAGTGTCCAATCCTCATTAAAATCATGAATTAATCGAGTACTAACGGTATCAGTGGTTAAATCATTTCCTGCGGTATGCAAAGCTAAATTTTTATCTTGTGGATTAGGTGCTTTTGGTAATTTAATAGCAGAGCCATAACTAAAACTACCCACATAGCCTTTTTGCACAAAATTATAGTGGCTGGCATTAAACTGAAGCTGTGTACCCGGTTGAATATTCCAATCAAGCGCCACAGAGGCTAACTTACGGCGTAATGTGCTCTCTTTAAGGCTGCCTGTTCCCTCTTCATCCAACAAATTAAGGCGATATCCAAAACGTTTATCAGCATCAAAATAACCGCCTAAATCAGCATGCCCACTATAGGCATTACGGCTTTGGTAACCTAAAGAAAAACGCTGAATATCCTCTGGGCGTTTTGTGGTGAAATTAAACTGCCCTGCGGGACTTGCAGGGCCATACAATGCTCCCGTCAAGCTATTAATAATGTCCACTCTATCCAACATTTCCACGGGGAATGCCGTTGTTGACACCATATACAGGTCATCAATCCGGCTATTCGTCACCACGCCACCTTGCATACCTCGGCTTTGTGGACGCCCTACATCCATCCCTCCACGGGCTTGCATTTGTGTACTTGGCGCATATTTCAATAACTCACTCAAACTTTTAGCTTGTTGATTATTAATCATTTCGCGGCTAATCGTGGTTGTAGAATACGGCGTATCAATCCACTCACGGTTGCCTAATGGACCAATATCAATTTGCGATGTGAAAAAGCCAGCACCAGCCTGTGCTTCCATGATTACATCACTTGGTGCTGCGGTGACTAACATTCTATCTTGCCTAGGTTTAGCCAGTTGCTCAGAAACTTGTGCTGCAACAATAGACGGTGCGATCCCTGCAATAAGCGGCATAATGAGATATAAATTAAATTTACGAGTCATATTATCTTTTCGTTATATAAATTTTTATATTACCTATAATAAAATGCAGCGTAAATGATCAAACTCAATTCTTAATAAGATGTATTCTCAACCATGATAAAAAAAAGGAAAAATAACTCATTGATTTTATTTTGAATAATTAATTCACCAGAAGATATGACAATAAAACCCAAGAATAGATTAACAATATAGTTAAAAACCGCATCTGATATGCAATTTATAATATTTCCCAAATTTATGTTTTTGACTCGCTATATTTCACGGTTGTATCTCTTAATTAACTTGTTATCATTTCTTATTATTGATGTGGTTTTAAAGGGAAAAAACAGTGTCTGAAAATTCTATTTTTATGCAACTCACACAATTACTTGATAAAAATAATGCAAAATATCGTGTGATGGAGCACCCCACAGCAGGGAAATCGGAAGAAGTGGCAAAAATACGTGGCACACAGCTTGGGCAAGGGGCAAAAGGACTAGTATGCCATGTAAAAGGAAATGGCGTTCGCCAACATGTACTGGCGATTTTACCCGCTGATAAACAGGCTGATTTAAATAAGGTTGCCACGGCCATTGGTGGAACCCGCGCATCTTTAGCAAGCCCAAAGGAAGTCGATGAGCTCACTCAATGTGTGTTCGGGGCTATTCCGCCTTTTAGTTTTCACCCTAACTTAAAGTTAATTGCCGACCCACTATTATTTGAACGTTTTGAGGAACTAGCTTTTAATGCCGGTACATTAGAGCGCTCTATTATTTTAAATACAGAAGATTATCAAAGAATAGCCGCACCGACTTTAGTTGAGTTTATTCGCACAGAAGAAAATTAGTTTTGTATTAAAAAAAGGGTATTCCACAGAATACCCATCAATAAGTAAAATTAACCAATCAATCGCTGATCATATTCCTGACAGGCATTTTTTAATGCCACAAAATCTGATCCACAAATAAACCGCTTTAATGCGGTAAATTTTTCTTCTGGCCAATCATAAATTTTCAATGCGAGTAATTCAGTAATAATATCTGACGGAAAACGATATTTTATTACCTTAGCGGGATTTCCACCTACAATACAATAAGGCTCGACATCTTTAATTACCACGCTATTCGTTGCAATAACTGCGCCTTCACCAATTTTAACACCCGGCATGATAAAGGCACGCATGCCAACCCAGGCTCCGTCGCCAATCACTGTGTCGCCTTTTCCTACATAAGCTTCTTCAATAAATTCAAGAAAAGGATATAAGCAAAACCAATCCATTCGGTGAGTATGGTTCCCTCCCATTAATATCACAGCTTCGCTACCAATACAGACATAATCACCGATATAAAGTTGGTCAACATTCCATGCTAGCTGCCAGTCTCGGCTTTGTTCATCACCTTGTAAATAACGCACAACTGACTGCTCAAAACCGTTATCCCAACAGTCGCTGTAATAACTATGCCTACCTTTGATATGGATATTGGGGTTTTGTACAACCTCATGAAGTAGCTCATATTTCGACCAATGCTTTTGATTCATGGCACTAAACCTTTTAATTCGTTTATATTTACCATAGAACGCATTCTATGGTGATGTATCCGCGTTCAAAATACATCACACTAAGTAATCATTGGCTTTTTTAGTAATGAGTTATTCATTTTAACCTCGCTAGTTCAAATAATATTAATTTCCTCACTCATGGTGAGCTTTCCAATACTTAGAGTATCATTTAGGAGTAACTATTAAACCATTCATCTTTTTTTTAAAGATATTTTATCTTACCATCAACTAAAAATTAGACCAGCTTATACGAAACAACAAATAGATAAGATAATACTTTATGCCAAATAAAAACTTAAGTACGACTTCACCATCATTATTGATTAACAGCTTAAAAAGCCATATTTTATCAATAGGAAACAATGATTATTATATAGATACTATAAATAAGTCTAACTCCATTCTAGATTATTGGCATTTAATAACAGAAATAAACAAATCCTTCGGTAATCTCTCATTTTTTGAAAATGGGAAAACTAATCATTACTTTAATAACAACCTACACTCTAGTGATGTAGATGGTGAATTAAAAGGAAATGTATTTTTCGCCCAAGCTAATATTATTCCATCTAAACTCCATATAAATGGAGATAGTAAGCCTAAACTAGTTAAGGAACGTAAGACTTTAATTATGTTTAAACCGCATACTCATATCCCAGAAGAAAATCCAATTCAATTAAATATTTATGATAAAAATAATAATTTAATCATGCAAAAACCGCTATCTCCCCCATCTAAACTACCAAAAATTGCAGATAATAGTATAAGAGAAACTAATTTATTACCTCGTGATTTCAAATCACCGGTAAATTTCGACCTTGTCATGAGATCTAATAGTGAATTAATTGAAATATCCAAAAATCAAAATTACTTACACGAAACAATTTTAGATAATAACAAAATAAATTTAAAACTTAATCATAACAATATAAAAACACCTTTCATTCTAAATAATAGCATCAAATATAAAGGTAAAACTATAAAATTACACAACACTGACAATAACGATATTGAAGTTAATTATGGCAATAACACTTCTATATTACCGTCAAAATCATCCACCCTTTTTATATGTGATGAAAATGGACATTGGCTAACAAAAAATGATGCTAAACAAATAAAATATTACAGCCCCCCTAGAAAAGCACCCTCAAATACTCTTCCAATTATTTATTTTGAAATTGGAAACCTGCCAGATATCGATATAAATAAAATAGACGCAGATTTTTTTGAGAAAAATCTAGAAGAAAACTCCACCTTAAAAATAATGAAAATGGATTATGATAGAGTCAAAAAATTCACACTAAAAAAGAATAAAAAATTCACATCTAAAAAAATAATTTTCACATCAGAAGCTAAAGAGTCAACATTCATCCACACTACAAATAAAGTTTTCGAGCTAAAAAAAGACAGTGTATTATTATTCCATTGTAATTCAAATGGCAAATGGGAAAACATTCCTATTTCTTCTAGTAACACATCAAAAATCAACAACTCATACCCTAATAAATTTGATCTAACTTTAGATGAAAATGAATTAATCATTGAGGCTTCGAAAAAAAGAAATTATTTAAATAATCTAATAAAGAATAATGACTCAATAAAAATATTGACTAGTGATGGTAATTGGAGTCGTGACTTCACATTAAATAAAAATGATGCATTCCATAATAATAAAATACTGTTTAGCTCTAATGCATCGTATAACAGTTACATTCATTATGGAAAAAACACTATAAAGTTACAAACAGGTGAAAACGTCCTTTTTGTCTATGATTTAGATAAAAAATGGATCCCTATTAATCAGAATAACAAAGAAAATTTCATTAGCAACTTGGAATATATAGATAAAACATGGTCTACTACAATCCCAAAAGAATATATCCATCCAGAAATAAAACTTGAATTTAATTATCAAGGTCAGAAAAGTACATTATCTAACATTGATGTAGGTGCCCCAAATGAATTACTCATTAATACTTTTGATATCGGGTTACTTACACCACCAAGAAATGAACATCTTTTCCTAAATAAATTCGAACTAAATCGCCAATATTATCAAACGGTTCCAGTCAGTAAACTAATTGTTTCTCGCTACGAACCCATCCATTTGTTAAAAGTAGTCATGCCTGATGGCCAAGTTTTTACAGAAAATGCACCGGATGAGGGAGGAGGCCATAGTGGCAGCATGAGAGAGTTGATCACTAAATCTTTTTATGCTGATGGTGTTAACACTGCAAATTATGGTGTAAATAGTTCTGCTCCGGACACTGATTCCTTTGTTCTAACTCCCCAAATAACTGCCTATAACTCTGTCGGAATGTATAAAAATGGTAGAGTAGTTCACGGCTGGTCTGGTGGTAGAGGTAAAGCTACATTATATAGTACAGATAATAATGAGATCAGCCATGAATTCGGTCACAATTTTGGTTTAGGTGATCATCACGGGGGAGTTGAAGGCGGCTCCCATGCAGCTGCAAATAAAAAAAATTCAACCTGGCTGTGGGATTCAGATAATAACTATTTTATTCCAAATATGTATAAAAATGGTACATTAAATCATGATGGAATGAATGGAGGTGAAGCTTATGATGCGCGTTACAACGTTTACACCGCTTATACACCTAATTCTTTTATTGAAATTCAAAATAGATTTGAAAATCAGCATGTATTTAGTGAAAAATCAAAAACAGGATATAAAAAATGGGATCCAGAAATAAAAGAGATGGTAGATGCATATTTAGAACTATCACAATATAACGCCATCGAGTTTACTGCAATAAATGGTTCAGATATTACAGCTAACGATTTAAATTCACTATTGAAAAAAAACAAAAACGTTATTATTCATAATGGAAATGGTTATCATGCCATAAAAATCAATATTCCATTAGCAAATGAAAGTAATAAGGGTGCTATTTTAAGAATAGAATCAGTCGCGGATTACAATAGTGAGCTTCATATTAACAACAAGATTGAATTAATTAAAAAAAATGATTCAATTTGTTATATTTCAGATGGCTACACTTGGAATCGAAAAGATAACAATGAAACAATCCTCTATAAAGTTCCCTATAAACAAGGGGTACCTGTTGTGACCTTAATGGGGTTCTATGACCCTAAAGACGTAATCGATAGCTATATCTACCCTTCTTTATATGGTTCTTATGGTATGGTTTATAGCCATGATAAAAAAATAGACACTCAAATGCCATATTTAGAGGTTATTTTTGAAGATGGGAAAATAAGCCAGTACCAACTTCATAACTTCCGTTCAAATGAAGAGATGATGAATAAATTTCATGTTAATATTGAGCGAAGTTTAAACCCCATAAAAGCTAATCTTTATATTAATAATAAAATTGTCCATTCTAGAGAAATTGAAATAAAGAAGAATAGACTCCTAACAACGATTAATGGTGATATTGCATAATTTTATCTAAGTTATCACTAATTACTAAATTAATTAGTGATAACTATATACGACATAATGAAAAATAAAATCTTCAAACGGTCTACTCTATATTGATTTAACAAGAGATAAGCTCTTTTTTCTTGCAAGCAATCCAAACAAACAGCCAACCAGCATAACTAATGCTAATGATATTTTTGGTGCGATAGGCAAACTGATTGCACAGAGTCCGAGAGTTGCTCCCCCTGCCATTTGAACAAAACCCACTAAGGCAGATGCAGTGCCTGCTTCATTACCAAACGGTTCTAAAGCATAACTGGTTGCCGTTCCCATCATAAAGGCCAGCCCTGTACAAGCACAAGCGACAGGTAACATATAGACTAACCAATGGCTTTGTATTTCTATCGGCAATACGACAAAACCTAGCAATAATCCTAAGCAGCCAAGTGCCATCATTGAACTACCAACCAATAAACAGGTTGGTCGCCCTATTTTATGAATAAAATAATTAGCGATATAACTGGCAAACATGATCCAAAAACCATTAACACCAAATACTATAGAAAACGCGAGCGGAGTTAACTGGGCATCCCCCATCAACACAGTTGGTGCAAGTGACACATATGTTAATGCCATACCCATCGTGCCTGCGTTCACTAAGGCAAAAATAATAAATTGATGATTCCCCAAAATTCGCCAATAAGTTTTCAGCGGAATAACTTTTGCTTTAGGTAAATTAGCCGGACGTGTCTCCGGTAAAAAAGCTGCAATTAACACTAATATGACTAATGCATACAAAGCAAGAAACCAGAACGGTGCTCGCCAGCCCCACGCTTCTGCTAACAGGCCTCCGAGCAGCGGAGCTAACGCAGGAACAATATTCAATGTTCCATTTAAAAAACCAAAAGCGCGGGCCGCTTCTGTGCCATTCATTCGGTCACGTACACAGCTAAATGCCACCACCGAAGTACAACAGACTGCAACCCCTTGCAATAAACGCGAGGCAATAAATACTGTGGGTGTTGTTGCTACAATGGCAACACCAGCACCAATGATGTACAACACCATGCCCAAAATCGCGATAGGTTTTCGTCCATATCTATCGACTAATGGGCCCGAAATCAATTGCCCTAGCCCCAGAACAAGAATGAACAATGCTATCGTTGACTGGATCACCGACTCACTGCTTCCTAAATCCTTCGCAATATCAGGTATTGTTGGTAAATATAAATCAATCCCTAATGGACCAAGTAATACCAATAAAAGTAATAAGATAAGAAAATTACGCATAAACCATGCCCAGACTCGATAAAGTTAATTTTTAAAATATGAGATGCAATAAATTATAGAAAAGCAAAAGCCACCGTCGAATTAATGATTTACTTATAATAATAAATTAAATATTTTACGGCTCTTCAAAGTGAAAAAAGGCGCTAAACCTAGCGCCTTTTGTGTTATCAAAAATTAATGATAACGAATTTTATTCCATCCACTCAGTGTGGAAAACACCGTCTTTATCCGTACGTTTATAAGTGTGAGCACCGAAGTAGTCACGTTGCGCTTGGATCAAGTTTGCAGGCAATACTGCTGAACGGTAGCTATCATAATAAGAGATAGCCGCTGAGAATGTCGGTGTTGGGATACCATTTTGTACGCCATAGCAGACAACATCACGCAGTGCTTGCTGGTATTCGTCAGCGATTTGCTTGAAATATGGCGCTAACAGCAAGTTAGCAATTTTCGCATCTTGGTTATACGCATCGGTAATTTTTTGCAGGAACTGCGCACGAATGATACAACCTGCACGGAAGATTTTTGCGATTTCACCGTAGTTTAAATCCCAATTATATTCTTCTGATGCTGCTTTCAGTTGTTGGAAGCCTTGCGCATAAGACACAATTTTACCTAAATACAGTGCACGGCGAACTTTTTCAATAAAGTCTTTTTTATCACCTTCAACAGCTTTTAGGGTTGGACCGGTTAATACTTTAGATGCCGCAACGCGCTGATCTTTTAAGAAAGAAATATAACGCGCAAATACAGATTCAGTAATTAAAGTCAGAGGAATACCTAAATCCAGCGCACTCTGGCTAGTCCATTTACCTGTACCTTTATTAGCCGCTTCATCAAGGATCACATCAACGAGATATTTACCATCTTCATCTTTTTTCTTGAAAATATCTGCTGTAATTTCAATTAAATAGCTGCTCAGCTCACCTTTATTCCACTCAGCAAAGATACCTGCTAACTCTTCGTTGCTCAGGTTCAAAGAACCTTTTAATAATGAATAGGCTTCTGCGATTAATTGCATATCACCGTATTCAATACCGTTGTGAACCATTTTCACATAGTGGCCCGCACCATCTGCACCAATATAGGTCACACAAGGTTCGCCTTCAGCCTGTGCTGCGATTTCTTTTAAGATTGGCGCAACTAATTCATAAGCTTCTTTTTGCCCGCCCGGCATAATTGAAGGGCCTTTCAGTGCGCCTTCTTCACCACCTGAAACACCAGTACCGATGAAATTAAAACCTTGCTCGGATAATTCACGATTACGACGGATAGTATCAGTGAATAAGGTATTACCGCCGTCAATTAAGATATCCCCTTTGTCCAGATGAGGAGTCAGTGAGGCAATGGTTTTGTCCGTAGCTTCACCCGCTTTAACCATCAACAAGATGCGGCGAGGTTTTTCCAGAGAGTCAACAAACTCTTCAATTGTATAGTTGGGAACTAATTTTTTCCCTGGATTTTCGGCAATCACTTCGTCTGTTTTATCTTTAGAACGGTTAAAAATAGACACTGAGTAACCGCGGCTTTCAATATTGAGCGCAAGGTTACGCCCCATGACTGCCATTCCGACAACACCAATCTGCTGCTTTGACATGAACAACTCCTGTCTGATTAGGACCAAGTCAGCCTCGACCGTGCTGACATTCTGTTAACGGGATCACATATTAACCTAGGATTGGGCAGCATGGTAGTTATTGATGCAATCGATGACGTATACAAGGCCATTTTTGTCAAGAATTGTCCAATTAGCGTGATTTTTTATTGATATTTCATTCAACAAACCGCATTATTCATTCGTCGGTATAAGCCGTCATATCAGAAGGTAAAACAAACTGTATGGAATGGATCGCAGATCCTTCGATTTGGGCGGGCCTCGCTACCCTTATCGTTCTAGAAATCGTTCTTGGTATTGATAACCTCGTCTTCATCGCCATTCTGGCAGATAAGCTCCCGCCAAAGCTGCGTGATAGAGCCCGTGTAACTGGACTTTTATTAGCCCTGATTATGCGTGTTGTGCTTCTATTTAGCTTGTCATGGCTCATTACCCTCACGAAACCAATATTAACTCTCTTTGAGCATCCTTTTAGTGCTCGAGATTTAATCATGTTGGTGGGTGGTCTATTCCTCTTGTTTAAAGCCACAATGGAACTAAACGAGCGGCTGGAGGGGAAAGACGAACACACCAATACTCAAAGAAAGACATCGAATTTCTGGGCTGTTGTTGCACAAATTATTGTTCTTGATGCCGTATTCTCACTGGACTCCGTGATCACCGCTGTCGGCATGGTTGACCATATCGGCGTAATGATTGCCGCTGTAACCATTGCTATGGTATTAATGATTTGGGCAAGTAAACCGTTAACTAGCTTTGTTAACCAGCACCCAACCATTGTCATACTGTGTTTAAGCTTCTTACTGATGATTGGTTTCAGCTTAGTTGCCGAAGGGTTTGGCTATGCCATACCGAAAGGTTACTTATACGCTGCAATTGGCTTCTCTATCATGATTGAAGTCCTAAACCAATTTGCCCAATTTAACCGACGTAAATTCCTTAAAGGCTCACGTCCACTACGTGAACGTACAGCAGAGGCGGTATTACGCATTCTTAGCGGTAATAATGAGCGTGGGGAATTAGACCCACATACTTCTGATCTTATCGCTGATAATCAATCCGTTTTTGACCCACAAGAGCGTTTAATGATTGCTCGAGTGCTCGGTATGGCACAACGTAACGTAGAAAGCATTATGACTTCACGCCATGATGTGGATTATCTCGACATTAATAAATCATCTTCAGATTTACTGCAATTAATGGAGAAAAACCCACACTCGCGTTTAGTGGTCATTGATGAAACTATCAGTGATGAACCTGTTGGGGTAGTACATGTAATGGATTTGGTTAAACAGCAATTAAAAGGCCAACCATTAAACTTACGTGCATTGATTACCCAACCATTGATATTCCCAGAAGGGTTGTCTCTGTTAAAAGCGTTAGAGCAGTTTCGTAAGGCGCATACTCACTTTGCCTTTGTTGTGGATGAGTTTGGTTCTATCGAAGGTATCGTGACATTGACCGATGTAATGGAAACGATCGCAGGTAACTTGCCGGTTGGTGATGAAGAAAATGACTCACGCCACGACATTCAAAAACTGGATGATGGTACTTGGATTGCCAACGGCTTTATGCCACTTGAAGACCTGATCATGTTTATCCCTATGGAATTAGACGATAAACGTGAGTATGAAACGATTGCGGGTCTTTTAATGGAACACTTACAACGTGTTCCTGAAGTGGGAGAGCAAGTCACTATCAATGGTTGTATTTTCCAACCACTGGAAGTCAATAGCCACCGAGTCAATAAAGTGTTAATCACGCCACCTGCCCCTGAAGGGGATGGTTATGAGTTTGAAGATGACTAACCTTTAGCGCTAATACAAAAATGCCGACCTCTGTGTCGGTATTTTTTTGTCTAAAAACCGCAGATGTTATCTCTTTACCCGTTAACAATAAAAACAGTAGCGTTTTATTAAAGAAAATAGCATTGAAACACTGAATAATTCGACCAATAAAATACAATTAACTTTAATAAAGGTCATATTATGTATATCAATAGCAATCAACCAAATAATACTAGTCAGAATGTAAAAATAAATAACTCATCAAAAGGTGTAAGTGGAAACACGAGTAGCGTTAGTAATCATAATCAAAAATGCCCTGTAGCAACTTCAGAAAAAATAGTCCATAAAAAAGAGATTACTAAGCTGAATAAAGATATTACTACTGGATTAAGTCACATTAAATCGAAGCTAAGTAATATTCTAAGTGACAAAGCATCAGGACCTTTCCAAAATGATTCTATCAAAGAGTTAAAGTCACAGCTAGATAGACTAACGGCATCCGTTAAATCGTATCAGGATAAACTAGATTCCTCATCATATAAACACAATAGTTCAAAGCAAAAAACAATCACTAAGCTAGAGACTAAATTATCAACAATCACTGAAAAGATGAGTAAGGCAGAAAGTAACAATAAGTTTAATGTTAGTAGAGGTAACCAAGCTCATCTTGATAATATGCAAAAAGCGGCTGATTTAAGGAAGGGGAACAAAGCCCCATCCAAATTTGAACCATAAATATTAAGTGGAGTCACCTGTTTTAGGTGGCTCCATGATGACATATATCGTTACAATGCATTCAATAAATCATTAAGCCCTTTATTTTCTTCTTTCTTTAAAAAATTACCAAGGGCTTCTTTGGCTTGAGTCCGTAACTCATCACGCAGTAGTTTTTCCACATCTAATTGGTATTTTAAATTATTCCAACTACCATAAATACGCAGTGGAATAGTCATTGCTTGCAATTGCTGGACTAAACGTGAATCACCGCCCCAGCCGTTAGCAATATTAACCCCTAAATTGACATCAATAGTTTCATTAGGGATATTTATACGACCTTGCCCACTAATGTTAACTAAGGATGACGTTGCATTCATAGAGGAAATATTCAAATTACCTTTATTTAATTTACCTGCCACAATGAAAGAATCAACCTCAGTGACGTTACCCGTATTCACTGGTGCATTAATTTTATTGGTTACTCTGGAAACGGATTGCTGAATTAATAAAGGAATATTCAACCCCTGCAATTTTGCATTTCTTAACTCAAAATTAACAGGCCCCTGCCATTGATTTTTTACTGCATGGTCATCATAACCTACACCCGATAATGTGCTATTTAACGAAATTACCCCACTTAATTTTTGTGGCATATTGAAGGCTTTTAATAGTGGTGTTAGGTCGATATTTTTAAAATCCGGCCTTGCGGAAACGTATGCCGGCGTTGAACTGTAATTAAATGTCACTGGTAATGAGAAGGCACCACCAAATGCCTTACCCTGTAATTTTGAAACCGTCAAACGAGGTGTTTGGTTTTGTGCCTCAAAAACTACGTCACTAACCATCATTCCACGATAGATTAACTGGTTAATGGCTAAATTGATATTGGCGGAAAATGCCTGCAAGCCAGATAAATCATATTGTTGAGGATTTGCACCAGAAATAACCGGTTTAACACCAACACGGTTATTATTCACCTCTGATTCGATATGGGTACTGCTAGGCATAGTCCCCAGTAAGTTATCTAAATCTAATTTTTCGGCCACTAAATTGACCATTATTTTGGGGGTATCGGCTAATTGTATACTGGCATCGCCTGACAGGGCACTTTCATTAGCCGTTATCACCAAATGGCTTAAACTGGCACTTTCTACTTTCCCTTTGGTGTATAGAAAATCACTTGTTATTTGCCCTTCAATTCCACTTTCAGGCAAATCAACACCACTCAATTTATAATCAAATTGCGTTAATTTCCCACTAATCTTTTGATTAATATCCGATAAATCGATATCTGCACGTAGATTAAATACAAACTCTTGTTGGTTTTTATTTAGATTTCCACTGAATTTAACGGCGACCTGTTTTTTATCACTTTTCTTCAGTGATAAATCAATGTTACGTAGGTTAAACTCATCTTTAGATGTTTGCCAAATCACTAAGCTATTGGAAATATTAATTTTTTCTATATCTAATAACCAGCTATTTTTCTCTGGTAAAGGGGAGGATGTAGGCACACCACCTGGCGCGACAGGAGCATTACGGTGAGTTTGGATTTCGCTATCCGGTGTTTTGCGGATAACAGCACCATCAATCACAATTTGCTCAACAGAAAGCTTATGGGAAATAAGTGGCCATAATTCAACATCTAAGCGCATATTATCTGCACTTAGTATGGGTTTAGCGGCATTCGGTGCAGTAAGGGAAACAGGGCCAGTAATAATGCTTAAAGTTGGCCATACATGCCAACGCATATCACCGTTGAATTCAAGTTGATAACCGCTTTTTTTCTCTACCTGTTCAACAATATAATGACGAAAATCATTCGGGTTCACCAACATTACAAGTGTGGTTAACCCTGCAACAATTACCACGAGTAAAATAATCAGTGTCGTCAAAAAACGTTTCATTCTTCCCTCTCTTAAATTCCGCTTGCGCTCGCCACAAAAATGAACTCACACCTATCCCTGAAAATGGGCGGAAATTACCTGTTTAATCTCCATTAAACGCCGCAATTTCCGCAAAGTTCACCGGTTATCAGTCTTCGCTGATACGGCTACCAACAGCACCTTGTTGGTTTTTATATTTAGCGTCTTGTCGGCTATTATAAGGGCGATCAGCACTACCAGATAACGGCTCAAAACTTAATGCGCCAATCACCATGCCAGGACGCAACGCTAACGGTAATTTACCTGAATTGTAGAATTCTAGCACGATTTGCCCATGCCAACCGGGGTCAATTCGATGTGCTGTTACGTGCACCATCAAACCTAACCTCGCTAATGAAGAGCGCCCGTCTAGCCAACCGACAAGGTTATCAGGGAGCGTAACAGACTCAAGCGTCACTGCAAGTGCTAATTCACCTGGATGTAGGAAAAAGGGCTCATCTTCATCAAGCACAATTTCATCACTCATGACGCGATCTAATGCGGCATTAACCTCATCTTTAGGGCCACTAAGGTCAATAAATGCAGCCGTGTGTCCTCGAAAAACACGGAATTGATTTCCTAAACGAACATCTGCAGTTGCACCATTGATTCGTTCAACTGGTGGGCGTGGGCTAATAACTAATTTACCATCATCCATCCATTGAATAATATCGCGGTCACAAAGACGCATGGTTGTTTCCCCCTTCATTATTTTAATTTCTGCGCGGTTTAATCTTGACAGAATTCGCCAATTTTCGCTTTCAAGATATCAATCGCAACACGGTTTTTCCCCCCGCGAGGTACTATAATATCGGCATATTGCTTTGATGGCTCAATAAATTGCAAAAACATTGGGCGAACCGTTTTATTATATTGGTCAATAACGGAGTCGAGCGTTCTGCCCCTTTCATTTACATCACGTTTAATACGGCGCATCAAGCAAATATCAAGTGGCGTATCGACAAAAATAGAAAAATCCATTTCACCACGTAAGCGCTTATCTGTTAATAATAAAATACCTTCAATGATAATAACTTTTTTAGGTTTAAACGTGATGGTTTTCTGTTTACGGGTATGAGCGACATAGTCGTATTGCGGAATTTCTACTGCTTGACCACTTTTCAGTGATTTGAGATGTTCATAAAGCAAGCTGTGGTCCATCGAGTTAGGATGGTCATAATTTACTTTAAGACGCTCTTCCATTGGGACATCGGCTTGGTCCTTGTAATAACAATCTTCTGGAATAACACCGATATTATGATCACCAACCTGTTCCCTTAATTCACGGTATAACGTACTGGCAATTAAGCTTTTGCCAGATGCAGAGGCTCCCGATATACCTACAATGGTACAGTGATGCGCTATGTCAGTCATAAAATGATAACCTGGTTAAATATTAGAAATGAAAATACACAACAGCAAAATGTTATGTTGGCGGAATTATAGGGGGTAATGGCGTGTTGTTCCAGCATACCTCAACAAAGTTCGCAAAAAAAACACCCATTAGATAGGAAATGCCGTAAATCAAAGCGTACAAAATGTCATTTATACACTAAAACTGTTTTTTTCCTTCTAATACCGCAATGCGATTTTCAATCGAAGGGTGAGTTGAAAACACAGAATCGCCCTTATTAAAAATATAAGCGGCCTTACGGTAAGCTTGCCCTGTACTCGCCTTATCATACTCGTGGGTTTCGTGCTTACCCGATATTTTTTTCAGTGCGCTGATCATCGCTTGGTTATCAGAAGTGAGATCGACCGCTGCGGCATCCGCCATATATTCACGGGTACGCGATAAATAAAAATAGAGAATTTGAGTTATCCACGGTAAAACAAAATTCAGAACTAATAGGATCATTTGCGCTTTGTTCGCCGCATTATTGCGACTGCGCCCTGCTGTTCGAATAAAAATCTGACTAAATAAATTGGTCACGGTTAAAATCACATTCGCCAAAATCCCCACGTACAGAGTTAATTTTGAATCACCGTGAATAATGTGCCCAACTTCATGAGCAAGAACGGCTTGAACCTCTTGCCGATTAAGTGTCTGTAATAAGCCTCTTGTCACCCCCACAAGTGCATTACGATTATTCCACCCTGCTGCGAAAGCATTAGGCTCGTCCGTTTCTAAAATATATAAGCGAGGAATATAGCCTAAGCTGGCACTTAAACTTAATTCTTCAATAATATTAAAAAGTTGCTTTTCTTGGGGGATATTCGCATTTTCTTGGGTGATTTCTCTGGCATTCATCCCAGCTAACATCATTTTATGGCCTCTAAAATGAATATAAATTAGCCCAAGGAAGGTTAAACCTAAAACAATGAAAGTGGCGATAGGTAATTCATGAAGTGTCACAAACATCATCGCATTGTCGACCAAATCCAATTGTTCATTTGGATGTGTTGCAATATCCGCCAGTAATCCAATGATTAGCATTAAAACAATATAGCTCATCACCACCAAACGTGTGCGAATATTATTTTTACGAATGACGTTTCTAAAATCCATAATGTAACCTGTTATCTACTACTCATAAAATATCGGAACACCATAAGGCATCCCGATGATTTATCACTTCAAAGGTTTAAAGGCTTTTAATCAAAATTAATTCGACGTGATTCCTCAGTCTTAATGGTTTCTTCATCAAGACGCCAATATTCCTTTGAAATTTTTAAGCTAGGAATAATGCCAACAATGAGTGCCGCAGGCATAGAAGCGATATACGCATTATAAGTTTCTAATGAACGGTTATAACCACGTTTAGCAAATGACAATTTATTTTCTGAAGAAACGATTTCTTCTTGTAAATTTGCCATAATTGCATCGGATTTTAGCTCAGGATAAGCTTCCACCGCGACATTAATTGCCCCACTTGTTACCATTTTTGATAACGCATCTTCGGCTTCACGGGCTTTATCCCCAGTCGCCGTTTGTGCTTGCGTCCGTAGCTCAGTAATTTTACTGAACACCTCGCTTTCATGGCTTAAATATTTTTTAACTGTTGCCAATAAGCTATCAAATACTTTTCCACGACGATCTAATTGAACTGAAATTTCTGTTTCACTCGAAATAACAGCTTCTCGCAATGCGACGATACGGTTATAAAAATAAATAACGATCAGCACCACGACAACAATAAAAATTAAAAATTTCATAGTCACCTTTTCGGGTTGCCCGTAGAAAGAAAACTGATTAAATAAAAGATGTGGTTATTCTACGCGAACATGACTCAATAAAGAAATGTTCCGCAAACAATTCAGAAAAATAGAAGGTTAAAAAACACGTTTAGTAAAGAAAAGTATCAACAATAAATAAGGCTATCTAGTGATAAACTAAATAGCCTTTTTTCTCTATAACCGATTAAACGGCACGGAAAGAAATCTCTGTTGGGATTTTATCCCCTTCCCAATACATCAAGGCTGAAATACCCGAAGCAATTTCACGGTAAATATCTGCAAATTCACCTTCAGGATCACGCATAACAGTAGGCTGGCCACGGTCAAGGTCTTCACGTAAAGAAATATGCAGAGGAACCTGCCCCAATAATTTAGTATGGTATTTTTCGGCTAATTTCTCAGCACCACCGGTACCGAAAATTGGCTCAACATGGCCACAATTACTGCAAATATGTGCGCTCATGTTTTCAACAACACCCAGTACAGGGACATTGACTTTCTTGAACATCACAATGCCTTTCATGGCATCGACCAAGGCAATATCTTGTGGTGTTGTCACAACCACCGCCCCTGTTACAGGGATATTTTGGGAAAGTGTTAGCTGGATATCACCTGTTCCCGGTGGCATATCGATGACTAAATAATCCAAATCTGGCCATAACGTATCTTGCAACATTTGCATCAACGCTTTGCTTGCCATTGGGCCACGCCAGACCATGGCGTTATCATCCGTCACTAAGTAACCGATTGAGTTTGTCGCCAAACCATACGCCATAATTGGCGCCATGTGCTGACCATCTGGGGAGGTTGGGCGCTCTAAAGTTGTGCCTAACATATTTGGAATTGATGGGCCGTAAATATCCGCATCAAGGATCCCCACTTTCGCCCCTTCTTGTGCCAGTGCGAGCGCTAAGTTCACAGAAGTACTGGATTTACCAACACCACCTTTACCCGAACTGACGGCTAAGATATTACGAACACCATTAATACCCGGCAAATCATTTGCACGTTTTAATGTGGTGATGTCATGGCGCAGTTTCCATTCAACTGCATGAGCCCCTGTTTGTTGCTTTAATTCAGCAGTTTTTTCGCTAATTAAAGTTTGAAACGGCCCTTTCCAAACGAATGGCATAACTAATTCGACATGCAGCACGTTGTCCAACATTGCACAATGGTGTAACGCTTTGATAGAAATCAAATTACGTTGCAGTGTTGGGTGTGTAAATGAAGCCAAAACTTTGGAGACTTGTTCAGTCAGCAGTTCTGGTTTGTTCTGCTCGGGGGATTTATCGTTCATCCCGGCTCCTTTATTTATATTTTTGAACTATGTATATCCTAGAATAAGTTACAGAAAATTGGGCGGATATACTTTGACTGAGATTAATCATAACAGAGAACAGGAAGAAAGTTATTATATCGAGATAGGAAAAGCCACGAAGAGGTAAAAATTCTTTTTCAAACAAATTTCCAATTAATATTTTATACCCCTAGCAGCGATGGTTTTGATCGGTTAACATCAAAGACCCTTTTCAAATAATGGAAGTAAGAAAGTTACTATGTCTCAAGTCGCGAATAAATTACTGGTAACCTGTGCGTTACCCTATGCTAACGGTTCAATCCATCTTGGTCATATCCTGGAACACATTCAGGCTGATATTTGGGTCCGTTATCAGCGAATGCGCGGCAAAGAGGTTCACTTTATCTGTGCCGATGACGCGCACGGAACTCCAATCATGCTTAAAGCTCAACAACTTGGCGTAACGCCAGAAGAGATGATTGCGGCAGTGAACCAAGAGCATCAGAACGATTTTGCTGGTTTCGCCATTAGTTATGATAACTACCACTCCACACACAGTGAAGAAAACAAAGTTTTATCAGAGCTGATTTACGGGAAACTAAAAAATAACGGTTTTATTAAGAACCGTACTATTTCACAGCTTTTCGACCCAGAAAAAGGCATGTTCTTACCGGATCGCTTCGTTAAAGGCACTTGTCCAAAATGTAAAGCCGAAGACCAATATGGTGATAACTGTGAAGTCTGTAGCGCAACCTATAGCCCAACAGAACTGATTAACCCACGTTCAGTGATTTCTGGCGCTACACCTGTAATGCGTGATTCAGAACACTTTTTCTTTGATCTTCCTGCATTTAGCGACATGCTTCAAGCGTGGACTCGCTCAGGCGCATTACAAGAACAAGTCGCCAACAAAATGCAAGAGTGGTTCGAATCAGGCCTACAACAATGGGATATTACCCGTGATGCGCCTTATTTCGGTTTTGAAATTCCTGATGCGCCGGGTAAATATTTCTATGTTTGGTTAGATGCGCCTATCGGTTACATGGGCTCCTTTAAAAACCTGTGTGACAAACGCGGCGATCTTGATTTTGATGAGTTTTGGAATAAAAATTCGAAAACCGACCTTTACCACTTCATTGGTAAAGATATCGTCTATTTCCACAGCCTGTTTTGGCCTGCTATGTTAGAAGGTAGCCAGTATCGTAAACCAACAAACCTGTTTGTTCATGGCTATGTCACGGTTAACGGGGCAAAAATGTCTAAATCGCGCGGAACATTTATTACTGCGCGTTCGTATTTAGATCATTTAGATGCTGACTGCTTGCGCTATTACTATGCAGCAAAACTGTCTTCGCGTATTGATGACATCGATTTTAATTTGGAAGATTTCGTCCAGCGCGTCAACAGCGACATCGTCAATAAAGTGGTTAACTTGGCATCACGTAATGCGGGCTTTATTGCTAAACGCTTTGATGGCAAATTATCAGCAAACCTTGCTGAGCCAGAGTTATACCAACAATTTGTTGATGCCGCTAAAGTTATCGGTGAGGATTATAACAACCGTGAATATAACAAAGCGATCCGTGAAATCATGGCATTAGCCGATATCGCAAACCGCTATGTTGATGAAAAAGCACCTTGGGTTGTCGCCAAACAAGAAGGTAAAGATCAAGAACTGCAAGATATTTGCTCGATGGGCATCAACTTATTCCGCGTTCTGATGACGTACCTGAAACCTGTTTTACCAGGCCTTACTAAGCGTGCTGAAGCCTTCTTAAATAGTGAATTATCATGGGATGCGATTAACACCCCATTACTGAACCACAGCGTCGCACCGTTCAAAGCGCTATTTAACCGCATTGAAATGGCAAAAGTGGATGCGATGGTTGAAGCCTCAAAAGAGAGCATCAAACCCGTACAGCAACTTACGGGGCCACTTGCCGATGACCCAATTCAAGAAACCATCACTTTTGATGATTTTGCGAAAATTGACCTGCGAATTGCATTAATCAAGCAAGCTGATTTTGTTGAAGGCTCAGACAAGCTACTGAAATTGCAATTGGATATCGGTGGTGAAACGCGCCAAGTATTTTCTGGTATTCGCTCCGCTTATCCAGATCCTAAAGCTTTAGAAGGCCGTTTAACGGTGATGGTTGCCAACCTTGCGCCACGTAAAATGCGTTTCGGTGTTTCTGAAGGCATGGTAATGGCAGCAGGTCCTGGCGGGAAAGATATCTTCTTACTCAGCCCAGACAGTGGTGCACAACCCGGTATGCAAGTTAAATAACCCATACTTACTCTAGTCTGTTATTCATCAAAAGTGGGAAGCTAAATACTTCCCACTTTTTTATTGGCTTTTTATTGTGATCAGTAGCACAATAATAAAGTTAATTGTATGATGAATAGATATTACATTACAGGACCAGTCTCATGTCATTTAAACAGGTACTGATAACGGGATGGCAATATTTGCGAGCTTTCGCAATACTCTACCTTTGCCTGATTATTGGAAACCTTATCTCAACACTACTTCCATTCTCCATCCCTGGCAGCATTGTCGGCATGTTAATTTTATTCATATTGCTTGCGTTACAAATTATCCCCGCGAAGTGGGCACAACCCGGTTGCAGCATTTTGTTGAAAAATATGACCATCCTGTTTGTTCCTATTGGTGTTGGCATAATGAATTACTATGAATTACTCAGCCAACAAATGGTTCCTATCATCGTTTCCTGTGTAGTTAGTACCTTAATCGTTATGGTGGTTGTCGCCATCAGTTCCAACTATATTCATAAGGAACGCCCTGTCGTTGGGGCTCAACCTGATGACGTTCCTTTACCCCCCGAAGACCCAATTTCTTCGGTCATTAATAATGATAAAACTAAGGGGAATGAATAATGTTAGAACATATTTGGTGGTCATTACCGCTGACCATTGTGGTGTTTTATTTAGCGCGTAAGTTGTCGACCACATTTAAGTTACCGATTTTAAACCCACTATTAATTACTATTGCGGTATTGATTGCACTACTAGTGATCACGAATACCTCTTATGAGCACTATTTTGCAGGTAGCAAAATACTCAATGATTTACTACAACCCGCAGTCGTTGCGCTCGCTTTTCCACTTTACGAACAAATGCACCAAATTCGTGCCCAGTGGAAATCTTTATTAAGCATTTGTTTTGCAGGTAGTTTAGTGGCCATGTTCAGCGGTGCTGCCATCGCACTATGGTTGGGGGCAACCCCAGATATCGCGGGTTCTATTTTACCTAAATCAGTAACTACTCCTATTGCGATGGCTGTCGCTGATTCTGTTGGTGGGATCCCTGCGATTAGTGCCGCTTGCGTGTTGTTTGTTGGGATCTTAGGCGCCATGTTTGGCCATAGCTTATTTGATGTGCTACGTGTACGAACCCACGCCTCAAGAGGGCTCGCGATGGGAACAGCTTCCCACGCCCTAGGTACTGCCCGCTGTGCCGAAGTGAATTACATTGAAGGTGCTTATAGCTCTCTTGCATTAATGACCTGTGGGGTTATCACCTCGCTTATTGCCCCGTTTATATTCCCTGTCATTTTACATCTTTTTAGCTAAGCTTAATTCATTAAGCCAATAACCAAATATATGGGTAAGAGGAGTTCAATAGCCTCTTGCTCATACGTACACTGATAAAATATGAGACATATCTCACAACAAAAGAATATGTTTCATGTATTACATTCAAAATAGTGACAATCATCACATATAGTTCTACGTATTATTGAATAGAATAAAAACAATTAAAATAGGGAGAGTAACTCATGCATTCAAGATTTAAGGCCGCTTGGGCCGAGCTTCCAGAAAAGTTACAGTCAGTACTTAGACCTATCATTGATAAATCTGATTTTCAAGGCATGTTAACGGCGGAACAAGTTAAACAGATTAAAGCTGAAACAAGTGTAGACGACGCTGAGTTAGCCTTTGCATTATTACCTTTTGCTGCTGCCTATGCCCTCACTCCTATTTCCCATTTTAACGTGGGTGCAATCGCACGTGGAGCAAGTGGTAACTTGTATTTTGGTGCCAATATGGAATTTAGCCATGTATCAATGGGCCAAGTGATCCATGCAGAACAGTGTGCAGTGACACACTCTTGGATGAAAGGTGAAACGCAGATTACCTCAATTACTGTAAATTACACACCTTGTGGCCACTGCCGCCAATTTATGAATGAATTACGTGAAGGTGGTAAAATTATGGTGAATTTACCAGGTCGCACACCTGCGGTACTACACCACTATTTACCCGACTCATTTGGGCCGTCTGACCTCAATATTACCACTTTACTGCTAGACCCTGTTGACCATGGCTATAAAAACCAAAGCCGTGACCGGTTATTAAGTGCAGCAATTGAGGCTGCAAACCAATCCCATGCACCTTATAGCCAATCCCATTCAGGAATTGCGTTACAATTAAAAGATGGCTCACTGTTTACCGGACGCTACGCAGAAAATGCCGCATTCAACCCAAGTTTACCGCCACTACAAGCCGCTTTAATTATGATTAACCTTGCAGGTAAAGATATTCACGCCATCGACCAAGCTAAGTTTGTTGAAAAACAAGATGCAATTATCAAACATTGGTATGTTACCGAAAATACATTACAGGCATTGGGTTGCCAAAATATTGAATTAGCTTATTTGGATTAATTTTATATTTATTTAAATATAACGGTTATTGCTGGGAGCTTGAATAAACAGCAATAACCGTATAGTTGCTATTAGAACTTTAATCTTGTTCACAAAACCATTTACCTGCAAAGTGGCCATCCATAATAGAACTCACTAGTTTTGATTAATATATGTCCTAGTAAGTGAATTCATTAAACAATTTTTCTGTTTCATTTATCGTCTCTTCTAATGTAATAACTAAAGGGATCTTTCGCATTTTCTCTAGCCAAGCTTGGCTTTGTTGCTGTTTTATCGATGCAGATTGCGCGGCTTCTTCTTTCATGCCTAGCCAAATGCTAGCAAATAACGCTGATTCACCATTAAGTGATTTATTAGAAAAGCTATTTAATAGTTTCCCTATAATTTTATTCTGTTTATCTATAGATAATACTTCAAATACATCTTTAAATAACCAACCTTCATAAGGAATTCCTGAATTTAACATCGCTTCTTTTTTTATTTTAATAAATTCTTGATGCGTAATATCACCAATTGGAATGTTATCACTTTCTTTCCGATTTTTCATAATTCGTCCATATGCTAATTTTACTTCTTTTTGATACCGACTCCGTTTTTCACTGGTAAATGACTCACCCCGTGCCTTCATATGATTATTTAAAAATTCTTTTTCTAGATAATTAAAATAATTTATTTTATTATAAATAGACTTTGAAAAATTAATTAAAACTAAAAGACCCTCCAGAAGAATAACCACTATAACTAAATTCAGGTATACTTGGCATTGAGGGTATTGAGTATTTATCTTCAAATGAGTCCATTGAATTGTTCATTGATGACATATTGTCTCTTAACTGGCCAATCATATTTTCAAAATGATGGTTATTTCTAATGGTATCTGTAGGGAAGTCTTTAAATCCGGAAGTTCCCGGAAGAACAACACTCGGGCGTTCTAGATAATAATTTGTTGGTGTTTCATTATCCTTAAACCTATCAAGTAGGTTTGTTGTACGAGGTGCTAATTGTCTATTCGGTTCGGCTTTTGGATAAGAGCTTTCCAATATTGATTTATCAACCATATTATGTGAATACTTAATTGGAGGTGTTGACTTGTTGTTTATTGATGGCATATTTCCCCTTAAATCATCAATCATACGGTCATAATGAGCAACATCTGGTTGATAATTAACTGATGGTGAATCAAATAAGCCTGCTTCTGGTAATATATAATCAGGTCTTTCTAAATAATATTCAGATAATAAATTTTTATGTGTAAATTCCGTTTGACCACGCCAATCTGTTTGTACTTGAAATGGTTCTAAATGTTGTGAAGGATAATCCCAAAATGAAAAACGCTCTGTTCCTCTATCGATTAAAGGGTTTCCTGTATTATAAATAATTGTATTTATTCTATCCATATTATCTTCTTCTATATGAGATATAATATTTTGATAAGATTTTTTGGCTGTAACCACCACGCCATCTACTACATTATCAATATCCAGAACTCGTTTAGTCCAACTATGTATTTTAGGCTGCATATGCGCTGGAGCTTCATATAATGCTCTAGACATTATATCTTTAGTATTTATACATTAATAATGTTTCACTTTCTATATCACCTACAGAATTTAAAGCTCTCTGCCAATAACTCTCTCTTTGTTCTCTAGGTAACACAAAAAATACAGGTTCTAAAGTCCATGCATCAGAAGGAAGATTATAATAAGAAAATACACTACTATGAAATAATTTAGCCTCTATGTGATTTATATCACCATAGATTACATCCTTTCCATCATCAAATCTATTTTTTAGGGTTTGAACATAAGCTATTGCCATATCATAGCGAATACGCTAAATTATAAACTCATCTTGCACTCCAATATGCTCTAAAATAGCTTCATCTAAATAATTAAGCGCAAAAGCACCTGAAAGAGAATCACCTTTAACCACACTATTAGCTAATTTAGCATATCGGTCTCCTTTACTTTCCAAATATTCATACATCAACTTTGGTTCTT
Source organism: Providencia sp. PROV150 (assembly GCF_028481025.1). Lineage (NCBI taxonomy): Bacteria > Pseudomonadati > Pseudomonadota > Gammaproteobacteria > Enterobacterales > Morganellaceae > Providencia > Providencia sp. PROV150. The sequence continues at coordinate 83,843 of NZ_JAMPPJ010000007.1, read as the reverse complement.
TGGTTACGTATAAAATTTTAATTGCATTAGAAACATCACTACGAGTTAACTTTAAATCACCCTTTCTAATTTCTTGATTTCTCATATCATCTCCTAATTTTTAACATGGTCGAGTAAAAAAATTCGTATTTTTTCCCTCATTATATTGCTATTAGATAATTCTTTAGCATCAAAATAAAATTTAACCTTAGTTCCTATTTCTGGAATCAAAAAATATTGAAAACACTTATGATACTTCTCATCAATTGGTAACCATTCACACTCAATTAAAAAAATCACTTCATTATTAATTTCCTTCCAATAATAACCTTTTTTATTAAAATACATATCATCTTTATGACCAATACTTCTTCGTATTGTCACAGTCACTTCAGTAAAATAAAGATCCAACTCTTCATCATAATATAACTCCCCCTTTCTTTTGAGGTACCCCATATCTAAATACACGTGTTTTCTATAACTCAAATATTTTTCAGGGTTTCCTTTTAATGGTTCAGCATAAACCTCTATAATTTTAACATCATTACTTACCTCATTAGATGGTTTCAAATCAGACCAAGACATTCGCATTGGCAGCACTCTAAAATTAGCCTCACACCCTTTTTTATTTTCAATAAACCTTGGGTCAAAATAGCTATACCCTTCATATTCAGCAAATGGAAAAACATACTCGCCAGGAACTTCTATAATATTCTTATTAAACTGCCCACAGACAAAACCGGGGCGATTATCAGCGAAACTATTTATGGAAATCAATAACACAAGACAATTAACTGTAAATTTAATTAGATAATTAATTATCATTTCAAATTTCATACTTGCACCTGTTGAAATAAATCAATATATTTTAAATTATAAAAACATCCTCACTAGGTATACTTGAAAAATTTTCTTCGCCCATAGAATTTGCAAATTTACTTTCTAATAAAATAACATTTAAACTTGCGATATCATTATAATTAATTGAAAAACTAACCATATCTTTACTCATAATATTCATCCTTAATAAAACCGAAGACAAAAACCTTAGCTTCATTCATTATATCTCTCCATTGATTATACTTATCAAAACTAAATTTAATCTCTGCAAGTATACCTATTTCTGATATTGAAAAAATCATATTACAACTTGAATATTTATTTTCCAATGGTAGCCATAAGCATTCTAAGATAGCAATAATTTCATTTTCATTTTCGAACCAAAAAAAAGTTCTTTTCTTTTGAGTTCTTTTTCCACTATATAGTTTTTCAGATACATTATATTCATCAAAATAGTCAACATATTGAAGTTCGGAATCATCGTCATAAAATATTTGACTTCGCTTTCCTAAATATGATGCATTTAGATAATTTTTCATTTTTTGTGTTAATGAATAATCTTTCTCTCTAATTGGTCTCAATATAATTCTTATCGTTTTTTCATCTATTTCAAGATGAAATTTTTTTTGGGGATCAACACTTGTCATATAAGGCCAATGCGTTATTAATGTTAACTCTCTAAAATTAGCATCACATCCTTCTTTATTTTCAATAAACCTTGGATCAAAATAGCTATACCCTTCATATTCAGCAAATGGAAAAGCATACTTGTCAGGAACTTCTATAACCGTTCCGTTAAACTGCCCACAGACAAAATCGGGACGATTATCAGCGTAACTATTTATTGAGATTAATAGCATAAGACAATTAACTGTAAATTTAATTAGATAACTAATTATTAGTTCAAATCTCATACTTACACCTATTAAAATAAACTAATCATACATAATCTCTGGATTTTTACTAACTATTAAAATTCGGGTAACATTAGATAAATCTATTGATATTAATTCTAAGTCTCCCAGCCTACGATCACGACCATTCATATTTTTAGCCCCTAATTTTTAATATATTCAGATAAAAATAGCCTTACCTTGTCTTGAATAGCTTCCCAATTAACAAGATTTGAAAACTCAAATGAAACACTATATTTAAGACCAAATTCAGGCATTAATGATAATAATTTACAACGCCGATAACTATCATCTAACTGTCTCCATGAACACTCCATTAAAACATTAACTTCACCATTATCTTCATCCCAATAGTAACCATACTTTATTATATTGACATAAACTTTATTACCATTAATATGTTTAGACTCAATAAAAACCTCATTAAAATACAACTCTAATTCTTCATCATAATATAGTTCACCTTTCCTTTTAATAACCCCCATATTTAGATATATATTTTTCTTATGACTAAAATATTTTTCAGGGTCTCCATTTAATAGCTCAACATAGACTTCTATTATTTTAACATCATGACTGACTTCACTAAATGGTTTTAAGTCTGGCCATGACATCCTCATTGGCAGAATTCTAAAATTAGCCTCACACCCTTTTTTGTTTTCAACAAACCTTGGTTCAAAATAGCCATATCCTTCATATTCAGCAAATGGAAAAACATACTTACTAGGAACTTCGATAATATTCCGATTAAACTGCCCACAGACAAAACCGGGACGGTTCTCGCCATTAACAATGCAGGAAAATAATAATAACGGTAGAATCAAACCAAAATATAATTTCATAATAATTGACACCTGAATACTTATATAACATTTAGTTTTCAAACTTATTTAAATGAAAACTATGATTTAGCAGAAGCTAATGTTTTACTCATACGTTCATACCATTTATTAATAATGATTTTCTGTTTTTTAGTGGCCTTCTTTTCCTTTTCTAACATCACTTTCATCAAGCTATATATTACCGATAATTCATGGCCACGGTCTCCGGAAGCTGCCATAATTTTTTGCCAATAAAATTCTTTTTCTTTTTCATCTAATACAGAAAATACCACACCTAAAACCCAAGCTTCTTCGGGTATTTTATTACGTAACATAACCAGATAGTGCATTTCATCTGCTTCTTTATAAGTCATATCATGAGTACTCTGTTTCTTCGCTTTTCGCTTCAATACTTGAAGCATTTCTAATGCATGGTCATAATTTATTTTGTCTATCAATGTTTTATTAATTGTTTTGTTTTTTCTTTCATCACCAAATAAAAATAATCTGTTATAACTCAACCAAAAATTGATGAACCATATTTGTTTTCATAGAAATAGCTGTCAATATTCCTTAGTGTTTCGATTGGGTTATAGTCTGCTCTTGAATGATTCATTCCTCCTAGAAATGCCATAATAAGTAATATATAAATACGCTTATTTCTTAACACCCCATTAATTAAATTCATAAAACTCCTTAGTGAAAAATGAAATATAAAATAAAATTCAACTTATATAAATTTAAAACTTGCAGCAATATATGATATTTAAAAATATAATTTAACTTTCAGTGAATCCGTTTTTTCTCTCTGTAACTGACTAAAAATAAGAAAAAACATGAAAAAATTGAACCCGCAGCAAAGCTAAACTAACGTTTGAAAACGTAAAAATAACGATGAGACATTCATTATTTGCCTAAGCGTGATCTACCTACCGTAATGCGTATGCCGTTATCGGCTTTCATTCCCTTCCGCGCATAAACTCCTTATCATATGCACAATATTTTTCAGTAAATTTTTTAACGCTTTTTTATCATTATTTACTGTACATATTTGCTGTTTAGCTTAGGATCTACCCTGACTTTGTTGATTAATCGTCCGAAGAGTGATATTTCATGGAACATGAGTACGAAACAAAACGCCCTCTCTATATACCCTACGCTGGCCCAATTTTGCTTGAATTCCCTTTGCTGAATAAAGGAAGCGCCTTCACCGAAGAAGAGCGTGCAAATTTTAACTTGCATGGTTTACTTCCTGAACAAGTAGAAACCATCGAAGAACAAGTTGAACGTGCCTACCGCCAATTAATTGATTTTAAATCAGATATTGATAAACACATTTATCTGCGAAATATTCAAGACACCAACGAAACCTTATTTTATCGCCTTATCGATGCTCACCTCACTGAAGTAATGCCTATTATCTATACCCCAACCGTGGGTGAAGCTTGTGAGCATTTCTCTGACATTTATCGTCGTGCACGTGGTTTATTTATTTCTTATCCAAATCGTGAATACATCGACGACATGCTACAAAACGCCACCAAACAAAATGTGAAAGTGATTGTTGTTACTGATGGCGAACGTATTTTAGGCCTTGGTGACCAAGGTATCGGTGGTATGGGCATCCCAATTGGGAAACTCTCTCTCTATACCGCGTGCGGGGGTATCAGCCCTGCTTATACCTTACCTATTGTTATTGACGTAGGAACCAACAACCCACAGCGTCTGAATGACCCTCTATATATGGGATGGCGTCACCCACGTATTACGGGTGATGAATACAACGAGTTCCTTGATGAATTTGTTCAGGCAGTTAAACGCCGCTGGCCAAATGTATTATTACAATTTGAAGATTTCGCACAGAAAAATGCGATGCCTTTATTAACCCGTTACCGTGATGAGCTATGCTGTTTCAATGATGATATTCAAGGCACCGCATCGGTTGCATTAGGTAGCTTAATTGCCGCCAGCCATGCCGCAGGCAGTAAGCTAAGCGACCAACGCGTGACTTTCTTGGGTGCAGGCTCAGCAGGTTGCGGTATTGCAGAACAAATCATCGCCCAGATGAAATCCGAAGGCTTGAGTGACGAAGAAGCGCGTTCACGTATTTATATGGTTGACCGCTTTGGTTTATTAACCGATAAACTGCCTAACTTACTCGATTTCCAAGCCAAATTAACCCAAAACAGTGGGAATTTAACCGACTGGGATGTTAACAGTGACTCAATTTCACTGTTAGATGTGGTACGCAATGCCAAACCAACCATATTGATTGGTGTATCTGGCCAAGCTGGGTTATTCACAGAGGAAATCATTAAAGAGATGCATAAGCACTGTGAACGTCCTATCGTGATGCCGTTATCTAACCCAACGTCACGCGTCGAAGCTCGCCCTGAAGACATTATCAATTGGACTGATGGCAAGGCCTTAGTCGCAACAGGAAGTCCATTTAGCCCAGTGTCTTACAAAGACCAAGTGTTCCCAATTGCACAATGTAACAACTCCTATATCTTCCCGGGTATTGGTCTTGGTGTGATTGCCTCTGGTGCTAAACGTGTCACTGATGGCATGTTAATGGCTGCCAGCCGTGCTCTCGCCAGCTGTTCGCCACTAGCCAAAAATGGTGAAGGTGCGCTATTACCTCTACTGTCTGATATTCAAGATGTATCTCGCATTATTGCTAAACAAGTGGCAAAAGAAGCACAAATTCAAGGTGTGGCAACGGTCACCTCTGATAGCGCATTGGATGAAGCCATTGAGCGTAATTTCTGGAAACCAGAGTACCGTACCTATAAACGGACTTCGTTTTAATTTGTCATAACGGTATTGATTGAAAGGGGCTCTTTAGAGCTCCTTTTTTGTTTTTTATAGATCCGAAAAAACGAATGTCTGTTTTCTCAGATAATGATAAATTGCGCTAAACAAATCACTTATTTAAGATAATGGCCATGACTGATTAATAGGATATTGACATGACTGGCGACCTCAATGCTGCTATTCCACAGAAACCTAAGTTTTCCCTATGGGCAATAGCCCTAACGCTTTTTATTGCGGTGCTAAATATTGTTGTTTATTTTTACCAGCTCAATTATGCCGCCCCACTCGGTTCCCAAGAAAATAACTTATTATTATTTGGTGCCAATGTTTACCAACTTTCATTAACGGGGGATTGGTGGCGTTATCCAGTCAGTATGGTATTGCACTCAGGTGGTATGCACCTTGCTTTAAATACATTGGCCTTGTTTGTTATTGGGATTGAATGCGAACGCACCTATGGAAAATTTAGGATGCTCGCAATATACCTATTTTCAGGTATTGGCGCGGCATTTTTTAGCGCTTATTGGCAATACAGTGAAGCCATTAACGCCGCAGCAAACCGCGCGTCAATGAATGCATGGAATAGTTTATATTTACCTGATAACACGGTATATATTACCGTTGGTATTGGCGCATCTGGAGCCATTATGGGGTTAGCTGCCGCTTCCGTAATTTATTTATTAAAAGGGATAAATAACCCAAACCTCTCTCTTGAAGAGCGCAACCAATTAAAACGCCCGCTATATAATATTATTGGAATGATTGCGCTAACTCTCATCAATGGTTTGCAGTCAGGTATTGATAACGCTGCTCATATTGGTGGAGCAGTACTTGGCGCTGTTATTAGTGGCGCTTTTGTACTTGCGCCCCAAGCAACCGTCCGGACAAAACTACTCTCTAGCGGTGTCATTGTACTTATAGCTGCCGCCTTACTGGCCATAACACTAAGCCAGTTTTCTTCCCTACAAGACGAAGACCTGAACTATGAGCGCCAGTTTATTTACCAAGAAATGGCAAAAGAACTTAATCAGCGATAAAAATACCGTTTTTTCGTAAGAGATTAGTCCTATTATTGATACCGTCAATAATAGGACGCGTAAATCTAGAAAGTGAATAAATTCATTGTCATCATTACTGCACTACAGATAATTAATAACAATGTAATGTATTGGAAAGTACGTTCAGATAAACGGACCAGTAAATATTTAGCTAATGGCATCACAATCAATGCCCCTGCACACAATATCAGCGCCAGTTTTAAATCCGTATAGCCATCTTGCGCATAAGCTAAAGCAGAGGAACCAGACAACACGGTTGTTACAAAAATCGATGTACCAATTGCTTGCTTAATATTCAGTTGCATATAGCGCAGCAACATAGGGAGAACAACCACCCCACCACCAACTCCAGTTGCACCAAGTACAACACCCGCTAGGATAGCCGGCACAGCCATGGATTTTAGCTGATCCCCTTTTGCCGCTTCTTGCTTGATGATCGAAACAAAAAACATTCGCTGAACAAATAAATATAGCGAAAAAATAATGGCAGCAGCCACTAACAGGTTAATACCCCACTCGACTTGTTTTTCATACCCCGGTAATCCCCCCAACCATGTAACAAACAGACTTGAGAGAAATGTGCTCGGCAACATAATCGCTAATACAATCATAGCGCCTTTAAAGGGGATATTGCCTAATCGAAAATGCATATAAGAAGAAGAAACCTTCATTAGCATCGAAAGGAAATTGGCAGTGGCTACTGCTGCTAGTGCATTTAGCCCAAAAAAATAGGTCAGTATCGGTAAGACAATCACACCACCACCGACACCCGTTGTGCTGATAATCAGCCCAATAAGTGCGCCTATCGCTAACTCCGTTACAATCATTAACTCTTGCCTTGTATCAGTGCTCGTCGCCCTTTTTGTAATGCTTCATTTGCATCACTATCTGCTAACGTGAGGTATTTAAAAAATAATGTATCGAAAGTAATCATCTGTAACACTTGGGGGGTGATGATGCCTAATTGGGAATGTTGCTCATCATAAAAATAAGGCAAGGCGAAGTCCGCTAACTTTATCGCTTCATCTTGACCAAAACGTGTCAGTGCGACTGTCGGACAACCTGTTTCTTTTGCAGCACGAAGCATGCTATTGATTTCTTGAGTGTTTCCACGCGCCGTTACTGCAATAGCAAGGTCCTCCGGCCCTAAGTTTGCCGAGTAACTTAGCTGAACATGCAAATCATAACTAAACAGTGCGTGTTTATTAATGCGAATTAATTTATGGAAAATATCACTGGCAACAATGGCTGAAGACCCGACACCAAACAGCACGATACGTTTGGCCTGAAACATTTTTTGCGCGATGGTATCTACGACAGAGGGCTCAAGTAAATCCAGTGATTTTTCAATAGCCGAAATAAACATTTGCCCTGTTTTGGCGATAATCTGAGAGGTATCATCGTGACGACTCAGATTACCGTATAAACTTTCTGCTTTGTGTTGCTTCTCATCCGACAAATAATCAACTTTAAATTCAGGATAGCCACGGTACCCCATTTGGCGTGAAAAGCGGATAACAGATGCACTACTGACCCCAGCCGCCTGTGCCAATTCCGCTGCATTCATCGCGATAAGACTTTCGCGGTTATCCAGCAAAAATGTGGCAATACGTTGTTCTGTGCCTTTACCGCGTGTCTGCAAGCTTTCCAGTTTTACCGTCAGTGTCGACATGGCTTTTCCTTCTAATTATTTTTCTGGATCAGTGAAGCCTATTATCATACTGGCAATGAACCCGACAATCCATGCACCTGCAACAGCAATTAAGAAATCCAATATTTGGCCATCACCCACTAATGGAATTAATGATAACCCTGCTGTTCCAAAAGGAATGATGATCCCGACATGGAAGAACGCCATTAATGCCCCGCCCGCAGCTCCGCCAATGCAACCTGCAATGAATGGTTTACCTAATGGTAATGACACACCAAATAAAAGTGGTTCACCGACACCAAAAATACCCACAGGTAACGCACCGACTAAGGTTTTCTTCAAGCGTTGGTTTTTGGTTTTTAAATAAACCCAGAAACACGAACCCACTTGCCCCATTCCCCCCATAGCTAAAATTGGGAACAAGTAATTCAGACCAAAAGTTTGTAAAATTTCAGCGTGAATTGGGATCAAACCTTGATGTAAACCCGTTAGTAATAAGAATAAGAAACTCCCCCCCAAGATACCGCCAGTCGCCACGGCACCACCGCCACTATTTAATAAAGCGACAGAAACACCTTGAGCCAAAATTTGGTTTAAGTAATGTCCTGCGGGTTGGAACACCACAATTGCGACCATCGCAGAGACTAAAATGGTCACAAATGGCGTCACGATAAGGTCTAAGCTTTCTTTAATAATGCTCCTAAACCACACTTCAAATTTAGAAGAGAAAACGACCACCATGAGCACTGCAAAAATACCCCCGCTACCCGGGACTAATTTCGAACCAAATAAGGTGATATCCGCTAACCCCGGCATCGAAAGTAACCCAGCCATGACCGCACCAATTGAGGTAGATGCACCAAGCTCTTTCGCGGTATTCACCCCAATCATAATTGAAAGATAAACAAAGACTGCGCTACCAATCAATTTTAATAACTTAAATAACTCAGGGAATTGGTCGACAACCCCCGGAGCAACCAAGCGGACGATATTGATTAGCCCCATAATTAGACCACAACCAATCAACGCTGGAATAGTAGGAACAAATATAGCGGCTAACGTATTCAACGTACGGCGAATGGAAAACGCTTTTTTCTCCGCCGGTGCTGCATTTTCTGATGTCGTAGAGGTGCTACCTTGCATACGTTTGTTCATCACCGAAAAAACTTTCGCTGCGGTTCCCATCCCAACAATCACTTGTTGCTGTTCACCATTAAAAATAACACCTTTTACGCCCTCAATTTGTTTCAAGGACTCAGCATCAAATTTACTGTTATCTTTTAAAACTAAACGGATACGCGTCATACAATGAGTTAATGTTGCCACGTTCTCAAAGCCGCCCGCATATTTTTCTATTTCTCTGGCGAGTACTTCCAGATGTTCTATCTTATTAGCCATATGATCCCCCTGATGTTGACTGAGCCAATAACCCTGCTCTTCAACATGCTATCCCATTACTTAACGGTAATTGCTAACATGCTATCCAAGGTGGTATTTGGATGTTGTTGAACGATATCCGTCGCTTGCTGTGCATTAATTTGTAGCTCATGCATTAAAATTGCGCGTCGTGGATGATAATCCACTTGCGCTAATAACCCTGCCGCGGTGTGTTCATCAATACCGCAGACTTCACTCACAATCCGTTCTGCGCGGCGCAGTAATTTGATATTACTGGCAACAACATCAACCATTAAATTAGTATGAATACGGCCTAGTCTCCCCATCACACAAGTACTTAGCATGCCTAAAATCATTTTTTGCGCAGTACCACTTTTCATACGAGTCGAACCCGATAACACTTCAGGGCCAACATCGGGGGCAATTGCCAATTTTGCTACGTCACTTAATAACCCTCTTCCTCGCGTGGTGATAGCCACCGTTAACGCACCGATTTCATTAGCGTATTCAATACCCGCTAAGGTAAATGGTGTACGTCCACTCGCAGCAATGCCCACCACGACATCTTTGGCACAAAGTTGGCGTTTTTTTAGCTCAGCAATCGCTGATTCTGCTGAATCCTCAATATTTTCAACCGCTTTTAGCATTGCATCTTGGCCACCCGCAATAATCGATTGCACCATTTCAGGTGAAGTACCAAATGTGGGTGGACATTCTGCACTATCTAATACGGCTAACCTACCGCTAGTCCCCGCGCCAATGTAAAACAAACGTCCACCTTGCTTTAAGCACTCAGCAACAGCGTCAACCACTTGAGCAATCGCAGGTAGAACAGCCTGAATGGCACCTGCAACCGTGCTATCAGCTTGGTTAATGACGTTCACCATCGATAGCGTATCCAAACGTGAAAACTGCTGCGTTTCCTGATTGAATTCATTGTGTAGACAGTTACTCAGAGTATTTTCGGCTAGAGACATTCAAATGCCCTCATGAAATTTAATTTCATTAAAAAATACATTAAATGAATTTTAATTTCAATTCAAATCATAGCAATTTCGTACCACTTAATTGCGGGTTATGATCTTTCTCACAATAATAGGTTTGTATTGAAAAATACCGGTGACAAAAGCCACCGGCGATAATGCTATTTTACGAACTTACAGGTTCCGAAGGCTGATGGGATGTGAAAATCAGGTTTAACGGAATCAGGTTTGATCCAGCTAATCCATTTACGCACTTGCTTAGGTTCACCCGCGCTGAACTCTCCACGCAAAATGGCACACATTAGTGTCTGTTTGTCTGCGTCTTGCCATAAATCGAGTTTAGTGAATTCATCTAAATCAATTTTTCCCGTTAATACATAACCATTTGGCGTTATTTCACCCACGGTTTGTAATGTTTCCCAGTTCCAACTTGGGTCAATTTCACGGTAATAATTAGCTTTTGCATCGAAAGTACGCCCTTTCGGGTCCATTTCAGCCGTGTAATAAGGTTTTAATTCAGGGCTAGTCGCGAAAAAGAGTTCGACTCGGTCAGAATCTAACACCGCTTGGTCTTTATCTGGGTTATCACCTAACTGAATATCTTTATCATCTGCAATAAAACGGAAATATAGTGCGTCATCACTCCATAAAGCGCGAAAATCTGTTTTGGGAGCCACTTCCTTTTCCCATGGGTAAGTAAAATCGGTTAATACTTCTGCTTTTTCCCAGACTTCCGTACTTTTAGTCGCATCATTGAGTGATTTTAACTGATCGGTATGATTAATTTGGTACTCTTTTGCCGCCACACTTGCTGTAACAAGCACAGCGCTCGCGGCTAGTAATGTCGTTAATTTCATACTTTCCTCACCTATCTGATTAGAGAGCTGTTATTCACAAAAAACCGCCAAAGAAACAATATTTCATAGAACATACAAAATATAGAATTAAAATTTCATAATATATAGCTTCATTCTATAAAAACTATCATGATGTGAAGCCGCTCACTCTTTAATGAGAATGTGATTTATCTTTTTCATCCAATGTCTGATTAATTTTAATTCAATTATTAGGCTTAATATTAGTCAACTTCGATTGGTATTCAGACATTGACATGACTTTACGTTACGCGACTTGCGTCACTAATTTAAGTCAAGTAGCCTAAAGACACAGGCCTATTGGGGCTGACAATTTCGGATTATGACTTTTTATTATCAAGGCTAGGACATGAGGAAACGTCTGTTTTTTGGTCTTATTATTCTTGCAGGGATCGCATTTACGACCATAATGTTGCTTGATCGCTGGATAAGCTGGGATACCGCCCCCTATATCTATGAAGATGTAGAAAAATTGCCTGCACGCGATGTTGGGATGGTACTTGGCACATCCAAATATTATGCCTCTGGTGTTAATAACCTCTATTATACCTATCGCATTAAAGGCGCAGCAGAGGCATACCACAGTGGAAAAGTTAAATATTTGCTCCTCAGTGGTGATAATGGCGCTCATAATTACAATGAGCCAATCAACATGCGTAAAGATTTAATTAAAGAAGGGGTTCCAGCCTCTAAAATCGTGCTCGATTTCGCAGGTTTTAGGACATTAGACTCCGTAGTACGCACTAAAAAAGTGTTTGATACCGATAATTTTACGATTATTACCCAGCGTTTTCATTGTGAACGCGCGGTCTTTATCGCCAAACATAAAGGTATTGATGCACAATGTTTAGCAGTTCCGACACCTTCTGGAATGTATAGAGTGAGAGTGCGTGAAGTGTTTGCACGGCTAGGCGCTCTGGCGGATTTATATATCTTAAAACGGGAACCTAAATTTTTAGGTGAACAAGAATCCATCCCTGCCCCCATTAAGATGCCAGCAGGAATTAAAGGCTATCCGGCGGTTTCACCGGATGAAGTCAATAAATTGAAGTAGATATAGGTAGATGAATACTCATCTACCTATGAGGTTGTTGACAAAGCGGGATAAAAGCGTGGTTTTTCCCGCTTTGTGTTATCAGCCGAAAATCAATAAATTGATTTTCCTAGTTTATTTTCAATAACCTATTCGACTTGCCGCCAAACATAATATGTTTGTCAGCAGTCTGATAGGTAGATGAATACTCATCTACCTATCAGCTTTCTCGTTAATTTGCGCCAACACCATTCAAGTGGGCCTTGCCTGAAAAACATCAACCAATAATAAGAAAACAATAAATTTGCTCCCCAAATAATGGGAACCAAGGCAAGTAATTCAACCCGCGTAAATTGACCAAAATAGCCGAATTGGTAAAACAACATGGTACAAATTAGCGTTTGCAAAATATAATTACTTAGCGCCATCCGCCCCACATATTGCAAGCCAAGAGCGACTTTGCTGTTTGCCAGTATCGTCCAAAAGCCATACACCAGAGCTATGTATCCTAAAGATTGAAATGGAATAACTAGCTCATTAATAATGTAACCAATGATTGATGTTGAAAAATAACTCCAATTGAATTGGCTTTGCATGTATAGCGAAACTATTTGGACCAATATAGATGGCAAGATAAATATGTAGGCTACTTTGCGGTAGTGTTGAGCGCTAAATTGCCCTCGTAACCAACCATTTTTCATTAGCAGTGCACCAATAACCATCAATGCCGCTAATTGCCAGCCATATTGGATAACCAACATTTCAACCATTTTTAGCATCTCTGACGCTCGATAAAGCACGCCATCCATTCCCCCTGAGGTATGTATCGCATATTCAAATGCCAGTTGCTCATCAGAGGTTTGCCAAAAACCGGAGGGGTCTACACTACTACCCAACACGAGCAAGATAACTAACCCAATCAAATAGATTGATAGTGCTATTTTCAATAAAAAACCATCTTCATATTGATTAAGCAGATAGGTTACCAACAAGCCCGTCAATGCATAAGCCAAAAGAATATCACCATCCCAAAAACCAACCCCATGAATCACCCCGAACAGGGCTAGAACGAATAGACGGCACTGGTTCCAACGAAGAGAACGGGGTTGTAATAAAGCAAGGGTTGCCCCAAATAGGATTGAAAAAATAGCAAGAACTTTGCCTTGGAAAAGGACATTGAAAATCCCCCAGAGGTAAGCCTCTGAGTCGGGTGTTTTATTGGTGTAATAAGGATTTAAATACGCCGCTTGTGGTAAAGCAAAAGCAAAGATATTCATTAAAAGAATACCTAAAATCGCCATACCACGAACAGCGTCAAGTTGGCCAATGCGACTTGACGGCGTCGTTGCTGTCATAAATTATAAGTGACGCACTGCACGTAAAAATTCTTGCCGTGTATTTTGGCTTGATTTAAATAACCCGCCTAATGACGTTGTTGTTGTTGCACTTGTCGCGTCACGAATACCACGTGCTTTCACGCAATAATGCACTGCATCTATACAAACAGCTACATTTGTTGTTCCCAATAATGTTTGCAGAGCAACCAAAATTTGCTGTGTTAAGCGCTCTTGCACTTGTGGACGCTGTGAGAAAAATTGCACAATTCGATTAATTTTCGATAAACCAATGACTTTATCTTTTGGAATGTAGGCAACCGTGGCCTTTCCATCAATCGTAACAAAATGGTGTTCACAGGTACTTGTTAACGTAATATCACGCACAGTGACCATTTCATCCACTTTCATTTTATTTTCAATTAAAGTGATTTTTGGAAAGTTTGCGTAATCAAGCCCTGAAAAAATTTCATCAACATACATTTTTGCGATGCGACGAGGGGTATCAGCTAAACTGTCATCGGTTAAATCCAAATTCAGTAGCGTCATGATCTCTGTCATGTGCCCTTCAATCAGTTTCTTACGTTCGTCGCCTGATTTTGGCTGGATACGTAAAGGCGTTTCTAGGCCTCTAGCCTCCAGCGCGGCATGAACTAATTCGGCCTCTTTACTCAGAGATGACATGTGATCCTCCACAAATGGTATAACTATTTTTATAAAATGCAGGTGTGCGGTACTCTAAAACAGCAGGTAGAGATAATCCAGTACAACATCGTTAATCGCTGTGAAATATTTGCATTTAGCCCTGTAATTTATTCACCAAATGAATACATACATTAAAAGGTTTTACACCTTATATAAGGTGATTAGTAGCACATATTTTATCAATGTTTTAACCTTGAATGGCGATAAACAAACAAACTTGAAATGATTAACGCAATAAATAATCTAAAAATTGGTCATTTCATGTGTAATTTTGTCTGCGTTAATGCCTCCCTGTTCGTTAAATCTAACCAAAAGCTATCTGTAATCAATTTCTATTCATTCACGCACTAATGGATTTCTGCCATAATATGCATCACGAACACATTTTAAAGCCTCAAGGCAGATAACAATAATGAGGGTCATTATTTATGGATCAGTGTCATACTAACGATTTGATTTCTCTAGATGTTGCATTGGAAAAATTACTATCTCAAACGAAAACTGTCACAGATACAGAAATCATTCCACTGACCTCCTCTGCACAACGCATCATTGCGACAGACCTGATTTCCCCTATCAATGTTCCACCATTTGATAATTCTGCTATGGATGGTTATGGCTTACGTTTCGCCGATTGGGATGGTAAAACGCCAATGCCTGTAGCAGGTAAATCTTTTGCGGGTAACCCGATGGAAGGTGAACTAAAAGCAGGTTGCTGCGTACGTATTATGACAGGCGCACCAATTCCACAAGGAGTGGATACCGTTGTGATGCAAGAATCTACACAACAAACGGACCAAGGTATTGTATTCACCCAACCAATTAAACAAGGTAGTAATATCCGCAAAGCAGGGGAAGATATCACCCAAGGCAGTGCCGTATTCCCTGAGGGCACCTTACTAACGACCGCTCAGCTACCTTTAATTGCTTCACTGGGTATTGCTGATGTCACCGTATATCGCCGCCTTAAAGTTGCCGTTTTTTCAACGGGAGATGAGCTACAAGCTGTCGGCCTTCCTTTAGCAGATGGGCAAATTTATGATACTAACCGTTTTACCGTTCGTCTGATGCTGGAAAAACTTAATTGTGAAGTGCTTGATTTAGGGGTAATACCGGACTCGCCCGAAAAACTCAAGCAAACCTTTATCGAAGCTAACCAACACGCTGATTTAGTGATCAGTAGTGGCGGTGTTTCCGTAGGTGAAGCCGACTATACCAAACAAATTTTGGATGAATTAGGCACCATTGGTTTTTGGAAGTTAGCCATTAAACCAGGAAAACCCTTTGCTTTTGGTAAGCTGAGCGACGCTTGGTTTTGTGGGCTACCGGGGAACCCTGTTTCCGCCGCACTCACCTTCTATCAATTGGTTCAACCGCTGATTGCCCGCCTTTCAGGGCACGGCCAATGGCGTGCTCCGCTACGCTTTAAGGTTCCAGTGACCACCGCGTTGAAGAAAAGCCCGGGCCGTTTAGATTTTCAACGAGGAATTCTAAGCACCAATGAGCAAGGGCAGTTGCAAGTCGCCACGACGGGTCACCAAGGCTCACATGTGTTTAGTTCATTTAGTTTAGCCAACTGTTTTATTGTCCTTGAAAGAGAGCGTGGGCGCGTTGAAGCAGGTGAAATGGTTGAAGTCGAAATGTTTAACTATTTATTAAAAAGTGAATAATAACAGTGCAAGAGCTTAGCGATCCGGAAATGTTGCGGTACAACCGCCAAATTATCCTCCGTGGGTTTGATTTCGATGGGCAGGAAAAACTTAAAGCTGGCAAAGTACTGGTTATTGGCCTTGGCGGTTTAGGCTGTGCCGCAACTCAATACCTTGCTGCTGCTGGTGTCGGTCATCTGACATTGGTGGATTTCGATACCGTGTCATTGTCTAACTTGCAACGGCAAATTTTGCACCGTGACGTCACCATTGGTACACCGAAAGTTGATTCAGCTAAAGCGCAACTTGCTGCCATTAACCCATATATTCAAATTGACACCGTCAATGCACAACTTGATGATGCACAACTTGATGAATTAATTATGCATCATGATGTGATCTTAGACTGCACAGATAACGTTGCCATTCGTGAACAGCTCAACCGCTTGTGTTTACCACGAAAAAAACCACTGGTTTCAGGTGCTGCTATTCGCATGGAAGGGCAATTATCTGTTTTCACTTATGAAGAAAACACCCCTTGCTATCACTGTTTAAGCCGTTTATTTGGTGAAAATAACTTAACTTGTGTGGAAGCAGGGGTTATGTCCCCTTTAGTCGGTACCATTGGTACGCTAGAAGCGATGGAAACCATTAAATTATTAGCTAATTATGGGAAAGTTAATTCAGGAAAAGTATTGCTATTTGATGCAATGACCATGGATTTTCGCCAATTTAAACTTAGCAAAGACCCGCATTGTGAAGTCTGTGCTAAAAGCTAACTGCTAAATTTTCGGGCAAGTTGGCTTTTCTCATCATTCAGGCGAGGCTTTTCTCGCCTTTTTCCTATTTTTATTAAATCAAAATTAAGAATAATCCGAAAAAATAATTTAATTGCCCTTTCACCTTATACTATCTCTCTTTTGTGGTGCTTGATGGTTTAAATATCACCACTGTTTATTCTTTTGATAAAGTTACTGAGAGTATGAATATGCAATTCCCTCCTTGCCCGAAATGCCAGTCTGAATACACCTATACTGATAACGATATGTATATCTGCCCTGAGTGCGCGCATGAATGGAATGATGCCGAACCTGTAGCTGATATTGATGAATTGATTGTAAAAGATGCCAATGGCAACCTGTTAGCTGATGGTGATACCATCACGGTTATTAAAGATCTCAAAGTCAAAGGCAGCTCTTCTATGCTAAAAATTGGTACCCGCGTTAAAGGTATCCGTTTGGTCGAAGGCGACCACAATATCGACTGTAAAATTGATGGTTTCGGTCAAATGAAATTGAAATCTGAGTTTGTGAAGAAAAACTAAGTTTACTTCACCCATTAAAAAGCCCTCAAAATTTGAGGGCTTTTTGTTTCTAATCTAAAAACTCTATTTAGATAACCACACCTTGGCTTGTCAGGTATTCGTCATAAGTACCTTTGAAATCAATTACTTTATCTTCTTTGATTTCTAAAATACGGCTCGCTAACGAGCTAACAAACTCACGGTCATGAGAAACGAAAATTAACGTACCTTTGTATAATTCTAGGGCTAAGTTTAATGACTCGATAGATTCCATATCCAAGTGATTGGTTGGCTCATCCATAATCAAAATATTTGGCTGTTGCATCATTAACTTACCAAATAACATACGCCCTTGTTCACCACCGGATAACACTTTAACTTTCTTTTTAATGTCATCTTGAGAAAACAGTAAACGGCCTAAAATACTGCGCACCGCTTGCTCGTCATCCCCTTCACTTTTCCACTGACTCATCCAGTCAAACACGGTTAAATCCGTTTCAAAATCTTCTGCGTGGTCTTGGGCATAGTATCCAATGCTGCTGTTTTCTGACCATTTAACCATCCCGCTCGTTGCAGGCTGTTCACCCACCAGCGTTTTTAAGAATGTAGTTTTACCGATACCATTAGCACCAATGACAGCCATTTTTTCGCCAACTTCCAGTAATAAATTGACGTTTTTGAATAATGGCTCTTGGTCATAACCGTTCGTTACAGCTTCTAATTCAAGCGCATTTCGGAACAATTTTTTCTCTTGTTCAAAACGAATAAATGGATTTTGTCGGCTAGACGCTTTCACTTCATCCAATTGAATTTTATCAATTTGACGTGCGCGTGAAGTCGCTTGTTTCGATTTAGATGCGTTAGCGCTAAAGCGGCTAACAAAAGATTGCAGTTCTGCAATTTGTGCTTTTTTCTTCGCGTTATCTGCCAGTAAACGCTCACGTGCTTGAGTTGCCGCGATCATATATTCATCATAGTTACCAGTGAATAAACGCAATTCACCGTAATCTAGATCAGCCATATGGGTACATACGGTATTTAGAAAGTGCCTATCATGGGAAATAATGATCATAGTACAGTTACGATCGTTCAGCACTTGTTCTAACCAACGAATCGTATCGATATCCAAGTTATTCGTCGGCTCATCGAGTAATAAGATATCAGGGTCAGAAAATAGGGCTTGAGCCAACAGCACTCGCAGCTTCCAGCCTGGTGCGACTTCACTCATCGGCCCATAGTGTTGTTCAACAGGAATACCCACACCCAGTAATAATTCACCTGCGCGCGCTTCCGCACTATAACCGTCCATTTCACCATAAGCGACTTCTAGGTCAGCCACACGGTAGCCGTCTTCTTCGCTCATTTCAGGTAAGGCGTAGATTCTATCGCGCTCTTGTTTGACGTCCCACAGCTCGCTATGGCCCATAATCACGGTATCAAGTACGGTAAATTCTTCAAATGCGAACTGATCTTGGCGAAGTTTACCAATACGCTCATTTGGATCAGTCGTGCTCACATTTCCAGCTGTAGGGGTTAAATCTCCCCCTAAAATCTTCATAAACGTGGATTTACCCGCGCCATTTGCGCCGATCAAACCATAACGGTTGCCTGTGCCAAATTTAACTGAAATGTTTTCAAACAGTGGCTTACTGCCAAACTGCATAGTGATATTGTTCGTTGTTAACACTGCTATGCCTTAAATTAAACGGTGTAAAATAGCCTGCGATGATTAGGGGTCTATGACTACAGCGTGCAAAACAACCCAAAATAGTGATTTGAGCAGCAAAATACACTCCATGTATGGTCATTAGAGTATGGCAGGTATAAATAGCGGCGCATTATGCCATATTACACCGCTTAGATCTTGTGCTGTTTTCAGCAAATTGATTAACACGAAAGGAAAGGCTGACTAAATGCCAAACTAAAGAGTGAGCCCCATAGTACGGCTGATTTCAGTTAGCCCTTCTCGCTCATAAAATTTAATCGCTTTATGGTTTTGCGCTAACACTGACAGCTCCAAGTGGCTCAATTGTCTACCCTTCGCCCATGCTTTCATCGCATTTAGTAATTTTTGGCCTACTTTTTCACCACGGAAATTAGGCTCAACCACTAGGTCAAAGATATAACCAAAATTTCGAGGAACAACACAGTTATAAGGGTCAGCTGCTTGTTGTTGTGCAATACAAAGCCCTTTAATCTCACTGTTAAATTCAGCAACTAATAAACAAAATTTATCGTCAATAATCGCATTTTCAATAAATTCCCTAGTCTGCTCCGCTGGTTGTAAACGTTCAGGGTCGAATAATGCCATTTCCGAAAACAAAATTTGGTAAAGCGATAAAATGGATTCTACATCACTTTTAATAGCTTCCCTTATCATGCATTCCTCTCTGTGATTTTAATATTAACGCTAGTCGTAGGTTTTAATTGGTGGGGCGACATAAGATTCAAAACTTTCTAATAACTCAGCGGGAGAATCATTCACAATCGCCATATGACGGTATTTTTCATGGAGGAAACCTTCATCTGCCATCTTATTTGTCATATCAATCAATGGTTGCCAATAATTATTAATATTAAATAAAGCGCATGGCTTAGCATGTAAACCAATTTGGCTCCAAGTAAATACTTCTGCATACTCTTCAAGCGTGCCATAACCGCCAGGCAAAGCGACAAAGGCATCCGCAAGCTCAATCATTTTACTTTTACGCTGATGCATCGTTTCAACTTTATACAACTCAGTTAAATTCTTATGAGAAATTTCACGTTCTTCTAGCAATGATGGGATCACCCCAATCGCTTTTCCCCCTAATGACAATACGGTATCAGCAACTGTCCCCATAATTCCCACGCTCGCTCCACCATAGACTAACGTGATATCACGTTTAACCATTTCTTTAGCAAACTCAATGGCTTTTTGCTGATAGACCTCATTTTTTCCCATACTGGAACCACAATACACTGCAATACTTTTAATTTTTCCCATTTGTTCCTCATTTTCCATTTTTATTGTGACTTTTTAGTTAAAGCACTGAATTATACGAGCCTAATACAGAAGCTCAAGCTTCACTCTTCGCCATAATAAAATGAGACTAACTCATGTTTATAGCACTGCTATTCACTTAAACCAACATGTTGACAACCAATAAAGCACATTTACCCCCTTATTCTCTATAGCTAAACCATAAACAAATATAAAGCCGTGCTGTTTTATGAGATAATCTTTAAGAAATTATTTTTCATCACTGAATACTTATTTTCTAAATATTTATTATCAATTAAGTTACGTTTTCCGAGGTTTACTTATTTATGTCTGCCGACACTAAAAAGAGCGCATTTCCGCTATTACCTATAGGGTTATTACTGCTTGCAATGACCTCTATTCAAAGCGGAGCTTCTTTAGCTAAAACTTTATTTCCTGTTATCGGCGCTCCCGGTGTTACTGGTTTACGTTTATTGCTTGCTACTATTATTTTGTTCGTTATTTTTAAGCCTTGGCGTTTAAAATTCAGAAAAAATTCGCTAGTTCCATTGCTTGCTTATGGGTTATCCCTAGGTACGATGAATTATTTGTTTTACCTATCTCTTGAACGAATTCCATTAGGGATAGCTGTTGCTTTAGAATTTACTGGCCCTTTAGCCGTTGCGATGTTTTCTTCTCGCCGTCCGATTGATTTTTTATGGATAGCCCTTGTTATTGTTGGGTTATTATTCTTACTTCCAATCGGCGATAATATTGATTCCATTGATACACTCGGTGCTCTCTATGCTCTCGGAGCCGGTGTCTGTTGGGGGTTGTATATTATATTCGGGCAACGTGCAGGAGCGGGTTACGGTGCAGCAACCGTTGCAATAGGTTCATTTATTTCTGCCATGATCTTCTTCCCTATCGGCTTAATGCAAACAGGTGTCGAGGTGATGTTCGACCCCTCAATTTTACCTATTGCACTAGCAGTCGCGATTTTATCAACCGCATTTCCTTATACATTAGAAATGATCGCACTAACGCGTTTACCAGCTCGAACTTTTGGTACATTGATGAGCCTTGAACCTTGTATGGGCGCATTTTTAGGAATTGTTTTCCTAAATGAGCATTTGACGATGACTCAATGGTTGGCATTATTATGTATTGTCTGTGCTTCTATTGGTTCCACCTCAACAGCGGTACCAAAGTCAAAAATCGAAAAAGTGTCCTAGCCACTAAAAGCTCGAAGCAAACAAAGACAATCAAGGTTAATAAATTCGATATATAGATATTTATTAACCTTTTTTCGTGTAAAGTTTTATTCATCAATTTGAAATAATCTATTTTTATTTCTAGTTTATGCTTTAAATAAAAATTTATTATCTCTATCGCACTTATTGTCAAAAACGATTAGTACCGAAGATCCACAATTAATTAACGGTTAATAAAGTATATCGAATAGACCTATTAAATTAATCGTTTATTACATTATGACAAATTAGTTTAGTTATTTTATATTTATTGACAGATGAGGTTACTAAACAAATTCATATTTAAGAGAGGATGAATCATGAGCACAGCTAAATTATTTAAAGCATCTTCAAATGAACTTTTATATACACGTAATGATATGGAAGACAGCGTAAAATTGGAAACCATTGGAATTCTTAATGTTATGGTGGTCCATTTTACCGATCTCTCTCTAATGACTAAACAAGCCCACTGGAATATGCGTGGCCGTAATTTTATTGCTATCCATGAAATGCTAGATGGCTTTAGAACCACGTTAGTTGAACATTTAGATGAATTCGCAGAGCGCGCGGTTCAATTGGGAGGTGTTGCTATTGGTACAACGCAAGAAGTTAACCGCTTCACCTCGTTAGAAGCTTACCCAATTAATATCCATAGCGTACAAGACCACTTAAAAGCGTTAGCCGACCGCTATGCTATTGTCGCAAATGATATCCGTAAAGCCATTGATGAAGTGGAAGACGAAGACACTGCGGATATGTTTACCGCAGCTTCCCGCGATATGGATAAATTCCTCTGGTTCTTAGAAGCAAATATTGAGTAATGTCGTAAATAGAGTCAATTAAAATTGACCAATGGCCACTGTAGAGTGGCCATTTTATTTGCGAGTCATTAACTATAATCAAACTGTTATTCAAATACCTAAAAATAAAATAAGTTAACTTAGTTATTTACTTTTTTTAGGTATCTCAGGTTGTTCTATAGGAAATACAGGTAATGCATTTAATAGCCTTTTACCATAATTTTTAGTTAGCAAACGTTTATCATAAATAATAATTTCACCATAGCACTCATGACTACGAATCAACCTACCTGCTTGCTGTATCAAGTTAAATGAGGCGCTAGGTAAACTTTGTACTTCAAATGGGTATCGCTTCAATGATTTCAACCAATCCCCTTCGGTGATAATCACAGGGTTTGTTACTGGTGGAAATGCAATTTTATGAATATGGACCTGAGTTAAATATTCCCCTTTTAGGTCTAACCCCTCAGCAAACGATTGTAAGCCAATTAAGGCACTAGATTGCCCTTGGTTAATTCTTTCGCAATGAGTTTCGACTAACCGGTAACGTGGTTGATCTCCTTGAACTAAAAGCTGCAAACGCAAATCCTTTACGTGCTCAAGAAAACCTTCCATCGCTCTTTGGCTACTAAATAAAACCAGTACTCCACGGTGAGTATTTTTAGCGAATTGTTCACGGAAAAATACTGCCATTTCCGCTAAGTGTTCAGCTTCAGTGTTTATCGTTGGCTCATATTCCATTTTAGGAATAATAATTTTTCCTTGCTCAACATGGTTAAAAGGAGAAGATAATGTCACAAAGCGGTCATCACTTTTTTCGGATAACCCAGTAAGTTCCATAAAACGTGAATAACTGTTCAATGACCTCAGTGTTGCCGAGGTAATCACAATATGAGGAACATTTCGCCATAACAAATGTTGTAATTGTTCGCTGACTCGGATCCCTGCACAATGCATAAAGAAGCGAGATTGGTTTTTCTCATAACGCCGACTTAACCATTTTGATACAGGGGCACCTGAACTTTGTTCTAATGCCGCCAACCGCCAAAGCTTCGACATATTTTCAAAGTACCCCATAGCCCTACTAGTCACAATAATGGAGCGATGTAAGCGGACAATATCTTGCTTCGCAGTTTGTTCCGTCAAATCATTTAAGATGGCTTCCGCCAGTCCCTGTAATGCATCAGTTTGCTTAAACAAGGCCTGACAGCTCAGTTGCATAGCTTCAGGCAATACACCAAGCGGAAATAAATATTCAGTTTCTTTTGATGTTTCTGGTAATAATGCATTCGCTAATAATGAGAAATCACGAAATGTTTCACGTAATTTTTCTGCATGTTGCTGTAACCGTTCGGGGTTAGCTAACTTTGGTGGCTTCGCCGGACGAAATTGCCCCATGTACTGCCCAACATGCTGAATAAAGCTATCAAGCTGTGCCGTTAGTTGAACTAACGTAATTTCGCCTTCAACTTCAAGGGCATCCCTTGCAACATCCGGAACATGATGGCCTTCATCAAGCACTAATAATAAATTTTTCGGGTCAGGTAATACCGATTCACTTTCCATTGCAGCCATAACTAACGCATGATTAGCAACCACCACATCGGCATCTTCGATTTCCCGCCTAGCAATAAAAAATGGGCAACGCTGATAAAATTGACAATTACGACCTAAACAATTCATTTTATCTGTGCTGACTTTGCGCCATAAGCTATCACTAAATGCACGTTTGTGGTGATCCCTTAGCCCATCCCATGCAAAACTCTGAAAGTCATGCCGCAGTTGCTGACAAATAGCCCGCTCTTCACTATTCGCAATTTCTGTTTTATCTTCCACCAATAACATTAAATCAATTTGTTCGCCTTCCGCGGCACAAATAGCTTCTAAATTACGAGGGCAAACATAACGAGCACGCCCAAACGCCCCTGTATATTTTAAATCAGGAATAATTTTGCTTAATAAGGGTAAATCTTTACTATAAATTTGGTCTTGTAATGCCACATTCGCCGTACTGACCACTAAGGTTTTACCTTCTTCCCTACCAACCGCTATCCCTGGTATTAAATAAGATAGCGTTTTACCCACCCCAGTAGGCGCTTCTATAACCAAATGGCGGCCGTCATCATCTGCTAAATTTTTTGCGACTTGCGCGATCATCTGCCGCTGCGGTGATCGGGAAACAAACCCGTCAATTTGTACGGAC
Source organism: Providencia sp. PROV150 (assembly GCF_028481025.1). Lineage (NCBI taxonomy): Bacteria > Pseudomonadati > Pseudomonadota > Gammaproteobacteria > Enterobacterales > Morganellaceae > Providencia > Providencia sp. PROV150. The sequence goes on along the minus strand of NZ_JAMPPJ010000007.1, from coordinate 59,262 downwards.
AACCCTTTATACCACTGAGTTATTTGTTCTTTAGTTTTATTCGACAGGGACATAAATTATGCAGGTGACCAAAGTTAAAATGAAAGATAACGAAACTGACAACAATACGGAATATGTAAAAAACGCTTTTGCCAACCGCTTCGCAAAACTACTGTATTAATACCCATTATACATAAAAATTGGGAAGCTTTTTGCAAAACGCCCATTCTGCAACAGAAATAATAGCTTTTAACTTGTTTGCAACACTCATCCGGTTATACTTTGAGTTCTTATATCATTTGGATTTTTATCACTAGGCAGGCTATAGAAAATGAAAAAGGTTGTTATCGCACTTTGCGCATTATGCGCTTTTGGTTCTGTAGGCGGTATTGTTTTAGCGGGTATGAACATTTATACACGTTCAACCACACCACTTGAGCAAGGGCAACCGCAATCCCCTTCAGCACTGCCAGCACCCAATCAAATTCAGTAATTTTAAAATAATTTATCAGCCCAGGATGGAGATAGCTTATGTACAACGATTATTTCGTAACCCCACAATGGTTAAATTCACATCTATTTGATGATAACATCATTGTACTCGATGCTTCTTCTCCGCCACCGACCGCACCTTATGATTGCCGCCAACAATATTTAGAAGAACATATTCCTAACGCTCAGTTCTTTCATCAAGATGAAATTGCAGACAAAAGCTGTGATTTACCCCATATGCTGCCAAGTGCCGATGTTTTTAGCCAAGCAGTTAGTGCCATGGGCATAGGTAATGACACCCAAGTTATTATTTATTCGCAGAATAACTTATTTTCGTCCCCAAGAGCATGGTGGACTTTCACCACTATGGGCTGCAAAAACGTTAAAATTTTAGCCGGTGGCATCGATGCTTGGAAAGCAGCAGGGTTTGATGTTCAGTCCGGGGAAGTTACTCCGCCAGCTGCGAAACAATTCCATGCCATACGTAAAGACAGTAACGCACTGAATCAAGAGCACATGCTTGATATTGTAAATCAAGGAAAAATTCAAATTATTGATGCTCGTGCAGAACCACGCTTTCTTGCCAAAGCGCCAGAACCACGTCCGGGTCTACGTATGGGGCATATTCCTGGGAGCAAAAACGTCCCATGGGATCTTCTCGTTGAAAAGGGTGAATTCAAATCACCGGAGCAACTTAAAGCTATTTTTAATAAACAAGGTGTGGATATCCATGCACCTTCAGTGATGACCTGTGGTTCAGGAATGACCGCAGCTGTGGTATTAATGGCATTAACATTATTAGGTAACCAAAACATGCGTTTGTATGATGGTTCATGGGCCCAATGGGGGCAAGATAACGGCCTGCCAATCGAGTCGTAATCCTCTTCTTCCATAAAAATATAAGCCACTTGATTATTTAAGTGGCTTATAGAATGAAGATTTACCAAGTAGAGGAAATGGTTATTTGGCAAATATCCCGGCTAAGAACAGTACGACAATCGCACCGATAACCGCGACAACAAAACTCCCAAAGTTGAAACCATCAACTTTTCCTTTACCAAAGAAAGTACTGATGTAACCACCCACAACGGCACCAACAATCCCCAGCACGGTGGTCATAATGAACCCCATGTGATAAGTACCTGGCATCAGCCACTTAGCTAAAACACCTGCAATTAGACCAAAAATAATCCAAGCAATTACACCCATCTTACGCCTCCCAGACTAGGTAATTTCACTATAATGTCAAAATGTTCTCATATAATAGTAGAGCTTTAAATAAATAAAATCGCTCTCCTACCAATTAAGTAAAGACCCTATAAGTTAATTTCGCAACTATAAAATTTTGCCAATCAACATTATTCATAACTAATTGCTCACAATTTCAGTTATCACTTGCGCAATCTGTTGGGCATTTTTTAACGACCTAACCTGAGAAAAAAGTTCATCTGCTTGATGATATTCTTTACGTAAATAGCCTAGCCATTGCTTAATCCGGGCTGCATGGTAATGGCCGGTATCCCCTTGTTTTTCAAGTTCTGTATACTTTAATAACAACCTGCCAACTTGCTCCCAAGGCATTTTAGATTCATTAAATTTGACCACCCGGCTAAGGTTTGGGGTGTTTAATGCTCCACGACCAATCATCACGGCATCACAACCTGTGATTTCAAGGCAGCGCTGTGCACTTGCATAGTCCCAAATTTCACCATTAGCAATCACTGGGATCGATAATTTACGGCGGATCTCTCCAATGGCAGACCAATTAATACTCTCTGCTTTATAACCGTCTTCTTTGGTTCTACCATGGACAGTAAGTTCTGTTGCCCCCGCCTGTTGAACCGCATCTGCAATTTCATAAGCAAATTCGGAACTATCCCACCCCAAACGAACCTTAACCGAAATAGGTAATTCTTTTGGAACTGCTTCACGCATTGATTTCGCAGCTTGATAAATCAAATCAGGTTGCTTCAATAACGTCGCACCACCACCGTGGCCATTAACTGTTTTTGATGGACACCCGCAATTTAAATCAACCCCCCAAGATCCTAACTCGACCGCTCGGTTTGCGTTCTCTGCCAACCACTGAGGGTGTTGCCCTAATAACTGCACGCGAACTAATGTCCCTGAAGGGGTACGACTACCATGTTTTAGTTCAGGGCATAAACGGTAAAAAGTTTTTGCCGGTAAAAGAGTATCAACCACGCGAACAAACTCTGTTATGCACAAGTCATAGTTATTAACTTCGCTTAATAGACAACGTACTAAAGGGTCTAAAACTCCTTCCATAGGAGCTAATAAAACGCGCATAAATGGCTCACAAAAAACGTAATAACACCTGCTTATCATACCGTTTATTGAATAGATGAGCAGGAAAATTCTAAGATGGGGGTGACCAGTGACAGGCTTGAAATAGTTTCATAAGTAGCTCTAGTTAATGCCATTAACATTAAAAAGAGCTACAAGCTTTATGGAAGATTAACTGTCACTTCGCCCTTGTTTGACTTTTTTCTGGGCGTTTTTCCATGGGGAACTTGCCCCCTTCCCTGAACTAGGCTTTGACGATGGCGAATTACTGCGACGTGGTGGTTTACCTTGGTTTCTATCACCTGAACGACGTTCATTGCGTTGTGGTGTTTTTTGAATAGGCTCCGCCTTTATGGAGGGGTCGGGCTCATAGCCTTCAATCGCCATCAATGGAATCGATTTTTTCAATAATTTTTCAATATCCTTGAGTAGCTTAGCCTCATCGATACATACTAAGGAAACTGCCATCCCAGTTGCTTCTGCACGGCCTGTACGACCGATACGGTGAACGTAGTCTTCTGCAACATTAGGAAGCTCAAAATTCACCACATAAGGAAGCTGTTCAATATCAAGGCCACGAGCTGCGATATCCGTTGCCACTAACACACGAATATCTCCAGATTTAAAATCAGCTAATGCACGAGTACGAGCCCCTTGGCTCTTGTTACCATGGATAGCAGCAGCTTTGACACCATCTTTATTTAAATGCTCAGCGAGACGGTTTGCACCATGTTTTGTACGTGTAAAAACAAGAACTTGTTGCCAGTTTTCACGGCCAATCATAAACGAAAGTAATTCCGCTTTTCGTTTTTTATCAACCAGATGAACATATTGAGTCACTTGCTCAGAAGCTGAGTTTCGCGGAGCAACCTCAATAGTTACAGGGTTATTGAGTAATTTATTCGCCAATTGTTTGATTTCGTCAGAAAACGTCGCTGAGAACAATAAGTTTTGACGTTTTTTAGGTAATTTATTAATCACCCTACGAATATCATGAATGAACCCCATATCTAACATACGGTCAGCTTCATCCAGAACAAAAACTTCGACTTGGGAAAGATCTACTGCATTTTGGTGTTCTAAATCTAATAAGCGCCCCGGAGTTGCAATTAAGATATCAACCCCGCCACGTAACTTCATCATTTGTGGGTTAATACTTACCCCACCAAAGACGACAAAAGAACGAATACGCAGGTGACGGCTATATTCTTTTACATTTTCAGCAACTTGCGCTGCAAGCTCCCTTGTTGGCGTCAAAATTAACGCACGAATAGGCTTGCGATCCTTTCCTGCTCGAGGAGTTGTAATCAGCTTCTGTAAAATTGGCAATGTAAAACCCGCTGTTTTACCTGTACCAGTTTGGGCGCTAGCTAAAAGGTCGTTTCCTGCAAGCACGGCTGGGATAGCTTGTTGTTGAATAGGCGTAGGGCTTTCATAACCTAATTCATTAATGGCAAGCAAAATTTCCTCGTTTAACGCGAGGTCTGAAAAAGTAGTCAAATTAAATTACTCCGGGCTTCACCGCTTCAAATTGAATGTGGCAGTTATGGGGGAAGTGAGTCAGAAGATAAAGCGCAAACTGCCGTGCGACACTGTGTAAAATTCTAACATTATTTACAGATGATAAATATATTAATTTAGTTTGGTTAATAAATTAATATAAAATCCGACCCACATAGTATATATACTTACATTGTACTATGAGATGTCGTTTTTTACTTTTTATAAAAATGAAAAGCCATTAAGAGCTAATTAGGTGTTATTTAATTCTGAATTTTTAAAGGAATGGTTATGAATACAGGTTCATCGTCAACGTTGCGAGGAGAAAATGCGAAAATGCAATTGCTTCTCACTGCTGCTGATGTATATGGAGAACAAGGGCTTGATGGCGCTACTACACGCAAGATCGCACAGGCATCAGGGCAAAATATTGCCGCAATTTCTTATTATTTTGGCTCAAAAGAAGGTCTTTACTTAGCGGTAGCTCAGCTTATCGCAAAAACTATTCGGGACGATTTCCATGATGTTTTTCAAGCAATTGACAACTTTCTAAATCAACCTTTGTCAGTACAAGTAACTGATGATGCACTTGATTTACTACAAAAAACAGTCATTGCCTATAATCATTTTCAGTTGGAAAAGAAAAATTTAAGTTTTTCTCGGATATTAGCACGAGAACAACTCAACCCGACCGAAGCCTATACGGTAATCCATGAACAGGCTTTAGGCCCAATACATTCGCGCCTAAACCGCTTGATTGCGATTTACATTGGTGCTGACCCCAATCATTTAACAACGCTAATCCACACACACGCAATCCTTGGCGAAACACTTTCATTTCGAATTGCTCGAGAAACTTTGTTACGCCAAACGGGTTGGAAACATATCAATGAAAATGAATTTAAAATTATTAATCAAGTTCTTATTGAACATACAAATATATTATTAGCAGGCTTACGCCATCGCAAACAATATGAAAAGTGATATGATAAAATAATTAAAGTGATTCATTCACATTGATAATAACTAGAGGCTGGTGATTTTATTGCAGCTGGTGCCACATTTCTTCATTAAAAACAGCGGCCTCTAACAACAAAGTTTGTTTTCATATCGTTGATTCTTTAAGTAAGGTTAGCTATGAGCAATAAAAACCGTTCTGTTGTTGTTTTCATTATTCTCATATTAATCGGTGCTGCAATTGGTGGTTATTACTACTATCAATCACAGCAAGACAAAATATTAACACTCTACGGCAATGTTGATGTCCGAACGGTAAATCTTGGTTTTCGAGTGTCAGGTAAGCTCAAATCCCTAAGCGTTGATGAAGGTGCAAAAATTATTGCAGGCGAGCAACTTGGCCTACTGGATGATGCCCCCTACATTAACGCGTTAAATAAAGCCAAAGGGGTACGTGACAGCGCCAAAGCCCAACTTGCTTTAAAAGAAAGTGGTTACCGTTCTCAAGAGGTTGCACAAGTTGAAGCTGAAGTGGCTCAAAAACAAGCGGCTTGGCAATATGCCGATAACTTCTATAAACGTCAGCAAGGGCTTGCTGCCTCCCGCGTTATTTCAGCTAATGATTTAGATAACGCGAAGAACAATCGAAACCAAGCATTTGCAGCCCTTCAAGCGGCACAAGATAAACTAAATCAATACCAAAGCGGTTTTCGCCAAGAAGAGATAGCTGCCGCTCGAGGCGAATGGTTACAAGCCGAAGCGGCTGTCGCTCAAGCTGAACTCGACTTACAAGACACCGTTTTAACTGCACCTTCCTCTGGGACTATTTTAACCCGAGCAATCGAACCTGGCACAATCATCGGTGCAGGTAATACCGTATTTAGCGTCACTTTAACAAATCCTGTTTGGGTCAGAGCCTATGTTAGCGAACCGCACCTCGGTGATGCCATCCCCGGTAGAGAAGTCTTGCTGTATACGGATAGCCGCCCAAATCAGCCTTACCATGGTACCATCGGGTTTGTTTCCCCTACCGCCGAGTTTACCCCTAAAAGCGTACAAACACCGGATTTACGAACCGATTTAGTCTATCGACTACGTATCGTCGTCAATGATGCAGATGATGCTTTACGCCAAGGTATGCCTGTAACTATTCAATTTACTGATAATAAACAGTAAGAGTTTGCTATGAGTGATGATTACAGTATCCGCCTATCCAATGTCGAGAAAACATTTGTTGGCTTGGATACTCCAGCCGTTGAAAGCTTAACAATCGATATTCATGGGGGCTCTGTAACAGGCCTTGTCGGCCCTGATGGTGCAGGAAAAACAACTTTAATGCGCATGATTGCAGGGCTATTAAAACCAGATGCAGGGAAAATTAGCGTGATGGGGCTCGACCCTATCGACGACAGCATTGCTATGCGAGCTGGCCTTGGTTATATGCCCCAAAAATTTGGTTTATATGAAGACCTGACCGTACAAGAAAATTTAAATTTGTACGCAGATTTGCGTGGCGTACTCGGCGAAGAGCGCCAAAAAACCTATCAGCAACTGCTTTCTTTCACCAGCCTAGCCCCTTTTACCAATAGGCTAGCCGGTAAATTATCGGGGGGGATGAAGCAAAAACTCGGGTTAGCCTGTACATTATTAGGAAAACCCAAGGTTCTTTTACTCGACGAACCCGGTGTTGGTGTTGACCCCATCGCTCGACGCGAACTATGGCAAATGGTTCATACTCTTGCCGATGATGGAATGCTCATTCTTTGGAGTACTTCCTATTTAGATGAAGCTCAGCAATGTAAAAATGTGCTGCTATTAAATAAAGGCAAACAGCTTTATGCAGGCAAGCCCGAGTTATTAACTGAAAAAATGGCGGGACGCTCGTTTTTACTTGATGTACCAGCCACACAAAAACGTACTGTATTACAAAACGCACTCGTATTACCAGAAACTACCGATGGTGTAATCCAAGGCCGCTATATTCGCTTAATTTTGAAGCCTAATGCATCACAGACAAATTTATTAACTGCATTAAATATGGCAGATGGAAAACTCATTGAAGCACAGCCACGTTTTGAAGATGCGTTTATTGACTTATTAGGCGGGGGCCCATCTCATCGTTCGGAATTAGCCGCTATCGTACCGCAAATTCCACCTAATCCTGAAGAAACCGTCATAGAAGCGCGTAATTTAACCAAAAAATTTGGCCAATTTGCGGCAACTGATACCGTAAATTTCCAAGTTAAACGAGGAGAAATTTTTGGTTTATTGGGGCCAAATGGTGCGGGAAAATCGACAACTTTTAAAATGATGTGTGCGTTAATGAAGCCAACAGATGGGCAAGCACTCGTTCTTGGAATGGATTTAAAAACGAGTTCAAACAAAGTCAGGCAGCACCTTGGCTATATGGCACAAAAGTTCTCGCTGTACGGTAACCTAAAAGTGGGGCAAAACCTGAAATTCTTTTCGGGTGTTTATGGTTTACATCATCAACAACAAACCAAAAAAATCCAAGAAATGGTTGAGGCCTTTAATTTCAAACCGATTATCAATCAGGTGACTGAATCCCTCCCTCTGGGGTATAAGCAGCGTTTAGCCCTCGCCTGCTCATTAATGCATGAGCCTGATATCTTATTTTTAGATGAGCCAACCTCAGGTGTTGACCCACTAACTCGTAGAGAATTTTGGTTACATATCAATGGAATGGTTGATAAAGGCGTTACCGTTATGGTCACGACTCACTTTATGGATGAGGCAGAGTATTGTGACCGTATCGGGCTGGTTTACCATGGAAAAATTATTGCGGCAGGAACCCCTGATGAACTGAAACAGCAAGTCGCAAGTGCTGAAAACCCTGACCCATCCATGGAAGATGCATTCATCGAGCTCATCATGAATTATGATAAGCAACAGGAGGCACTATGACTCACACCGCTTCTCATTTTTCATGGCGTAGGCTTAAAGCACTATGCTGGAAAGAAAGTAAACAAATTGTGCGGGATCCTAGCAGCGCTCTTATAGCTGTGCTTATTCCATTGATGTTACTATTTATTTTTGGTTATGGTATCAATTTAGACTCAAGTAAATTACGTGTCGGTATTTTACTTGAGCAACAAAGTTCGCAAGCTCGTGAATTGGTTGATACCTTCACTGGTTCGCCATTTATCGATGCGACTATTAGTAATAACCGCCATTTATTAATCGATAAAATGCAAGCGGGTGAAATTCGCGGCATTATCGTCATTCCTGTAAATTTTTCAGCCCAATTGCTGCAAAAACAAGGTCATGCCGCAATTCAAGTCATTACTGATGGCAGCGAACCGAATACGGCTAACTTTGTGCAAGCTTATACTCAAGGTGTGTGGCAAACGTGGCTGGTGCAGCAAGGGGAAAATAAAGGCTACCCAACAGACCCACTAATTGAACTCAATATGCGCTATTGGTTTAATGAAGCGGCAATTAGTCAGCATTTTATTATTCCAGGGGCAATTAGCATCATTATTACCGTAGTTGGTGCTATTTTGACCTCTTTAGTTATTGCAAGAGAATGGGAACGTGGCACGATGGAAGCATTGCTTTCAACCCAAATCACTAAAACTGAGTTATTGCTTTCAAAATTATTGCCTTACCAAGTGCTTGGTACTTTTGTGATGGTGTTATGCATGTTTGTCACCACATTTGTCTTAGGAGTACCTTATCGCGGCTCTCTATTGGTATTATTTGTCATTACCAGCCTTTATTTGGCAACGGCATTAGGGATGGGGTTATTGATTTCAACAATTACTCGTAACCAATTTAATGCAGCGATGGTTGCTCTGAATGCCGCCTTCTTACCTGCTATTATGTTATCTGGCTTTATTTTTGAAATTGATAGTATGCCAGCCATTATTCAAGCTGTGACTTATTTTATCCCTGCCCGGTACTTTGTCAGCAGTTTACAAACTCTCTTTCTTGCAGGTGATATCTATATTGTTTTATTGATAGATTTCCTGCTACTCATCGCTTCTGCAATACTATTTATTGGACTGACGGCGCTAAAAACTCGCCGTCGTTTGGATTGAGGTGAAGTTATGTTTTATCGCCTATACACCTTAATTATGAAAGAGCTTCAATCATTACTTCAAGAACCACAAACACGGGCTATTTTGATTTTACCCGTGATATTTCAGATGATTTTATTTCCTCTGGCTGCCACTCTTGAGGTCACTAACACCACCATTGCAATTTTTGACCAAGACAGTGGTGAGCATTCTATCGAGTTGACTCAACGTCTCGCCAAAGCCAGTGCGTTTTCTCAAGTTTTATTATTGAAGAATGAACATGAAATTCGTGAAACGCTCGATAACCGTAAGGCTCTGCTGGTTGTCCGTTTTGGGCAAAACTTTAGTGCTGATATTGAAAGCCACCATAACGCTAATATGCTGTTACTCCTTGATGGACGTAATTCAAATAGTGCGCAAATTGCAGCAAATTATGTTGCACAAATTGTCACTCAATACCAACATGAGCTAACGCAATCACAGACTCTGCCGAACAACAGTGAATTAATCGTTCGTAATTGGTACAACCCCAATTTAGATTATAAATGGTTTATTGTGCCTTCATTAGTAGCTTTAATAACTACGATCGGGGTACTGATTGTGACATCTCTTTCTATCGCGAGGGAAAGAGAACAAGGCACCCTGGACCAATTGCTCGTTTCTCCCCTTACCACTTGGCAAATATTTATTGGTAAGGCGGTACCTGCATTGATAGTAGCGACTGCACAGGCAAGTTTAGTCCTAGTTATTGGGATCTTTTGCTATCAAATTCCTTTTGCTGGCTCCCTACTCCTCTTTTATGCCACCATGTTATTCTATGGGTTGTCCTTGGTGGGGTTTGGTTTACTTATTTCAGCACTGTGTTCAACTCAGCAACAAGCGTTCATTGGAGTATTTGTATTTATGATGCCAGCAGTGCTGCTATCAGGTTATATTTCCCCAGTCGAAAACATGCCAATTTGGCTGCAACAAATCACTTGGATTAACCCAATTCGTCATTTCACTGAAATCACCAAACAGATATACCTAAAAAATGCTGATTTTTCAGTTATCTTCCATAGTTTATGGCCATTATTCATCATTGCGATAATCACCAGTTCAGTGGCCTATTACTTATTTAGGAAGAAGATAGCGTGATCAAAAGAAATAATATTACACTTTGAAAATACAATTAAAAGCATTGGAACTATCATTAACGCCTTGAATCACAAACAAGTTAATAATATTCAAATCATATTTTACGATAGTATTTAGATCAAAAAAACCCTTGTTACCAAAGTAACAAGGGTTTTCAATTTTAACGACTTCTATCCCCTCATTTCACTGAGTAATGAGGAAAGCCACTCAAATTAGCGACGGTCACCAAAGATACGCAGCAACATTAAGAACAGGTTAATGAAGTCTAAATACAGAGATAACGCACCCATAATAGAGTATTTACGCATTGTTTCTCTGTCGTCTTCATCAATTTGTGAACCCATTTCTTTCAGTTTTTGAGTGTCATAAGCAGTTAAAGCAGCAAACAGTAAAACACCACCGTAAGTGATCACCCAATACATCATGGTGCTTTGCAGCCAGATGTTAACCAAAGAAGCGACAACAATACCAATCAGCGCCATAAACAGGAAGTTACCCATACCTGTTAAGCTACGTTTAGTGGTATAGCCGTAGAAACTTAATGCACCAAACATTACCGCAGTAATGACAAATGTGCCCGCAACAGACTCACCAGTATATGCGGCAAGAATAACTGAAATCGTTAAGCCGGTGAGCAATGAATAGAGCATAAACATGCCCGTTGCTGCCATGCCACTAATTTTTTGCAGCAGGAATGAAATGCCCATCACTAAACCAAGTTCAGCAATTATCATTCCAAAAAAGAGAATCTTATTGGTTGCAATGGTGTAGTACAAACCACTGCTTACAGAATACCATGCCACAAAAGCTGTCAGCAGTAGACCGACTGTCATCCAGCCGTATACTTGCGACATAAATGCCTGAACGCCAGTATTGGCACCCTGGACAAGAGAATCATTACGTTGATCAAACTGACCCATGATGGTTACCCTTTCGCTAAAAGAAAAATCGACCCAGTAAAAATACTGCAATCGGAGAAATTAACCAAAGTCTAACACATTCTTTTGACAATACCATTCAGCAAATTCGTATTTTTTAGCGGAAAAAATGCGATTACCAGCGGTTTGCAGACGCCTCGTCGGTTTCTTTCGCTTCCACCCAACGTTCATTTTCAGGTAAGGTTTCTTTTTTCCAAAATGGGGCTTTCGTTTTTAAGTAATCCATAATAAATTCAGCCGCTTGAAATGCAGCATTACGATGAGCACTCGTGACCCCAACAAAAACAATTTCTTCGCCGGGTTGTAAGGTGCCAATGCGGTGGATCACACTAACTCTCTGCAATGGCCAACGCTCTTTTGCTTCTATGACTATATTCGCTAACGCTTTTTCAGTCATTCCTGGGTAGTGTTCGAGTGTTAATGCCGCAACGCTGTCACCTAAATTATGGTTACGCACTTTCCCCGTAAAAGTCACCACTGCGCCATCACTATCACACTGTGCAAGCCATTGATATTGCTCACCAACACTAAAATTTTCAGTTTGTACTGCAATATGGGTGTTTTCCATATTACCCCCCAGTGACAGGTGGGAAAAATGCCACTTCGTCCCCTTCTGAGAGAGGGTGGTCTAGTGAAACAAATGATTGATTAACAGCGGCAAGTAATTTGCCATCTTCAAGTGCCAACGCCCAACGATCCCCTTTTTGTGAAAGTGCTTGGCGCAAGTCTTCCACTTTTTGGTACGAGTCTGTAAGTTCTAAACGTTCCGTTCCAACTAGCTCACGTACCTGAGCAAAAAATAATACTGTGATCATTATTCCACCTTAAAATGTCCAGATTTGCCGCCTGTTTTCTCTAATAAACGAACAGGGCCAATCACCATATCTTTTTGCACGGCTTTACACATGTCATAAATCGTCAACGCAGCAACGGATGCGGCTGTTAACGCTTCCATTTCTACCCCTGTTTTCCCTGTTAACCGGCAACAAGTTTCAATACGGACGCGGTTATGTTCAGGTTCCGCTTTCAAGATCACTTCAACTTTGGTTAACAACAATGGGTGGCATAATGGGATAAGCTGCCAAGTGTTTTTTGCCGCTTGAATACCCGCAATACGTGCCGTGGCGAACACATCCCCTTTATGATGGCTACCATCGACAATCATCGTTAAGGTTGCTGGGTTCATGGTGACATAAGCTTCTGCGCGAGCTTCACGGATAGTTTCAGCTTTGGCTGAAACATCAACCATATGCGCCTCGCCCGACGCATTGAGGTGAGTCAGTTGGGACATATTTTCTCCTGAAATAAAAAAGAGTTAACCGCCGATTACGGATAAATTTGGTGTAATTCCGCTATCGCCCATATGCAGAAAATGGGTTTCTCGTTTATGGTGTAAGCCCCGTTGAATACGCGCTTTTAACGCTTCGTTTTGGTCATCTGCGCCCAATAAATCACGAAGTGGAATACCATTTTCACCAAATAAACATAAATGGAGATTTCCTAGTGAGGAAACACGTAAGCGGTTACAGCTTTGGCAAAAATCTTTTTCGTAAGGCATGATAAGCCCAATTTCGCCTTGGTAATCTGGATGACTAAAGACTTGAGCTGGCCCATCACTACGAGAACGAGGAAGCATATACCAGCCTTCTTCGATTAAACGTTCGCGAATAGTTTCGCCTGAAATATGAAAGCGTTGGAAGATATCACTTCCATCACCGGTTTCCATGAGTTCAATAAAACGTAATTGAATTGGTCGGTGCTTGATCCAATTTAGGAATGACTTCAACGCAATATCATTGACATTTTTCATGAGCACTGCATTGACTTTTACTTTTTCGAAGCCTGCTTCAAAGGCGGCATCAATGCCTTTCATCACCTGAAAGAATTTATCTTGCCCTGTGATGGCCGCAAATTGGCGTGAATCTAAGCTGTCAACGCTCACATTGATCGCGTTCAACCCTGCGGCTTTCCATTCATGCACATCTCGCGCCATACGGTAGCCGTTGGTTGTTACGGCTATTTTTTTGATTGATTCATTTTCATTGATGGCAGCAATAATATCACTGAAATCTTTGCGCATAGTCGGCTCACCGCCCGTAATACGCACTTTTTCTGTGCCTAATTCTGCAAATGCCGTACTGATACGACGAATTTCATCTAATGTTAAGAATTCATGGCGACCGCTTGGCTTGTAGCCATCGGGTAGGCAGTATGTGCAACGAAAGTTGCAAACATCTGTTATAGAAAGCCGAAGATAATAAAATTTCCGGTCAAATTGATCGACAAGTTGCTGCATAATCACACCTTTCCAAGTACGGGAGATGCAGACATTTCTATCTTGCACCCTGGTGGCTCTAGGCCACGGCCAGTGCATCATATTCAGTCGTTCAAACTTAGACGCAAAGGCTAGGAGTTTTATCTGGAACCGAGTCACTGATTTTAAACTGCAAAATGCGTCACTCTGTTCACTTAATTTATGTAAGGATTCTAGCCGATAGAAATTGAAAAAGCGAATTGCAATTCGATATATATCATTATATACAACGACTTACAAAAGACATAGTTGAATCACCGAAGCTATTATTATCAATGACAATTTTCCATTTTGAGTGGTTTCAAACCGTATAATTTCATACTAATTGATTAACATCTCTAACTATTTAATTAAACATTTATTGATATAGATCTAAAATGGGGAGCAAGCTCCCCATCTGATTGTTTACGTTATAAATATCAGCACTTAACGCTTATCAAAACCGATATTTCAAATTGAATAATTGGCATATCAATTAAAAATAAATAGTGAAGCACAGAATTCATTAATCAAAACGCTAAATAATTTGCGTTGTTAGTTGTGATTAGGCGACAGATGAAGATACCTTGGAATTACACACCAATACAGAATCGTCTCTTTTATTGTTTTTTGTCACGGTACTTAAGCCAAGAATGATGTTTTATGATAGATTAACGCCCAATTTATTTTAGTCGCCATAAAACGGGCATTAGCGTAAAAAACGTATTTCGTAACTCGCTGGTTTACTTGCTTTTATAAGTACTGAAAATTAACTGATATAGGAACACTATGCCGAATTGTAGTCTGGCGGATCTCAAACATGTTGTCGCTTTAGGTGGCGGCCATGGGCTTGGTCGCGTGATGTCTTCACTTTCTTCTTTAGGTTCTCGTTTAACGGGTATTGTCACCACAACCGATAATGGGGGCTCGACTGGTCGTATTCGTCGCTCTGAAGGTGGGATAGCTTGGGGAGACATGCGTAACTGTTTAAATCAGCTAATTACTGAGCCGTCCATTGCTTCAGCGATGTTTGAATACCGTTTTAGCGGAAATGGTGAGCTTTCAGGCCATAATTTAGGTAATTTAATGTTAAAATCATTAGATCACTTAAGTGTGCGCCCACTAGAAGCCATAAATCTTATCCGTAATATGCTAAAAGTCGATGCGCAGTTGATCCCGATGTCGGAATCTCCTGTTGATTTAATGGCTGTCGATGAAATGGGTAATGAAGTGTACGGTGAGGTGAATGTTGATGCCTTACATGAAATCCCACAAGAGTTACGTTTGTATCCAACAGTCAAGGCAACTAAAGAAGCCTTGCAGGCTATCCACCAAGCAGACTTAATTATTATCGGCCCTGGCAGTTTTTTTACTAGTTTAATGCCATTATTACTTTTGGATGAAATTGCGGCTGCACTACGCGAATGTAAAGCCCCGATGATTTATATTGGCAATTTAGCGAAAGAAATTAGCTCCCCTGCTGCAAACCTGTCTTTACCTGACAAACTAAAAATGATGGAACAGTATATTGGCTGCCAAAAAATTGATGCGTTAATCCTTGGCCCACGCACACAAACCAATAATATCAGCCATGACCGCAAAATAATCCAACGGGTACTCGAAGCTGACGATATTCCGTATCGCCATGATAGAAAGCTGTTACTGCAAGCCATCGAAGAAACCATCAACTTGTTATAATCCCCAACCGCCATTCCGCTGCTAAATACCCGCAGCGGAAAACTCTTCCAACCTTATTGTTACAATACCCATTTTCAAAATACTTTGCGTTGTGGGTAGGCGGCAAGTGAAGGCAGCTCGGGGAGCATACATAAAGTATGTGACCCGAGTGACTGAACGAAGCCAACACCCCCACAACGCGAAGTATGAAGAAAATAAAGGCAGCTCGGGGAGCATACATAAATATGTGACCCGAGTGACTAAACGCAGCCAACACCCCCACAGCGTGAAGTATGAAGAAAATAAAGGCAGCTCGGGGAGCATACATAAATATGTGACCCGAGTGACTGAACGAAGCCAACACCCCCACAACGCGAAGTATGAAGAAAATGATGAAAATTAGGAATTAGCGATAAACTGGGAGCGTATCTCCTGCAATTCGTCTCTGACTCGCGCAGCCGCTTCAAATTCAAGATCTTGAGCATGCTTATACATTTGCGCTTCAAGTTGCGAAATCCGTTGCTCCAATTCTTTTGTTGACATTGATTGAATATCAACCGAATTATTATTTTTGGTATTGTCTTTCGTGCGGCTTTTTCCTTTGCCACCCACTTTGTGGCCAATTTGCAGAATATCACCGATTTTCTTATTCAACCCTTGTGGAACGATGCCATGTTCTTCGTTGAACGCCATTTGTTTAGCACGGCGACGCTCTGTTTCTGCAATCGCTTTTTGCATGGAGTTGGTGATCCTGTCTCCATAGAGGATTGCCTTACCATTTAAGTTACGAGCCGCACGCCCTATGGTTTGAATAAGCGAACGTTCCGAACGCAAGAAACCTTCTTTATCCGCGTCTAAAATAGCCACCAGAGATACCTCTGGCATATCCAAGCCTTCTCTTAATAAGTTGATCCCAACCAGCACATCAAACTCACCAAGCCGCAAGTCGCGAATAATTTCCACGCGCTCGACTGTATCGATATCTGAGTGAAGATAACGAACTCGCTCCCCGTGTTCTTCGAGATATTCCGTTAAATCCTCGGCCATACGTTTAGTTAATGTGGTGACTAACACACGTTCATTTTTCTGCACACGTATACGAATTTCAGACAGTAAATCATCTACTTGGGTAGAAACTGGGCGAACTTCAATTATCGGGTCAAGTAGGCCTGTAGGCCTAACAACTTGCTCAATCACCTCATTGCCTGATTTATCAAGCTCATAGTTACCCGGTGTTGCTGAAACATAAATAGTTTGCGGCGCTAAAGCTTCGAATTCTTCAAAACGCATTGGCCGGTTATCTAATGCAGAAGGAAGACGAAAACCATATTCAACTAAGGTCTCTTTTCTTGAGCGGTCCCCTTTGTACATCGCGCCTATTTGTGGGATGGTAACGTGAGACTCATCTACCACTAGCAAGCCATCTGCAGGCAAGTAATCGAATAATGTCGGAGGTGGTTCACCGGGCGCACGACCCGATAAGTAGCGCGAATAGTTTTCGATACCTGAACAATAACCGAGCTCATTCATCATTTCTAAGTCGAATTGTGTTCGTTGGGTAATACGCTGTTCTTCAAGTAGTTTATTGTTTTCCAGTAATACTTTTCGCCTATCCGCTAATTCAACCTTAATTTGTTCCATTGCTTCAAGGATACGTTCTCTCGGTGTGACATAGTGCGTTTTTGGATAAACGGTAAAGCGAGGAACACGATGTTGTATTTGACCTGTCAATGGGTCAAATAATGATAACCGTTCAACTTCGTCATCAAATAGCTCAACGCGTAAGGCATATTCGTCTGATTCCGCTGGGAAAATATCGATAACTTCGCCGCGAACACGGAAAGTCCCTCGCGTGAAGGCTTGGTCATTACGCGTATATTGTAAGTCCGCTAAACGCCTTAAAATTGAGCGCTGGTCGATGATCATGCCATCCGTTAGGTGCAACATCATTTTTAAATAGCTGTCAGGGTCACCCAAACCATAAATAGCTGACACAGAAGCCACCACAATTACATCGCGGCGTTCGAGTAAGGCCTTAGTCGCAGATAGACGCATTTGCTCAATATGTTCGTTTACAGAGGCGTCTTTTTCAATGAAAGTATCTGAGCTTGGGACGTAAGCTTCAGGCTGATAATAGTCATAGTAAGAAACGAAATATTCCACAGCGTTATCTGGGAAGAAGGCTTTCATTTCACTATAAAGCTGTGCCGCTAAGGTTTTATTATGCGCCATTAGCATGGTGGGCCGGTTCTCTTGCGCAATGACGTTGGCAATAGTGAACGTTTTACCGGACCCCGTTACGCCTAATAGAGTTTGATGAGCAAGTCCATCTTGTAGCCCTTCCCTTAATTTATGGATAGCTTCGGGTTGGTCCCCTCCCGGCTGAAAATCAGAATACAGCTTAAAATCCTTACTCATATTAACGCCCCTTAACAAGTTTCTTCCAATATGATACTGGATAAAAAACCAGCTTCAAGTATTGAAGCTAAATTTTCTGTTAATCTCCGCTCTGATATGTTTATAAAAATGTTATCCCCAAAAAAGTACTTGACCTTTTTGAAACTTTATATTTTATGCTATTGCATTTTTATGCCATACCTCAAATACAAATTGAAGGCTTGATTTTATTTAACCATTTGTATTTATTATAGATTAATTTAAAGTCCAGAATCACATCAAATAAACCCAAAGCCGCTTGTCACCTAGCGTAGAACTTGTTTTATAACGTTAATACACAAGGTTATCCACAGAAATGGTGGATAACTCTTGAAGCCCTTAGAGCTCATGGATTCACAGGATCTCTAAGATTTACTCAATGGAGGCAAAATGACAAAAAGATGGCAGTTTAATGAAAAAATTTTTAAGTAGTAACTGCTATGAAAAACAGATTTTATATTTTTTATTAAGATCTGAGTGGTATTTTTACTGAAATACTTGACAGTATTTTAGTTGAGAACGTTAAAAAAGATCGGCTCCCTATTTAACAATTGATCAGCCCCAAGCATTGAGTGTGGCTTGGGGAAAAGTATTGATATTTTTATATAATCAAATAGTTAATAAAGAAAGATCCAAATAGCTTCCTAATTTACCGTTGAGTGTTTTTTGGTGTGGGATCACCCCTAAACAAGGTGCTTTGATCATTCGGTTAAGTGTTAACAAATATTGCTCTTGGAAAATACCTGCGGGTTCAACTTCATTGGCAACCCAGCCGGCTACGGGTAAACCTGCAGCTTCGATAGATTCCATGGTTAACAATGCATGGTTTATACAGCCTAACTTAACACCAACAACTAAAATAACGGGGAGTTGCTGTTCAATCACCCAATCTGCATAAGTTTTTTCTACAGATAACGGGGTATACCATCCACCAGCCCCCTCGACTAATAACCAATCCGCTTGGGACTTCAAATAAACCAACCCTTTATTTATCACTGAAAATTCAATGGGTTGATTTAATTTCTCACTGATAATGTGCGGTGAAGTTGGCGCTTCAAATACAATAGGATTAATCGCCTCATAGGGTAATTTTACTCGACTATTGGCTTGTAATAACAACGCATCGCTATTACGTAGGCCATCCGCCGTGAGCTCACTCCCAGATGCGACAGGCTTATAGCCCACCGTATTCAAACCTTGATAACCCGCAGCTTGCAATAAAGCACAACTTACAACGGTTTTCCCTACTTCTGTATCCGTTCCTGTTACAAAGTACATTTTAGTCACGGTAAATCGCTCCAAACACCGTATGATAAGTTAGAGGTAAGCCTTGCTCTGTCATTGGATAGAGCAAAGCAAGTTGCTGCAAATGCTGGCGGGTCATTAACCCTGCTTTACGCCCAGCAGTCAAATGTGTCGCCCCAATGCCTTTCAATGAATGAAGCAACGCTATTAATTCAGGAAAATAGACGGTATCCTTCTGAAAAATAAGTTTATGTCTCCATGACTGACAACTATTTTGTATCTGCTGAACACTGAGAAAGGAATTCACATGTGAATAGCCGTCAAGTGAATGCCAAGCTGAAGACAATTCTGCGAGAGAATGCTCTGCAAGTGTGGTAAACACCACAACTCCCCCCGGTTTTGTTACTCGATATAATTCACTTAATGCTTTGCTGAGATCTTGGCACCATTGGACCGATAAATTGGAAAAAACCACATCAAAGGTTTGTGAATCTAACGGAATGGATTCTATGTCAGCACATAAATAATGATCAGCCACAGCTTTCGTTTGCGCCATTTCGAGCATACCAGCAGAAAGATCTAAAGCCGTGATGTGATGTCCTTGATTTTTCAGTTTATGGCTAAAATACCCCGTACCGCACCCTGCATCTAAAATATGTAATGGTGCTGTGAGTTCTGAACTGTTTAAGACTGAAGTCAGTTGACCAAGCAGTTGTGTTCCTGTTGATCGTTGATAACTTGCCACTGAGTCATAACTTTTAGCCGCACGGCCAAATGCCGCTGCAATTTTATGCTTTTCACGACTGAGCGATAACGTCATGTAAAGCCTCCAATAATTGATCGATATCTTGACGTTGATGCGCAGCGCTTAATGTGACTCGTAACCTAGCACTCCCAGGCGGAACCGTTGGCGGCCTGATCGCTTGCACCCAAATATTTTTTTTGCGTAAGAAATTGGCTAACTGTTGGCTAGCTTGGTTTTCCCCGATAATTAATGGTTGAATAGCCGTCATTGAATTAG
This sequence comes from Providencia sp. PROV150, assembly GCF_028481025.1. NCBI lineage: Bacteria > Pseudomonadati > Pseudomonadota > Gammaproteobacteria > Enterobacterales > Morganellaceae > Providencia > Providencia sp. PROV150. Next base: position 39,240 of record NZ_JAMPPJ010000007.1, on the reverse strand, counting down.
CCAGCTGCATGCCATTAAAATCAGCATTATTTCTAAAATACGCAATATGTTGGTTAAGGTCTTCTCGTGCTTGATCTGCGAGCTGAATTTGCTCAACTGCCGCTAGAAGCGCGACAGCCTGAGCCGGAGGCATTGAAGTGCTATAAATTAAATGGCGTGCGGATTGGACAAAAAATTCAGCCGTTGACTCATCACACAATACCGCTGCGCCGCTTAAACCAAACGCTTTACCAAATGTCACGACTAAAATTTCAGGTTTAACCCCATTCGCGAAGCAACTACCACGGCCTTGTTCTCCGATAACACCAATACCGTGTGCATCATCAACCATCAGCCAAGCATGCTGATTTCTAGCGATTTCCTGCAATTGTTGAAGTGGAGCACTATCGCCATCCATACTAAAAACGCCTTCTGTGACGACAAGCGTTTTTCCCGAAACGGGTTTTTGGATTAAGTTATCAAGTGATAGAGGGTTATTATGCTTAAAGCGCCTTAATTGAGCCCCTGAATGAATCGAGGCCTCCATTATCGATGCATGACTAAGTTTATCCGCTAAAATACGATCATTTTCCGACATTAATGCCGTGATCACCGCATGGTTCGCGGCAAAGCCTGAAATAAACAATAAGGCTTTTGGGTAGCCGAGCCAATCAGCGAGAGCTTGCTCTAATTTATCATGTGCTTTGGTGAACCCTGTAATATGGCCCGATCCTCCACTACCCACACCATATTCATCAGCCCCACGTTGCCACGCGGCAACCACTTGAGGATGATGGGCTAATCCCAAATAATCATTGGATGAGAAATTAAGAAATTCTTTTCCAGCCAGAAAAAGCGAACGACCATTGGCACTATCAATACACTGCCGTTGACGCCAGATAGAAGCCTGCTTACGCTGCTCTATCTGGTTTTGTATAAATGATTGCCAAGTCATTATACTGCTGCGTTATAAAATTGAGGGTTATCGGCGGTTAACAACGTTTCGGCTAACTTAGCGGCTTGATGGTTATCCCCTTCGTCAGTTTCAATTCGCTCAGGGTTAATATCCAGTTTTCTAAATAGTGCTAAATCTTTGTTTTCATCAGGGTTTGGCGTCGTTAATAATTTACACCCATAGAATACTGAGTTCGCACCGGCCATAAAACATAATGCCTGAGTTTGCTCATTCATGTATTCACGGCCTGCCGACAGCCTAACGTATGACGTTGGCATCATGATACGTGCAACGGCAATAGTACGAATAAAATCAAACGCATCGACATCTTCGTTATCTGCCATCGGGGTTCCTTCAACCTTCATCAACATGTTGATCGGCACACTTTCTGGCGGTTTAGGTAAATTTGCCAGTTGCACCAATAAGGCCGCTCGGTCACTGACTTTTTCGCCTAAGCCTAAAATCCCACCAGAGCAGACTTTGATCCCTGCGTCTCGGACATTTTCGAGTGTATTTAAGCGGTCTTGATAACTGCGAGTCGTAATAATATTGCCATAGTATTCAGGAGATGTATCAAGGTTATGATTATAATAATCTAACCCGGCTTCTGCTAAGCGTTGAGCTTGAGAATTATCAATCATCCCTAAAGTCATACAAGTTTCCATCCCTAATGACTTCACTTCTTTTACCATCATTTCAAGATAAGGCATATCGCGTTCTTTCGGATTGCGCCATGCCGCGCCCATACAAAAACGAGTTGAACCTGCTTGCTTAGCTTTTTTCGCAGACTCCAGAACTTGCTGAACTTCCATTAGTTTTTCAGTTTCTAGTCCTGTTTTATAGCGCGCGCTTTGCGCACAATACTTACAATCTTCTGGGCAAGCCCCAGTTTTAATCGATAGCAAAGTACTGACTTGCACTTGCTGGGGGTCGAAATGTTGGCGATGAATTTGCTGTGCCTGAAATAATAATTCAAAAAAAGGCATTGAAAACAGTTCATTAGCTCGTTTTATTGTCCACTGTTTTAATTGGCTCACGGAAACTCTCCAGTTGAAAAAGTTGTTGCCAGTTTAAATATTGCGATTATCATGTCAACTAAAATGATCTAGAAAAGTTGACGATGATAGCAAATGGATAACGTAGATATTCAGTTTGATGCCAAACATATTTGGCACCCTTATACCTCGATGAGCCAGCCAATTCCGGCTTATCCGATTGTTGAAGCCCATGGAGCCGAGCTAATCATGGCCGATGGGAAAAAATTAATTGATGGCATGTCTTCATGGTGGGCAACCATTCATGGTTACAATCATCCTGTATTAAACCAAGCGGTAACAACGCAATTAGCGAAAATGTCCCATGTGATGTTTGGCGGGATTACGCACCCACCCGCAGTGAATCTATGTAAACAGTTGGTTGCTATCACACCAGAGCCGCTGGAATGTGTGTTTCTCGCTGACTCAGGCTCCGTGGCAGTTGAAGTTGCTCTGAAAATGGCATTGCAATATTGGCAAGCCAAAGGGGAAAAGCGTCAACGGATCCTCACATTACGTCATGGATATCATGGTGATACCTTCGGTGCGATGGCCGTTTGTGACCCTGATAATTCAATGCATGGCCTGTATAAGGGGTATTTACCTCCACATATTTTTGTGGAAGCCCCTCAATGCGGTTTTTACGACGAATGGGACAGCGCCGATTTGCATCCTCTTGAAGTTCAACTTGCCGAAAATAGCGACAAAATTGCGGCGATCATCCTTGAACCGATCGTTCAAGGGGCTGGTGGAATGCGTATCTATCACCCTGAATATTTAAAGGGAGTCCGCCATTTGTGTGATCAATATGGTCTACTGTTGATCGCTGATGAAATTGCGACTGGTTTTGGTCGTACGGGTAAATTGTTTGCTTGCCATCATGCTGATATATCACCCGATATTATGTGTTTAGGTAAAGCACTAACTGGGGGCTATATGACACTTTCTGCCACACTCACAACTCGCCATGTGGCAGAAACCATTAGCAATGGTGAAGCAGGTTGCTTTATGCATGGACCAACCTTTATGGGTAACCCTCTTGCCTGTGCGGTGGCGGATGCCAGCCTGACTTTGTTACTCAATAGTCCTTGGCAGAAAATAATTGCCACTATCGAACAACAACTTAAGGCTGAACTGATGCCTTTAATATCCCACCCTAGTGTTGCAGATGTACGTGTTCTTGGTGCAATTGGCGTGATTGAAATGAAGCAGCCAGTCAATACAGCCGCTTTACAAAAAGTATTCGTGGAAAATGGTGTTTGGGTTCGCCCATTCGGCAAACTTATTTATGTTATGCCACCGTATATCATCACCCCCGAGCAACTCAGTAAAGTAACAAATGCAATGGCAAAAGTGTTGGGATAGCACAATAAATTCAATGGTAATCGAAGTGATTTTTTCTGGATTTTTAATTAGAAAATCTTCTAAATAATTCGAGTTATAGCAAGGCGGCAATCGAGGATATCTTGGGGAGCATACATCAGTATGTGACCCAAGTAGCCGAGTGAAGCCAACACCGCTATAGCTCGAAATATGACGGAGATTAAAGGATGACTGAAATGACCCACATTGGACCTTTCCCGACCATATACCTGCCAATCTGCGTCAATTTCCCTGTAATCGGGTCAATTTCAGAAACTGAAATATGGTCTGATTTTTGCCCACTCGAAATTAAAAAGCGCCCTGTTGCATCGATATTAAAGCCCCTTGGGTGCGTCTCTGTTGGGTAACGTGCTTCTAATGTTAGCTCGCAACCGTCATCAGAAACCAGATAGTGGCTGAGGTAACTTTCAGAACGTTCACTAACATACAAATGGCGGCCATCTGGCGTAATGTGGATATCTGCAGCCCAGCGCTGACTTTCGTTACCTAATGGGTAATTTGCCAAAGTTTGCATGTTACGATAGCGAGTAAATTTACGATACACGCCTACCGTTGAGTCTAACTCATTCACACAATAAATGACTTTTTCAGTAGGATGGAAAGCCAGATGACGGGGGCCGGATTTCGCAGCTGTGGTAATTTGATCTGCGGTTGCTTCGGTTAAATAACCATTTTCATGTAAATCGAATAAACGGATATGATCTTCGCCTAAACAAGGAACCCAAAGCTGTTGGTTATCAACATCAACATGGGAAGAATGTGGATTACGCAAGCCTTCAATCACTTGAACAACGCGATCTGGGACGCCTTCTTCATTAATGGTTAACACTGACAAGTTATGTTGATGATATGAAGGAACAAATAGATATTTGCCATTATTATCAAGGGATAAATGAACCGGTGTACCTGGAATTGATGTCTCCGCTTTTAAACGTAGTAACCCTTTCTCTTCAATTTCATAGGTTACAACACGGAAATTCGGGCGCACACCAATATAAAGGTGTTTTTTATCATGGCTTAATACCATAGGTTGCACTTGACCCGGTGTTTTTACCGTTTGCAGAAGAGTAAGCTCCCCAACCTCATTCATCGACCACACGTGAATTTGCTGACTCTCGGGGCTCGCAATATAAACAACCTGATTCATCCTGACTCCTTAATTCATGATAAAAATACAAAACCGCATCTATAATCCACTATATTGGCTTCACTATACTTTATATTATGCAAATTACACTGGGTAAATAGCACTGACGCGGCTGTTACATATCGTACCAAGAACAAATAATAATGATACTAAAACGGTTCAGTTAACGCTATGATGATAAAACATATCAAGTTGACTATTTTTATAGCAATAATTTCTCATTATTCGTTAAATTCATCATCTCCCTATCTCTACCCCTTTAGTAAGATAGGTAACAACTAAATCACGTGGAGCCGTTTATGTCATACCGCGTTATTGCGCTCGATCTTGATGGAACACTGCTTGATCACCAAAAGAAAATTCTGCCTGAATCTTTAGCAGCCTTACAAGAAGCACGCCGCCAAGGCGTCAAAGTGATCATTGTCACAGGCCGCCATCATGTTGCGATTCATCCGTTTTATCAAACTTTAGACCTCGATACTCCAGCCATTTGTTGTAATGGAACCTACCTATACGACTATTTAGGCAAAAAAGTTCTAAAATCAGATCCTATGACCCTCGATTCTGTCACACAAATGATAGACAAACTGCGTGGAACAGATATTCAGCATTTAATGTATGTTGATAATGCAATGCTCTATAACGCACAAACAGAAGGCATTAAACGTACATTGAATTGGGCCGAATCCTTACCTGTTGCACAGCGTCCAACCATTGAATTTGTTGAAGATTACGCTGATGTGATGCATAACTATGATTCTATTTGGAAATTTGCTGTTAGCTCGCCAAATACGGAGCAACTTCATCGAGTCGTTAGCGAAATTGAAAATGATTTTGGTTTGGACTGTGAATGGTCTTGGATGGATCAGGTTGATGTCGGCCGCAAAGGCAATAGCAAAGGCCAACGCTTAAAAGAGTGGGTCGAATCCCAAGGGATGACGATGAATGATGTTGTGGCTTTCGGTGACAATTTTAATGACTTAAGTATGCTGACAACCGCAGGTTTAGGTGTAGCAATGGGCAATGCCGTTGATGAAATCAAGCAACAAGCCAAGCTAGTCACTCGCATCAACACGGAGCCGGGTATTGCTGAAGTTATCCGTAAATACGTTCTCTAACGGGGTTATGAAATAACAAGAAAACTTAGTTCAATTCAGGTTACTGACACTTTCCATACTTTTCGGTTAAAGATTGTCAGTAACCGGAAAAAACTCTACATAATTGATGAATCAATACAACTTATTGGGTAAGTAATTCGATTAACGCTTGCTCTAATACAGGTAAGGCCGCGCCATAAATTCGTGAGTTTCGGCTCATCTGACTCATTGAGAGTTCCGGTAATGATTGGCCAAAAAAACGATTTTGCTGTTGGAAGCTCTCACAAAATGCAGCCCAAATTTGCGGGTTTTTCACAAAAGGCCCCGACACAATTAAACGTGAAGGGAAAAATACACGACAAATATTTGATGCTGCATTTGCCATATGAGAAACAGCTTGCTGCATCGTTGCATTATTAACTAGATCATGAGTAGCCAAAATTTCTGCCACATTTTCTTCATCATCATGGGCTTTAAATTTACCAGCAAGCACATCTGGACCAATTGCCCATAATGCAGTAACCGTTTCTAAGCACCCAACTTGCCCACACTGACACGGCTTATTTTGCCCTGGGATATGCCAATGCCCTATTTCACCAAAAGCATGTCCACCTATATTGATGTAATTATCTGCGGTACTAAAGGCAACCCCGACACCGTACCCCCAATGCAGTAATAACGTACTTTTGCGACGCTCAAGTACATGTAGCATTAACTCGTCGTCCAAAGTTCTTGATAAAACAACACGATACTCAGGGGGAAATAAACTTTTGATATCTAAATTATTCATTCTAGGCCAACGAGATGCATGTATCCAATGATAAGTTTTGCGATCAAATAACCCCCCTAAAGAGAAGACACACCCCGAAACTTCCGCTGTTCTCGGTATTTTTTGCAGAATATTTTTGTGAAGTTGGCTAATTTTGCTGGCTAATGCTTGGCTATCACACTCAGGTGATGCTTCAAGCTGCTCATGCGCAATGACATTAGAAACTAAATTGATAGCAAAAACATGTAATGACAAGCTAATGACTTGGAAAACTAATGTTACTAAACGATTAGGATTCACTACCAGTATCATTGATGGCCGACCTCGCCCTGAATGTTGGCTGATTGTTTCGGTCAATAAACGGTTATCTAAAAGCTCAGTAACATGTTCTGATACGGTAGTTGAGCGGATATTCAGAAATTTTACTGCTTCACGACGTGTCGTGATTTGGCCATTTAAAATGGCAAAAAAAATACGTTCCTTATCATTTGTAATAGACTGAGTGATCGGTAAATGTGATAAAAAGCCAGTCGTTGTTTTTAATATCATAATAATTCGATATAAAGCCGTTTAATCTAGGTCCCTGCACCATTCATCAAATAGGAATAGGCAACCTACCTACAGCTTACCCCTTCTCAAGTCAGAAAAATGGTAAATAACTATCGATAAAGTATGCCTCAAGGGTCTATCGTCAATCAATCCTTATTAATAAAAGAAAAAAGCCAGAACGCGGTAAGGCAGCCTGGCTTTTGCTGGTTAAAACAATACGCTAAAGTAATTAAAATGTATATTCACGCACAACTTCACGATTGATAGTGCTCTTTACAATATTTAGTTGGTCATCCCAGGTAATTGCTGATACTGGAGGGGTTATTCCACACCTCATCAATGCGGGCTGTAAATAATGGCGTGGATTAGTGGTCGCCATCATAATAGCTTCATCAAAGCTTGCTATCTTATTGTTCACTATATTACGTACCGCTTGGTCTAATGTCAGGCTAGACCCCGCTAAATTAGCTTCCCCGGGAACCCGCACGGTGCCATCATCAGTACGTTCAATTGACATCGCTGCAAATTGGTAATTCCCTGCTTTATTACAACCTGCAGCGCTGACAGCGTCTGTCACTAAAATTGACCTAGCGACCGTCTTAGTTCGTAATAAATTTTTTAATGCGGGAAATGGAATATGTATTCCATCAGCAATAAAACTGGCACCAATAGCATCGCAACTTAATTGAGCTTGAAGCGTATTTTCCAATTTATGTAAATATTGAGGAATACCATTTCCTAAGTGTGTACTCATGCAAACACCCTCTTTGGCCGCTTCCTCCATTTGGCTAAAATTGATATTAGAGTGCCCTACCGCCACACACTTCCCCATGGCAACTAACTGTTTTACAAATTGAAATTGCCGGTCAAACTCTGGAGCATAAGTCACTAGCAGTATCGGCTTGCTAACCTTTCTTTCTAAACTAGCAACCAAATTAATATCTGGTTTAATAATATCGCAGGGAGGATGACATCCCGCATACCCGACTTCTGGATTAATAAATGGCCCCTCCAAATGGTAACCAGGAACCATAAGTTTACCAAGATGGCTTTTCGATACGGCCTTATCTAATGCCCGAAAACGCTCTATAAGAGAAGACTCCGATGCTGTAATTAACGTTGGCAAACAAAATGTTACTCCTGTTTTTAACATTTTATCTAGTGCATAATCTAATGCTTCTGCAGTAATATTTTCATCATTAAAATCAATACCTGCAAAACCATTTACCTGAATATCAAATAGTCCACTGGTTACCTTCATCGTTTGATCCCTCAATACTTTTCCTTAATAGCGCCCTGTTAACAAGGAAGCAGAATCTTTATCCAAGAATATTCGGCAATCTTGATGTTGTTGAATAATTGACGCAGGAACTTGGTTGGTTATTTCACCTTCTATTGTATTTTTTACTGCAATAGATTTACGTAAGTCAGGTACGCTAAGTATTAAAGTTTTTGAACTTAAAATATGCGAAATACTCATAGAAATAGCTTGCTTAGGTACTTCATTCAAATGGGCAAACCACTTTTCGCCCAATTGCTGTTTTCTACATGCTTCATCAAGGTTAACCACAAGATAAGGCGAGCTCACGTTAAAGTCTGCAGGTGGGTCATTAAACGCTAAATGAGCATTTTCTCCTATTCCTGCAAAACAGACATCAATGTCATACTGGCGAATAATATGATTTAGCCTCTGAATTTCTTTTTCTATATTCTCAGCAGAACCATTTACCCCAATAAATTGCTTCAGTGATGGCAATTTATTGACAAGTCGTTCTTGTAAGTAACGGCGAAAACTAGCCGGATGTCCTTCATTCAGGCCAATATACTCGTCTAAATGAAAAATAGTAATACGAGACCAATCAATATCTTCATTAATTAAATTTTCCAGCATTTCAAATTGGCTAGCTCCTGTTGCGACGATAATGGCGACATCTGCTTTTTTACTAAGCGCCTGTTTAATCGCAAGTGCTCCCGCTTGGCTGGCCTTTTTACCTAACATTTGTTTATCTTCAGAAACAATAATATCCATATGAACCTCATACTAAATAAGTAAAAATTTAATCTGTATCTTATTGGTGTTGTTTTAATTTTCTGGCCATTTGCACGGCGATTAATGTCAGCACACAGCAGAAAATCAAGTAGTAAACAACATAAGTCGGTTTTCCATCTCCAACAGAAACTAAAGCAGCTGCAATAACTGGGGTTGAGCCTGCAAAAATAACACTGTTTAGTTCACGAGAAAGTGCAATACCTGAATAACGATATTGTGTTGGGAATAGATTAGCTAAGAATGCGCCTTGAGCTCCTGATGTCGCGCCATGGCCAATACCATAAGCAATACACATACCCAGTGTTGCCAGTACTAAACTACCACTGCCAAGGAACCAAAATAATGGGAACGCAAAAGCCCCTAAGAAAATAGCGCCGAATGAGAAGATTGTAGTTGTGCCATATTTATCAGTTAATTTCCCCATAACAGGCGTCATGACTGTATTAACAAGTACAGCGACCATTAATGCCATCAATCCATCAGATTTTTCCATTCCTAACGTATTAGTGAGGTAGCTAATACTGAATACACTAAGTACATAACCATTTGCTTGATGCCCCGCCAAACTAAAAAAACCACAGAGTAAATTTTTTCGACTATGAATAAATAATTCTTTAATCGGAATTTTTTGCTCTTTTTTATCTTTCTCTGCTTTTTCGACTGATTTAACATATTCAGGGGTTTCATCCAATTGCTTGCGAATATAAATAGCGACAATAAATAAAACGATAGATAGCAAGAAAGGAACACGCCAACCCCAGCTCATAAAGGCATCATCAGGGAGTTGTGATACAGCAAAAAAAGCGGCAGTCGACAATAGAATGGCGATCCCTGTAGATGCATTAATTAACGAGGTATAAAACCCCCGCTGCTTCATAGGGACATATTCCGCAACAAAAGTTTGGGCACCTGCTAGCTCAGCGCCTGAACCAAAACCTTGCATTAATCTGATTACAACTAATGCAATCGTGGCCCAAATGCCAATGTGGTAATAAGTCGGAAGTAATCCAAGAGCGAGTGTTGCGATCCCCATTAAAACAATGGCAAAAATAAGAGCTGGTTTGCGCCCGTATCTATCTCCTATATGAGCTATTATTACCCCCCCTAAAGGACGTGAAATAAAGCCTACAGCAAAGGTAAGAAACGCTGCTAATGTTGCAATTGTGGGTGATAGATTCGGAAAGTAAAGTTTATTGATCACTAGCCCTGCTGCTGCACCATACAATGAATAGTCGTACCACTCTATGACCGTTCCTGACACGCTAGCCATCATCACTTTTCTAATCGTTTTTTTATCTGCAGCTGGCTTATCAGCTGCAGTATCGGTAGCTAATTGTTCTGAAATAGTGTCACTCATACTGCCCCCTACATTTATTTTAGGAATACATTATTTGAGGTATGTTTTGTTCAAACAAAACGGACAAAAAGCGCGCACTATTGAAATTAGCACTATTAAACTGAATTTAGAACATGATCGTTCTTAAATTATTTAGAAATGAGATCGAAATCATATTTCAATGAGAAAACATATACTTTTATTTAAAATAATTTATTTTAATTTTATTTTAATTTTTTATTAAAAACACAAACAAACAATTAACATTATAAGCAAAATCAAATATATATGACAAAGTAGACATTGTAACCATTAAAATAACCCCTGCTCAATTAAAAATATATTTATAATATAAAAGATATTTGATTATAAATAATCTCTCTATAACCGCCAATTGATTTAAAACATATTTGTTTTTTAATATTTAATTTGCCATATTGAAATGTCTTTACTCTACATTGATTGCTTCTATTATAAGGATCGAGTTATGCCACATACCCCTCACTTAAATAATCAAACTTTCCAGCCCGTTCAAGAAGTTAAACCATTGCTCGTTCCCCGTATTGTTCACCTTGGTTGTGGTGCATTTCATCGAGCTCATCAAGCTCTTTACACTCACTTATTATTTGAACAATTTCTCTCTAATTGGGGATATTGTGAAATTAATTTGATGTCCGATAGCGGAGCTGTGTTAATTAATCAATTAAATAAATATAACGGCCATTACACTTTACTTGAAAAAGACGAAGAAAAATCGACCGTTAGAACGATTAAGGTGATAAAAGAAGCAATGCATCCACGCATTGATGGCATAGATGCTGTGGTAGAAAAGATGGCTTCCCCTGATACAGCAATTATTTCATTAACGGTCACAGAAAAAGGCTATTGCCTTTCTCCTGCAACAGACCTGTTGAATTTGTCACACCCCAACATACAACATGACATCGCACACCCAACAAAACCACGATCGGTTTTAGGTTATATCGTCGCGTCACTTCGTTTACGTTTTCAACGACAACAACCCCCTATTACCATTCTTTCTTGTGATAATATTCGTAAAAACGGTGAGGCCGCACGGCGTGCTATTGTTGGTTTAGCCGCTCAACAAGATAAACAACTAGCGCAATGGATTGATCAACACATTTCATTCCCAAGTACAATGGTTGATCGAATTGTCCCAGCCATGACTCAAGAATCATATGCAGAAATTAAACAATTAATTGGCAGAGATGACCCATGTGCCATCATTTGTGAATCATTTCGCCAGTGGGTTATTGAAGATAATTTTGTGAATGGTAGACCAGACTGGCAGCATGTCGGTGCTCAATTTGTGCCTGATGTCACACCCTATGAAATGATGAAATTACGTATGCTAAACGGAAGCCACTCTTTTCTTGCTTATCTAGGTTACTTAGGTGGCTATGAATTTATTTCCGATGCTATGCAAAACTCTGATTACAGTAGAGCGGCGTACAGCTTAATAATAAACGAACAAGCACCTACACTTTTCATCCCTGACAATACAACCCTATTACAATATACACAAACTTTAATAAAGCGTTTTTCTAACAAGACAATCAAACATAAAACTGCACAAATTGCGGCTGATGGGAGCCAAAAATTACCTCAACGCTTACTAGACTCAATAATGTGGCATCAAAAGCACGGCTCAGACTATGCATTTCTCGCTCTCGGAGTTGCTGCCTGGATGAAATATGTCAGTGGACAAGATGAGCAAGGTAATGCAATAGATATTAAGGATCCTTTACAACATAAATTTGCTGAAATCTATCACCTATGTGGGGTTGGTTTGGAAGCTGTTGATAGGCTTTTAGCGATTAACGCTATCTTTCCACTTGAGTTTTCTCAAAATCAAGATATCGTCAAAAATGTAAAAACAGCCTATCAGCAGCTAATCTCTGTTGGCGCTCGTGAAACAGTTAAGCACTATCTACAGCAAACAGTAAAGTAGAGATTAACTTTATTTATACATAAAAATTAATCTATGAAAGGAGATATCGTATTTTATACGTAAGCTGCGATATCTCTTATTGATTACTTTTTGGATAGAAGAGAAAAATATGTCCTTGCTATAAATGGCGGGAAAGTGACACCGACTTCACTTGCGCATAAACTTTACGCCCTTTGCGAATAGAAAGCTCATCCCTTGCCCAGCGAGTGATCCGCGCCCATAAATAATGTTCTTCGCCTAAATCTAGCTTCACATCTACTTGCTCGCCATCTTCAATCCATTCAACCACTTCTGCGGCTAAAATATTACGAATACTGCTCACTTGTGGTTTTTCGAGTACCAAAGAAACATCTGCAGCGTCAATACGTATACGCACATCAACACCTTGTTGGGCTTCAACTCGAGGGATCCACAGTTTTTGGCTACCAACAATCACCGCTGTCATTTCATAATCAGAGTGTTGGCTATGCACCGTTGCACTTACCACACTGCTTAACGTTTCTTGCTGTAACCAAGGGCGTAAAGCACTGCTTGCCCAAACATCTTCCAAAGCGCCAAATGCTTTAACTTTTCCCTGCGCCATGACAATCACTTTGTCAGCCAGACGCAATATTTCATCCAAACTATGGCTGACATATAAAATGGGAATTTTCACGTCTTGAGAAAGCTTTTCTAAATACGGCAGCAATTCACGCTTTCGAGGTAAATCCAAAGAGGCTAACGGCTCATCCATTAGGAGAATTTCAGGGGCTGTAAGTAATGCACGGCCAATGGCGACTCGTTGTTTTTCACCACCAGAAAGGGTTATAGGGTAGCGATTGAGTAATTTTTCAATCCCTAATAATTCAACAATATCATCGAAGCGGTCTTTCATTACGGGTGACATGCCATAGCGCAAATTGCTTTTCACCCGATAATGGGGAAATAGCCGTGCATCTTGAAATACATAACCGATATGGCGTTGTTCAGGTGGTAAGCAAATACCTTTTTCCATATCCACCAATGTACGGCCATTTAATACAACACGCCCTGTATTAGGTTTAGTTAACCCACCTATCACATTGATAAGCGAGGTTTTACCTGCGCCTGAAAGCCCAAAAACGGCAGTAATACTTTCCGTTGGCAATTGTGTTGTGACTTCAAGCTGTAAGTCCCCTAGTTTTTGAGAAAAGTCGAGTTCTAACATGCTAAGCCACCCCCAAACGCTTTTTACCCCAACGGGTGAGCCACTCTGAAATCAGTAATGAAATCAAGGCTAAAATAATCGCAATGACACATAAACGCGCAGCGTCTACCTCTGCCCCTGGCGTTTCAATTAAGGTATACATCGCTAATGGGATGGTTTGTGTTTCACCTGGTATATTTGAAACAAAAGTAATTGTGGCGCCAAATTCACCAAGTGAACGTGCAAATGCTAACACTGTTCCAACAATAATACCGGGAAGAGAAAGCGGAATGGTTATCGTGAAAAATACACGTAATGGTGTTGCGCCTAATGTCCTCGCGGCTAATTCCAATTTTTGGTCAACCGCTTCAAGCGCTAAACGAATAGCACGCACCATTAGTGGAAATGCAACCACGGCAGACGCAAGCGCAGCACCCCGCCAACTAAAGGTAAAACTAAAGCCGAACCAGTTATATAGCCATTCACCGATAAAACCGCGTTTACCCATACTGATCAATAATAAATACCCCACTACCACTGGCGGCAATACCAGTGGTAGGTGAATAATACTATCGAGCAGTGTTTTGCCAGGAAAATTACAGCGAACTAATACCCATGCCATTAAAATACCTAATGGCAAACTGAAAATTACAGCCACACTGGATACTTTTAGACTTAGGTAAATCGCTTCCCATTCATAAGGACTTAACATCTGCAAAAAAATACTCTCTTAACGTTTATTTAGTACGAGGTTCAAAACCGTAACGTTTGAATACTTCTGAAGCCGCAGGGGTTTTTAAGTATTCATAATAATCACGAGTTGCTTTGTTATCTTGATCTTTAACAATTGCCATTGGGTATTCAACAGGTTTATGGGTATCAGCTGGGAAGACACCCACCACTTTGACTTTTTGGCTAGCAACAGCATCAGAGCCATATACAATCCCTAAAGGTGCCTCTTGGCGTTCAACGAGTGCCATACCACTACGCACGTTATTCGTACGTGCTAACAGCGGGTCAACTGTTTCCCATGCACCTAAGTTGCTTAATGCTTCTTTGGCATAAATACCAACAGGGACATGGTCAGGGTCACCAACGGCTAAACGACCACCATCTAATAGTTTTTTCCAATCAGTTTGTTTATTAATTTCAACTTTATCAATTTTGGCATCTTTCGGTGCAATTAACACCAACTCATTGCCTAATAATGTATAGCGCGTATCTTCTACCATCAATTTTTTATCGATGGCATAATCCATCCATTGCTGGTCAGCAGAAATAAATAAATTAGCGGGAGCGCCTTGCTCAATTTGACGAGCCAATGTTGAAGAAGACGCATAAGATGCAACAACCTCAACTTTAGTGTCTTTCTTATATTGCTCAGAAATTTCATTCAGTGCATTAGTTAGAGAAGCCGCTGCAAAAACCGTAATTTTATCAGCTGCAAAACTATTGCTAGCCATCGTTAACGTTAATGTTGCGCCAGCAAGAAGTGATACCAAACCTTTTTTCATTTTTATCTACCCTAGTATTAATCGACACGTTATATATAACAGGACACAGCGATAACTTAAAGTCAAACTCGTGATAAAAGTGTGCTGGCGCAAGAAATGATGCAATTTTGTTGCATCTTTTCTCTAAAATCCCACGAATGATGAAAAATTCCTCAGCCGTAAAATCGTTTTTATATAGAGAACAATTTATATCCTTTGTAACTTTATCGGCACAAATTGTGCTTATTTCAGTATTTTATTCCACTTTTACAAACCCTATAACAAAGGTAATTATATGGTGACGTTTCAGACAAAACTAACTACTCACCTTATGGCCGAGTTAACAGTCGAACAATTTAATGGGTTGTTTGATAAAGAAATAGCGCCTGAAACCTTAGCTTCTCTAGCAAAATCGGCGAGTGATGGGAACTTAGAGAGTATCGATTTACTTCACAATATCGCTCTTAGACAGGATTCAGCTGGAAAAAATGCAGAAAATATCCTATTTGATTTATTTAGCGGAAAGCTGCCTGCAAAGAAAGGTATAGATGAAGAGATACAAGAAACTAGCAAAAAATTATATCAATTACACCTTAATACAAAAATCACGAAGCACTTAAAAGATTCGAAGCTAACGACCCCTTCTAAGCTGCTTTATATTGTCGGATCTGCAATAGAAAAAGTTATTGATAAAATTAGTTTAACAAAACTATTGATGAAAAATGAACCCGCGGAATCTACTCTTTGGGATAATAACAGGATGACAACAAGTGATGAGATTGATGCAAGCAATAAAAATAACCCAACTTTGCCATCAAACATGACCATCAATTGCTCAATAGGACTCATGCAAAATGGCTACAATTTATTAGCCGATATAATTGAACAAAAAATTTTAAATAATAAAACATTAGATAAATGTGAGTTATTTCCTATCAATATCAATGATAACCATTGGGTCTTAGCTGTGTTCTATCAGCCGGAATATAAGCAAGATATGAAATGTGTCGTCTTTAATTCATACCAAAATGTCAGCCCTGAAATTACTAATGAAATAGCAAAAGCCGCAGAAAAGGCAGGTATCATAGAAAAAGATATAGCCTATATTGAAGGGAATATCCAACAACAAGTCCCTAACGGATGTGGATTATTCGTTGTTGAAGCTATTAAGCAACTCACTGAAAATGCTCAGCAAGATCCTTATGATACATTAAAAGAATTTCAAGAAATTTTTATAAAAAAGACGATGGCTGAACAAAAAGAGTTTAATATTCAAAACCGCAGACAGCTATATTCAAATTACCATGATAGCAAATATCCATCATTATAATGCCCACTGCTATATGAAAAACCCCCTGACTGCATTTACAATCAGGGGGTCTATAATCAGTCAGACAAGAAATTTTGTTAAAAATTACTTGTTTTCAGTATTATGATGATGAGGTACGTGTGCTTTAGACAGTAAGTTAAAGAACGCGCCCAAACCGTAGATCAAACCCATGATCAAAAACATAACAACTGGAACCATCATCAGGGCAAAACCCAAACTTTTAATTAGTTCTAACATAGGAAAAAGCCTCTTCAGTGATACTGTACCCACCAGCCTACAAGATACGCTGACGAGGGAAAACTTGACTCTCAGTATATTGAGTATAAATCAAATCAAAATAATAACGCACAATTACGTTATAATGGAGACTATTTTAGACAAAATATTATACTAACGACATACTAAACGTGCTTTTTACGTCTGTCATCACCAGCCACGCCGGAAGGGAGAAATTTATGCA
This sequence comes from Providencia sp. PROV150, assembly GCF_028481025.1. Taxonomy (NCBI): domain Bacteria; kingdom Pseudomonadati; phylum Pseudomonadota; class Gammaproteobacteria; order Enterobacterales; family Morganellaceae; genus Providencia; species Providencia sp. PROV150. The sequence goes on along the minus strand of NZ_JAMPPJ010000007.1, from coordinate 22,521 downwards.
GGCCGAAATTTTACTCACACTGAAACTACAGGGCAGTTTATTTGCTGATCCTCGCCGTATCGCGCTACTAAAACAAATTAAAGCGACAGGGTCAATCAGCCAAGGCGCTAAACTCGCAGGGATCAGCTATAAAAGTGCTTGGGATGCCATCAATGAAATGAATCAACTCACTGATGATATCCTTGTTGATAGGGCGACAGGTGGTAAAGGCGGTGGCGGCACAACACTGACTCACTATGGTGAGCGATTACTTCAACTATATGATTTACTAGCACAAATTCAGCAAAAAGCCTTTGATGTACTCAAAGAAGATAATCTCCCTTTAGACAGCTTATTAGCAGCTATTTCGCGTTTTTCACTGCAAACCAGTGCCCGTAACCAATTTTTTGGGACGTTAATTGCACGCGACCACATGCAAGTTCAGCAACATGTACAAATTCGTTTAGCAGACAACAGAACGGTGATCAACGCGGCATTGACAGAGCAAAGCGCTAACCGTTTAGGGTTAGCCGAAGGAAAAGAAGTGCTTGCATTGATTAAAGCACCTTGGGTCAAAATTACTAAACAACCTAACCCAACAGGCTTTGATAACCGCCTTGAAGGCAAAATTACCACTTTAGAGCGGGGTGATGAGAACAGTGAAGTGATTGTGACACTCACAGGCGGTGAAACTTTATGTTCAACTATGCCAAATAGCGAAATCGATGCCCAATCTTTGAAAGTGAATAATAGCGTTATGGCATTATTCAATGCGGACCAAGTGATTGTTGCCACACTTTGCTAATTTGCTAGTTTGCCCTGCTTACTTACAATAAAAGTAAGTAAGCATTCACCTTTTTTCCTTATCATATCGTTCTGTTGTTGACTTTATCTTCAATCCTGATTATTTGTGATAGATGACAAGGTAAATAATCATGATAAGGAAGCTTGATGGGCGCAATAACAATACAACACGGCAACTTTAAGCTCAGTGAAATTCAGACTTTAGACATTCAGCAACTTAACATCGAAAAAGGGGAAAATTGGGCTTTTATTGGCGCCAACGGTAGTGGTAAGTCATCACTCGCTCGAGTACTTTCCAATGAGCTCCCTCCACTTTCTGGTGTCGTAAAAAATACATTCACCTCTCCTGTTCGTTTATCATTTGAACAATTACAAAAAATCATTAGTGAAGAGTGGCAGCGTAATAACACAGATTTGCTCAGTGATGATGAAGATGATACGGGATATACCGCAGCTGAAATCATTCAATTTAACCATAAAGACAATGAATACTGCCTTGAGCTTGCCGCTCGCTTCGGTATCAGTGACTTGTTGTCTCGTCGGTTTAAGTACCTTTCTACGGGTGAAACTCGTAAAGTACTGTTATGCCAAACATTGATGGGTAATCCTGACTTACTGATCCTTGATGAGCCATTTGATGGCCTAGATGTTTATTCAAGAAGTCAGCTCAGCGAACTACTATCAAGTTTGTCTGAAAAAGGCTTAACTTTAGTGTTAGTGTTGAACCGCTTTGATGAACTCCCTGATTTTATTGAAAACATAGGTGTTGTCGCTGATTGCAAACTAGCAATGGTGGGAAATAGGGAGTCAGTACTTGCTAACACGCTAATAACGCAATTACAGCATAGTGAGAAAATTAAACAGCTTTCTATCCCTGAAACTGAGGCTCCAACCGCAGATGAAAAACTGGATGACACGACACCTCGTATTATTTTGAAAAATGGAACTGTTAGCTACAATGACAAACCGATCTTGCACGGTTTAAATTGGCAGGTAAACCCAAACGAACACTGGCAAATTATCGGTGAAAATGGCGCTGGAAAATCCACCTTATTGAGCTTGATTACAGGAGATCACCCTCAAGGGTATAGTAATGACTTAACCTTATTTGGTCACCGTCGTGGGTCAGGAGAAACCATATGGGATATTAAGCGCCATATTGGTTACGTCAGCAATAGCATTCACCAAGAATACCGTGTCGCAACCAGTGTACTCAATGTCATTATTTCCGGTTTTCATGATTCTATTGGCTTGTACCAAACCCCCTCTGATCGTCAAATACAATTAGCGTATGAATGGCTAGCTCTGTTAGGTTTTTCTACGCAAACAGCTCAACAACCTTTCCACAGTCTTTCGTGGGGGCAGCAGCGCTTAGTTCTAATAGCCAGAGCTCTGGTTAAACACCCTGCCATGCTAATTTTAGATGAGCCATTGCAAGGGCTCGATGGCCTTAATAGGTTGTTAGTTCTGCGGTTTATTGATGTAATGCTAAGCCAAGGTAACACACAACTCTTATTCGTCAGTCATCATCAAGAAGATGCCCCTGCTTGTATTACACATCGGCTCACTTTTGTCCCTGATAATGGGAAATACCGTTATGATATTGAAAAACTTTAATTTTTGACTTATTTGCCAATAGACACGATGAAACTGTTGGCAAATTAATCTAATGTTTAATAGATGGTAACTAAGTTATACACAAATAACTCTTTGATTTTATTTTTATTTATATTTTTTAGGTTATTTTAAATTAGAAAATTCACATAAAATCATTACACTGCGCCTATTCTAATAATTTAGACATCATAATGGATATTTTTTATGGCTTGGTTAATGTTAGCCTCTTCACTTGCAGTACTTGCAACACACCGTTTAATTGCTCTTTTTTTACTCGCTTGCACAATTATTACCGCAGCACTTACACACGTTATTGATTGGCAAGCGGTTCTACTATTGGTTTGTATTACAATAATTGCCATTATTCGTTTGCGTTTCCAACACTATCTATCCACCAAAATTATTAGTGAAATCATCTTACTAATCTGTACGATTGGGTTATTTATTCACTTATTCCCTGGGTTTAATAACCTGAGATATCTCGATAAAGTTACCGTAGGGGAACATAGCGCCCCTTTCACAATGTATTTTAATTTTGATAAGGCACTCGTCCCCTTTATTTTACTCGCCTGCTTACCAACGTTATTTGTCTGTCGGCCAGCCAAGCATGCAACTAAAGTTCAATGGGTATTGCTGGTTATTTCTGTGCCACTTTTATTGCTGGTCGCAACTGCTGCTGGCGGATTAGCCTTTGAATGGCATTTTCCTAGTTGGTTACCTGCTTTTGTGCTCTGTAACCTACTTTTTGTTTCATTAGCTGAAGAAGCGCTATTCCGTGGTTATTTACAGCAACGTCTAACCCTTTGGTTGAGGTCTCCTTACCTCGCACTAGTGATTACCTCACTGTTATTTGGCGCTGTGCATTTTGCAGGTGGACCACTGTTAATTCTCTTTGCTACATTAGCGGGTTTGATTTATGGCCTAACTTGGATGTGGAGTGGTAAATTATGGCTGGCTGTATCGATTCACTTCGGGTTAAATTTGGGACATCTGTTATTTTTTACTTATCCAATTAAGTTGGTTTCTAATTAATGTTAACTAATTAAAAATTCATAATCACTCAAAAATTGGATGATCTTCACCGTAAAAAATCACTAACACGAATAATGTTAGTGATTTTTCATTATTATAACCATGTTATCTATCGTTAATCTAATGACTAGTTTGATTAACATTCATTGGCTTAATTTCTCCAGACTCAATATTAAGATAAAAATCTCGACTTGGATTTCCTTGTAGATATTTATCAATTACAGTGAAAATACTGCCAAAGCGTAATTTAAAAATATTCTCAAATGAACTATTCGCGTTAATTTTATCAGTCTCATTTGGTAATGACGATAACAAGGTTCCTGTGAGGAATCGATATTGGTTTAATCTTTCTACAGGTATATCTTGCAACGCAAGCTCGTCTGCATTACGTAAACGATAAAAATCCACAGCAAGGTCAAAACCATTCCATTTTGCAAAATCATTTAACTGATACCCTATATTTTTAGCAAGAATAGCAGCTTTATCACTGGCTTTTTTCCATGCATCGGAGTCTTTATTCAAGTAGATTTCGGTGACATTGACAGTTCCCGGGTCTTTAGCGCAAATTTCATGATTTTGACTCAATGGTGCCGTTAATACTTCATTATAAGCTTTCTTAGTATCTAACTGGCTTAAAATAAGCATCTCTTCGCCATTCAAACTAAATAACATTTGACGAATTTCACAGGGCCATTCCTCAGGAATAAAACGCAAACGTGTCAGTTCAGTAATATGCCAGTTAGTGAAGTCATAATAATTATTTGCGCTTAAGATATCTTTATTCCAAAGATGCGACGAATTAGTATTTTTGAGGTGTTCCCACTCTTGCTGATAGTGCTCAAATAACTCATCAAACCGAGGAACATCTTCTATTACAATGGTTTGTACATCAATTTCATTCGCATTTCTAAAATTCAATATTTTATAAGCAGGAACATATGCAGCCATTGAAGGAGCTTGAATATTAAAAAGTAAGCTGCCATCCGAATACTTACGTACACCTGTATCATTAAAATGCATATGACCGCCAACATGAACACCGATACCTGTTTTTGCCATTGCATGGCTAGTGTCTTCTTTTGGTGCCCTTTCTAACTGAAATTTACCTTTGCCAAAAATGGTTTCAAGGTCATCTGCTGCACCATTATCAAATTCAACCATCGGGAAATGGCTAAACGTGATTAATGTTTTATTTTGCTCTTTCGCGCGCTTTGCAACATCCGCCATCCACTCAACAGTCTGTTGTTTGTGTGTCAACATTTTGTTGTAACCCGCATTCCCCGACCCTGCAAAGTTTTTAGCTGCTTTAGGATGATTAATATCTGCTTTTTCAGAAGGAACATAGACATTGGCATCAACGGCCATTAACCACAAACCAGGAATAGGCTCAACAAGGTAACTGCTGTCTGCAACATTAAAACAAGGCCCATATCCCTCTTGTTTATATTTACCGCCTGTTCCTTGAGTACAAATTTCATACTGCCTTTGGTTAAAATCACTGGCTTTTAAGGCTGCTTCATAGTTGTAACCTTGAGAACCATAGTTTGAGTATGGTGTTTCCCAATAAATATCTTCTGGTAACGGATTAATACCAAATGATTTCATTGCATCCATCACTCGACCATAACCACTATATACCATCTCTTCAGAGCAAATTGTTGGCAGCTCAGCTCCCGTTTCTATAACAGCAATCTTTCCTTTATATCCCGTACACTCACTTGCCCCTAAACTAAAGATACGCTGCGTTTTACCATCAGCTCCAAGAAAATCTTCTTTTCCTGCTGGCATATCAAATGGACGGTTCGGATCATGATTCCCTGGTGTAGCAAAGAAACGCATACCATATTTTTGCTCATACTCTTGCAATACTTTTACTAACCCACGTAAGTGAATAGGTTGGCCGTCATCAGTAAAATCACCAGGTAATGCAATAAGTTTAATACCTTTCTTACCTGCATCATCTAGTGCAGCACGTAGAGCAAAATAGTTTTCATTAAATAAACGCGTAGATGTTAATTGCGCATACATAGAACGAATAACGGCATTTTGACCACTTTTACTATTTTTTAATCCTTCAAATGCATTATCAGCAAACTGCCCATATACATCATGAAAATGGATATCAGGCATAAACGCGACGCGATAATTATAAGGTTGAGCCGTAGGGGCATTTGCCATTGCGACAGTTCCAATGGACATTAATGCAAGGGCAAAACTATATTTTAATTTATTGTTCATATTTGTTCCCTTTAGATAATTAACTATTTCTATCAGAAGTTATATGCAATGCCAACGCGATAACGCCACTGCCATGCATCACGGTAAGTTTGTCCATTTTTGACATATGAACCATCATCATAGGACACATACCCTAATTCAACATAAGGAACCCATGTCTTATTACCAACCCAAGACACATTCAGATTATGTGCATAATCCTTTTCTTTACCTTTATATGCAGGATAATCAGTATCAAATTTATATTCAAAGTCATAACTTAATGAAAAATCTTGCAGCTTATAACCTAAATAAAAATTACTCTGCCAATAATGCTGATTATCTTTTTTAGGCTTATTAGAGTTATCATAATGCCTTACGCCATAACGTAAACGAGTTCCAATATTAAAATCATCCGTTAAATTATAGGCAGCTTTGACACTGAATTTATAAGCCGTATCTTTATCTCCTGAATCTAGAGCAAAAGAAGGTGTTAAAACAAAATCTTTTGTGGCTTTATATTTATAACCAACTTCAACCTCATTTCCTTTTGATGATAGGTTTTCACCAAAACCACCATCTCGACTTCTCCATTTTCCTTCAAGGCTAAAATAAGTTCCATTTTGCATGCTATGGCCAATTTTGACACGGTCTTCATGGCGATGTTCATCCCCTAACCATTCATGACGATAGTCAATATATGTCGCATTCGCTGCTGTGCAAAATAATAATGTAGAGATACCTAGAGTTAAGTTTTTCATAAACTGATTCCTATAATTAACATTTATTTTTTATTTAATCGTTAAAACAATGATTCATTATTTATCTTTTATTTATAGATATACCCCTTCTATTTTTAGAAAAAACCATCCCATCCTTTTAAATAACTTAAAAGAAAATTAATTTATTAAAATTTTAATTTTTTACATTCTTATCTCATAACTCTAATTCCAGTTTCAATAATTCAACAATACCCTCTGATTTTTTAGCATTTAACATTTTATTTCTAAAAGACTCATGCATTAATTTACGTGCGAGAACAGAAAAGATTCGCATATGCTGATTTTCATCTGAATCATTAATTGTTAGCATAATTACTAATTTAACATTAACATTATCTCCCCACGCTAACTCATTCGGTAAACGTAATACAGAAATACTACTGTGTTTAACAAAAGGTGATTTACAGTGCGGTATTGCAATTGAGAAACCTAATGCCGTACTAAAAATCTCTTCTCTTTGCCATATTGCTTGTTCAACTTGTGCTCCAGAGTCAGTTCGGTGATTAACTTCTAAATTATCAGTTAATCGTTTAATGACTTCCTCTTTACATTCCATTCTTTCATCAAGAAAAATTAAAGACGGATCCAATACTGAATAATCATTTTTTGGCGTATTAGCAGAGATAAACAAACAAGATAATTTATCTTTTTCAAGCTTGAACCAATTATCTGCATATGTATCAGGTTCAATAATTAATAAATCGTATTGCGTATCTAATAATAAAACATGAGCAGATTGAATTGATTCAATCATGGAAGATGAAAGACATATTAAAGGAAGAGAGAAAGATTGTGCTAAAATAGCGGTATGTGATGTTTCTGCCCCTGAAGCCATCACAATACCTTGCAAATACTCCCCTCTCAATGCCAATAATTCGCTTGGTGTCAGTAATCCTTGGCAAATAATAATCGAATCTTCTGTTAATTTAGGAAGTTGTATTTTAGATTCGATACCAAGATGCCTTGCTATACGCAATCCCAGATCCTTAATATCTAACTCACGTTGGCGTAAATATTCATTACTACTGCTTCGAAATGGTAAGCTGAGCTCTTCAATTGCCATTGATAACGCAGCAATCGCATTATTTGCCTCTCTTGGTTCAAGTAAGCACGCTTCAATATCCTCATCATCCAATAATTGGCTTTGTGCCTCTAAAATATCAACCGCTGTTTTATCAGCTTGCTGAATATCTAGACTAAATTGTTGACGAGCACTTTGTAACGCACGTTTTAGTATTTCACATTGTTCTGATTGTGAATTTGATGGCTCTAATAATGAAATCTTTTGTAAATCAAAAGATTTCATATAGATAGCCCTACCTTTTGCAATCCCTTGGCTAACACCATAACCCTGAATAATTTGAGATGATGTCCGACTCAGATATATAGGGATCATTCCTTGCTCTGGTTTATCTTTTTTTGGCATTAATCCATCACAATGAATAAATTCTTGTTCAATAAATACCTTTAGTTTTTCATAAGCCAGATTTTCATCATCTCCACTGATTGTAAAATAACATTCATCACCAACAGCGACATCTGCCCCAACAAGAGCCAAAACACTTTTTGCATTGGCTTGGCGTAGTTTGCTTTTATTAAAAAGTAAAATATCTGATTGAAAACAAGCTGTTTTTTGCTCAATTGCACTCGCTGGTCTTGCATGAATACCATTAGGTAACTCACAACGAAATGGAAGTATTTGCATAATTTTTCCTTTATTAATTAGTCAATTAACCAAGACACAGGTGTACAAGGAGCTGCTTTATCTGTGTTTATGCATATAGACTCCGATAAAGTAACTTGATGTATCAACGTATTCGACTTAGGTTCTGTATAGGTTTTGGTTTCACTACTTGGGTTCCACCCACGTAAAATCAGTGACTCTTGATTCTGTGCTTTTTTCAACGTGCTGAAGTGCAGCTCACTATCCCACGTCAATAGACTATAATTATCAGGAAAAACAATATAATGAGGATTCGTTTTAAATTGAGGCCAACCGGAATCTAGGTAACCAAATGCAGGTAAACGCCAATGCTCAATATCACGCCATAGTTGAGCGCTTTGGCCATTTTCTATCGGCAATATAGCAAAATGGAAATGATGAAGCCCCTGAATTTGTGATTCCGGTGACGGCAAAACCATACCTGATGCACGCCCTGGCCGCCAAGTTAGTTCTGCTTGGCCTAGCCAACCCACACTGCGCAAAAGTGTTATTCTTATTATGTCAGGTTGATTGGCTGGGATTTCATACTCTCTTAGCCCTTCAGTAACGATACAAATACCTTTTTTATCATCATGTTGCATTACCAGACTTTGCATTGGATAAAGCGCTGTTGGTGCCTCTACCCAATTTTCACTTTGCCAAATATCCATATTGGCTGGATTATTTTCTCGCTGAATCAAACCAAAAGGTTGGTCTGCAAAGTGAAATGTCTGTTGAATTTCCGTAGGAATTTCAACCTGAATTCGATGGTCTTCAATGGTATTATCAATTGTGATTTCAACATCTAGCCATGCCTTATCATGAGGTAAAGAAACCTGCATTGTGGCAGATAAACGCGCATTAACCTGTTTGGTTTGGCGGGCAATTGCATTCTGTGGTACTGGAATTCGCCAATTTAGAATAAATGAATCCATTAACGATGCTCTTACACAGTTAAATTGCTGTAAGTGTCCATCACTACTAATTAACCAATCATCTTCAGGTGGCGAATAGTTATAATTATCTCCTTCGTCCCCACCATCAATTAATCTAAGAATATTTGGGTATTGTTGTTGATTACGTTTATCAGTTAATAACAATCGCCCTTGGTGCAGTTCAAGTTTCAGCCATTCATTCTCTAATGTATTTTCAGTTTGAATGTTTTGTTGAATTTCAAAACCTGAATTTTCCCCTTCAACCAAATAAAAAGTCTGATAACCACATGAAGGTAACTCTTTCACTTCAAGCAAGACTTCGCATTTCCGGTACCATGTCGTTGTCGTACTATTCGCCAATTCTTGTACAATCAAAGACATATCTTGTTTTTCTTCATGAATAAGTTGCCAGCGACAAGGTTTTCCTGCATCGTCTTTAATACAAAAATCATTTTCAGGTGTATAAAGAGTAATACGAACTTGAGCATCTCTTTTATGTGGCAACGAATTGAAAATGATAATTTTTTTACCATCTTGTTTTGCTTCAATCCCGCGAGCAAGCATCTTCATATTAAGGTCAAACAGTTGATTTGCACTTTCTAAACCATCTTGTAAGCGTGCTTTCACCATGCTATTAACACGATCAGAATTACATCCGCCGATACTATCATGAGCGTGTGACTGCATAGCTTTACGCCAAATATTGTCAATCGCAGTTTGTGGATAAGGTAAACCAAGCCGCCAGTTAATGGATAGAAGAGGCTCAAGTTGTTGACTAACAAATTGTTCTAATTTTGCATTTAATAATTTAATGTCCATTCGAGTAGAAAAAATACCACGATGTACACGCATATATTTCGGGCTCAGCAATTCACCATTAAATTCAGGTAGTTCAGTGCTATTTGCTTGTAAAGCATCAAAAAATGCACTGAAACTACTTTTGACAAAATAATATTCCTTTTGAGCTTTATTTAATTGCTCAAGCATCGCAGGTACGGCATATTCAAAAGGGGATTGGTCATTACCATTAGGTAGTAATATTTGGTCTGAGTGAGCAAAACGGGCTTGTTTTTCCAAGATAGCAGGTAAAACGGCAGAGGCTTTTTCTGGATTATCAGGTAACCATTTCGCGCAGCCGTAGCCCCAAGGTAATACAGCAGTAGCCACACTATGACCTGACTGCGATTTCCAAATAAATTCACTACTTGCGACATCATGTTCACACCATCCACGCCATACGACCGCATGTTTGATACCAAACTCTTGCAAAAACATAGGTAGCTGTGCACTTTGTCCAAATGAATCAGGCACATAGCCTATTGGCATATAACCGCCCCATTGCTCACAATCTACTTTTCCCAACAGTAAGTTTCGCGTGATAGATTCCGCTCCAACGACTAAAAAATCAGTTTGTGTGTACCAAGGGCCAATAAGAATTCGGCCTTGTTTAATTAATTTCTGTAAGCAATCACGCCTTTCTGGTGCAACCTGTAAATAATCTTCCAGCACCACGGTTTGCCCATCTAAAACAAAGGGGCCAAGAGAAGGATCTTCTTCTAAATGTTTAATTAAATCATTCATGAAATAATAAAGAACAATTTTTGAATCATTCTCAGTGAAATACCATTCACGATCCCAGTGCGTATGTTGAATTAAATGTACCGTTTTCATTTTATGACCTTAAAATATTTTTAGCAGAACAGCCCCGTCACGTTATTCACGCTAATTAACACTGTACGACATTATTAAAATAACTCTCTAATTAACGACCGACTTTAAATTTAGGAATAGCTGTTTCTGTTTTTTTAGTTTCTATCGTTTCATTACCACGAAATATTAATAAAGAGCCAATAGTAATAATTGCAGATCCCACAGCAACCGATAATATATATATCGGCCATTTATCTACGGCTAACCACCCATAAAATCCCGAAATAGGAGCATGATTTATCGCACCTAGACCGACCGCCATAGCTGCACCTGTTGCTGCACCAATAATGTTAATGATAATAATCTTTGGATTAGCAAGAGCAAATGGGATCGCGCCCTCAGAAACGCCAATTAACCCCATTAGCGTAGAAGCTTTTCCTGCTTCTCTTAATGATTCAGGAAAACGTTTTGACCAAATTAGCGTTGCTAAACCGATCCCAATTGGGGGAATAATAATAGCAACTTGAGCTGCTGTATTTGGCTCGTAAATTTCCGATGCTAATAATGCCATTGCAGTGGTTACTGCGGCTTTATTAACCGGGCCACCAAGGTCAAATCCAACCATTGCGCCAATAACGGCAGCAAGAATTACTTTATTAGATCCCGACATTGATAAAAGCCATTGCTCCATACCATGATTAAGTGCCGCTAAAGGTGCACCAATCACAAATGCCATAATAATACAGGTGAGTAATGTACCACCTACTGGCAAAATAAAAATCGGTCCTGCTGATGCAAGTGATTTTGGTAATTTCGTATATTTAGCTAATAAACGTACAATATAACCAGCAATAAACCCTGCTGCTAAGGCCCCTAAAAACCCGGTGCCTAAATTACTTGCCAACAAACCACCGACCATTCCAGGCGCTAAACCAGGCTTATTCGCGATAGCAAAGCTGATATACCCCGCGACGATAGGTAACATAAGAGAGAGTGCTAATCCTCCAAAACCATCAAATTTATGAAGCACTTGGACGACGAAATTTGTAGCTTCCAGATGGCTAGAATCCCAAATATTATCAATACCATATAAAGATGCACCAATACGAGATATCCCCATAATCACTGCACCTGCGATAACAAATGGCAGCATCCATGACACACCCGTCATAATGGCATTTTTTATTTCCGTACCAATGCCTAGTTTCGATGTTCCATTAGACTGCCCCATTTTTCATTTCCTCCTCAATTGCATCAATAATTGCATCGCCATACTTGATTGGGTCTGCAACACTGCATTCAAGCTTAATCATCCCATTAAATCGCTCCTTATTAATAACAGCGACATCAGCAGCCAAAATGACCGCATCTGCTCTTGCTAAATCGTCACTGGTAATCTCATTTTCAATTCCCATACTCCCTTGAGTTTCAACTTTAATTTCATGGCCTCTTTTTTTTCCTATGATATCCAACGATTCAGCAGCCATATATGTATGAGCAACACCAGTAGGACAAGCCGCAACACAAACAATAAACATAACAACTCCTTAAAATTTAATTCAGACAATAAAAAAAGCACAATGGCATAAATGCGCATTGTGCTTTTTAAAGGCAGCTAAAGGTAAAGAAATAATATTTCCAGGTGCACCACTAGAATGACGACAAATCATTATGTGGCGCAAACTGGACACAAGGAATAAAAAGATCAATTCGTGACGTTTACGAATATTTAATGATATTAAAGGATTAACATAAGCATTTCTTTCTAATTTAGTTAAATCGCTATCAAATACAGAAATATAAAGCTTCTGTGCACTCTGCCATAACTGCGACCAATTAACTGAGAAATCATTTTCAGATTGATTAGAATTCTCAGATTCATCTTTTTCAAGGGAAGCAATTGGTACAAACCAGCAAATTTTGCTTAATAAAGCTTTCATTTTGCTATCAAGTGATAGCAAAAATAAAATGCAGCCTTTAAAAAATAAAGCAAAATGTAAAGACATAGTGTCCCCCTTTAGAAACTAGTACCATTCTAAACGTATAAAATAGAAAATTACTGTGATTCCACCCTCATTTATTAAATTAAATAAAAATTAAAATGCTAAAAATATTAATGGCTATTTTCATTCTTCAATAAAAACCTGATTATCAAAGATTTATCTAAAATAAATTTTTTAGATAAATAATAACCTCACTGAAAGCCTAAAAGTATAATAATCTAAGAATTTCGCAATACTATTAATTATTAATCTGAGCTTTTTATATTAATCCAATAGAAGCTATTTTTATATGTTTTTATATAGAATGCCATTTTTCTTATTGGCTAAATTTAAAGAGATACAATGAAACAAAAAAATCAAAAAACAATTAATTTAGGATAGAGAAATATAATAATTCGATTGATAGCCCTAAAGCACCTAAATGATATTACTCAATATAAGATTATAAAATAACGCATAAATAAACATTAAAAAATTCAACCTTATCAATCCATTAGTCACTTTCATGCTCATTTTTCTTAGCTATATCATTAAAAAATTTAGAGTGAATGCATCCTTGAACAAAAATCATACGAAAAGAGAATCTAATGCTGTAAAATTATAGATAGAAGCAATAATCTCCAATAACTCGTAAAAAACAACCATTACTGGTTCTTCTTGTTAGAGGTAATTGAGTGCTTAGATTGATATCTATCATGGGAATGCACAAACAATCATTTTACCACTTGCTGTATCGATTCAATTCGAGTTAAATTTAGAGTATCCACAGGATCTATGAACCTAGAAAACAAGTCATCACTCTCGTGTAAAATTTGTTTTTCGCATTGATAGGGAGAAAATGCAAGTTGCTACTAGCGTTCGAGTTGACTATCCCTATAATGTAGGTCAGCAATAATTCATTTTTAATTTGAGTGTACTGATAGGAGTTTTAGCTATGGCTGTAACTAAACTGGTTTTAGTAAGACACGGTGAAAGTGAGTGGAACAAAGAAAACCGCTTCACAGGTTGGACTGATGTAGAACTGTCCGATAAAGGCCGCGAAGAAGCAAAAATTGCAGGCCAACTGCTAAAAGACGAAGGTTTTGTGTTTGATTTTGCTTACACTTCCGTTCTGAAACGCGCTATTCATACTTTATGGAATATCCTTGATCAAGTTGAACAATCATGGCTACCCGTTGAAAAAAGCTGGAAATTAAATGAACGCCACTACGGTGCTCTGCAAGGTTTAGACAAATCAGAAACCGCGGCAAAATACGGTGACGAACAAGTTAAATTATGGCGCCGTGGTTTTGCTATCACACCTCCAGACTTAGAAAAAGATGATGAGCGTTACCCAGGGCACGATCCTCGCTACGCGAAACTGTCAGATAAAGAATTACCCGTTACTGAAAGCTTAGCAACCACTATTGAGCGTGTCGTTCCTTACTGGGAAGAAGTCATCAAGCCTCGCGTTACTAGTGGCGAGAAAGTCATTATTGCCGCTCATGGTAACTCTCTGCGTGCTTTAGTGAAACACTTAGACAACTTAAGTGAAGATGAAATTTTGGAATTAAACATCCCAACTGCGGTACCAATGGTTTATGAGTTCGATGAAAACATGAAACCAATCAAACGTTACTATTTAGGTAACCAAGATGAAATTGCTGCAAAACAAGCCGCAGTAGCAAACCAAGGTAAAGCGAAGTAATTATTAACTTTATCTCTAAATATTGAAGGGCTAAGCCATATGCTTAGCCCTTTTTTCTTATCCATTTACTTCTATTCCTCAAAAAAACTTAACTCACAGTGTAAGAAATCCCAATAACCGATTATTATAGGGAAAACACATTGAAAGGTTGATAAAACAATAAAATGAACAAATTTAATATGTATGTTTGGGTTGGCCTTGTACTTAGCGCCAGTATCTTGGGTTCCCTGCTGTATATGATCCAAGGTGGCGAATTAGTCGTTGATGGTTCAAATGGTGCTGCTAATGCCGAGCTGATGAAAACCTTAATGATCATTGCTTGTATCAGCTTCCCAGTACAAATTATTAGTATGATGGTGATGACTTATAAACCTCGATTATCCATTGTCCTTGCCGTACTCAGTAGCCTAGCATTAATGCCAATCACCATTGTATTTACCATGGGAATGATTTTCTCTGCGATCCGCTGGCGTTACCATCAGTTAACCCAATTTGATACCTCTTTAAATGTTCAATTTGACCAACGCGTTGAGTTCAACAAACGCAATAACCGTATTTTAGTTGTTGCACTTGGCTTAATCAGTATCACCTTTATTATATTAAGCCAAAGCTTAGGGATGTTCCTGTTTGTTTTCACCATTTTCCTTGGTTACTTTGGCAAAAAAGCGGGTGATGGTGTCTATTTAGCGATTAAAGACTCATATTTCTATATTCGCCCAAACATTTTCGCTTACTGTTATCGTATTCCATTAAAAGAGGTGGAATATACAAAAGGCGAGAAAGGCAAAGTACATTTTGATGTCCAGACCGATACTGAACGATTGCAATTAACGGCAACTCCGGCGAATGCAACACCTGAAGAACAGTCAAAATTGAATACCTTCATTAACCAAATTCAAAAAAAACAGTAAGTGGGCGACACAATGACTGCCGCTTGACAAGCCGGCAGTCGTTACGATTAATTTGCGTTAGGTATCATAGGTATTACAGGTGGAGTCAAGTTAATAATATTCACTTCATTAGGAGAACCTATACTAATAAAGTGATTATCTATGAACGAAACAGTCCATTCTCCCAAAATATCTACTGGAGAAAAACCACTATTCCCACTTAAATGAAGTGTACTATTAGGATTTTTAATTGCATATTCTTTAATAGTTTCATTAATAATAGAAACTATTCTTTTATCTTCTTTAACTTTATCTTTTAAACTTGATATAAATTCATTGTAATATTCAGTGCTAGGAAATGATTCTTTGTCCGATACATAGTCTGCCTCATATTCTAAAATTGATTTCTCAATGCGGGGGATTCCTTCCCGAATATATTTAACATCCTCCATATAATTATAGACATTATTGGAAATATATCCATTATCGTTATCTATTTCTGCATTCATTAAATTAAATATATATTCAACTTCATACTTGAAATCATTATTTAATTTAGGTCCAGAAATATTCGCTTTCAAATCATACCAAATTGCTGAATTCATTGAAGGATAATTTTTGCGAGACAAAATAGGCACTTCATCTAATTGACTTACCTTTTCAGCGAGAGGGCGGATTTGTTCTAAGATAGCCGTTCTTTTATCTGGGTTTTCAATGTACTCATTCATTAACTCAGATACCTTAATATTATCCTTATATTCACTTGCTCTTATGTTAAGATAATCATTTAACGAATCAATATATTTAAATGAATCGGTTTTATCTTTATCATTCCCCCAGCCTCCTCTAATGCTAATATCAATATCATTATTCAGCCTTACACGATCTTCCTCTAACTCTTTCCTAGCATTCATAATACTTTCTTGCATTATTTCTGCACTCTCTTTCAATTTATTAGAAAGCACTCTAAGATTGATTTCATAATTAATTCTTGATTTATCAGTTAATGCCATTTTATATACTCCTTTATATGAAAACTTAACTAACTTTAAAGAATGCCATTAATAAAAATGACAAAAAAAATAATAATGCAGCTTAGAATAAAAAACTAATTTATTTTTTGTATAATAAAAAATATAAAATTCCATCGTGCTGTATATATATAAAAAAAGCCAGATATTAAAATATCTGGCTTGATGTACTTATTATTCTTAAATTATTTATTTCGACGAGCGATCACCGCATCTGATAACTGACGCAATACTTTTTCAGTATCACTCCAACCAATACACGCATCCGTCACACTTTTACCGTAAACTAATGGCTCATCAGATTCGAGATTCTGGTTACCTTCAACAAGATTACTTTCAATCATAATCCCTGTAATCGAACGGTCACCTTGGCGGATTTGCTCGCTAACGTCCGTCGCCACTTCCATTTGTTTCTCGAATTTTTTGCAGCTATTTGCATGGCTAAAATCAATCATGATACTAGGCACAAGCCCCGCTTTCTCTAGCCCTTCACGGACTTCTTGCACATGCTTAGCACTGTAATTTGGTTCTTTACCACCACGTAAAATAATATGGCAATCTGGGTTTCCGCTGGTGTTCACTATCGCAGAGTGGCCCCACTTAGTCACTGACAAGAAACAGTGGGCTGAACGCGCTGAGTTAATTGCATCAATGGCAATTTTAATTGTGCCATCTGTACCATTTTTAAAACCAACAGGGCAAGATAAACCAGACGCTAGCTCACGGTGAATTTGTGATTCAGTGGTTCGAGCACCAATAGCTCCCCAACTCATCAAATCTGCCACGTATTGTGGGCTGATGACATCTAAGAACTCACCCGCGGTTGGTAAGCCTTGGTTATTGATTGTCAGCAATAATTCACGAGCAATACGTAAACCTTCGTTAATATCAAAGCTACAATCCATTTTAGGGTCATTAATTAGCCCTTTCCAACCTACCGTTGTGCGTGGCTTTTCAAAATACACGCGCATCACAATTTCCAGAGAACCTTTTAATTCCTCACGTAATTTACCCAAGCGCTCTGCGTATTCTAAAGCCGCTTTAGTATCATGAATCGAGCAAGGGCCAATAACTACCACTAAACGGTCATCTTTACCGGCTAAAATATTGTGGATTGCCAGGCGTGCTTCATGAACGGTAAACGCAGCTTTGTCGGTTGCTGGAAATTTTTCAAGTAGAGCAATTGGTGGTAATAATTCTTTTATTTGTTTTATTCTGACGTCATCGTTCTGATAATTCATACCTGTATATCCAATGTTTATTATTTTTACTGTAGTTGATTTACATGCCAAATTTATCCAAGTTGGCTTCGCCCGAACAAAGCGCAGAGTAGACAGCTGAATTCCTTCACTGTACTCGAAAGGATAAAAGATAATTAGCATCGAAATTTTAATCTAACCGTTCAACAGACATCTGTAAACAGGCAAGCGCACGATAAAACTAGGACTTTATTAGTAGTCAATTATAAAATGAGGTGAAATGTTGAAATTTAGCATGATAAGTAGGCAGAACTGGCATTTTTCAGAGCAAATAATAACTAAAACAGCTAAATGGCGATAATGCCACTTTAGCTGTTTTAGATGATTTTTTCTGTCTAAGTACGAGAAACAGGCAAAGAGCCGTTTTCTTTTGCTGATTTTATCCAAAGTCTAGAGCCATTTAGGGCGATACCTAATAAAATTAAGTATTCTAAGGACATGGCATAAACACCTTGAATAAAGAAAATTACAATACTGATGACGTTAATAATGACCCACAACAACCAGTTTTCTACATATTTACGTGTCATTAAAATCATCGCGACAACGGAAAGAATGGTCATCGTCGAATCCCAGAATGGGAAGGCATCAGGTTCTATTGCAGGCATTGCGAGGTTAGCGCCAAATAGATTTAATAACTCGACGGCCCATCTCGCCAGCACACCAAATACCGAATCAATATTAAATGTCAGATAAATAATAGCGATAACTGAAATAACCAATGTTATAGCTGCTTTTGGTAAGCTCAACCAACGAATTTTTAGCTCTGCTTGCTGCGAACTAGTAACTCTGCTCCATGCGTACCAGCCATAGATATTGGCGACAAAGAAAAATATCTGTAACAATAGATTTGCATATAGCTGAATTTGAAAGAAAATAACTGCAAACAGAGAAACGTTAATTAACCCAAATAGATAATTAATCGTTTTTTCTAGACTCGCAAGTAGAATACAAAGTAAACCAGCAATGGTCCCCACGGCTTCAATGTAAGATAAATCATAAACCGATCCCCAAAGCGGGATCTGCACTAACGTATTGGCTGTACTAAAGAAATCCATCCCAAAATCCTTTATAAGTGTTCGTTAATGTTGTATTGCTCAGTATTTCATTGAAATTGTATTTTATTATTTTAGACTCTCTGCAAAATCTAGCATCTTATTTAATGGTCGTAATGCTTTTTCTCGTAATATTTCACTGACTTGAATTTGATGGTCTTGCGAATTCCCTTCTAAGGCATCAGCAATCGCTTTTAAGCCATTCATTGCCATCCAAGGGCAATGTGCACAAGTTCGACATGTTGCGCCCTCACCAGCTGTTGGAGCGATATAAAGCGTCTTCTCCGGGCAAGCTTGCTGCATTTTGTAAAAAATACCTTTATCCGTCGCCACTATCATCGATGGGTTAGGTAAATTTTGTGCTGCTTTAATTAACTGACTTGTAGAACCGACCGCATCTGCAAGGTCGACTATCGCTTGTGGCGACTCAGGGTGAACCAATACCGCAGCTTCAGGGTATAGGGCTTTCATTTTTTCTAATGATTGTGTTTTAAATTCATCATGAACGATGCAAGCCCCTTGCCAACACAGAATATCAGCCCCGGTTTGTTGTTGGACATAACGCCCAAGATGGCGGTCTGGAGCCCAAATTATTTTTTCACCTAAGCTATCAAGGTGCTCTATTAATTCAACAGCAATACTGGATGTGACTACCCAATCAGCCCGAGCCTTTACTGCTGCTGAAGTATTAGCATACACCACCACAGTCCTATCTGGATGCTCATCACAAAAACGGATAAATTCTTCTTCAGGGCAACCTATATCAAGGGAACATTGGGCTTCTAATGTTGGCATTAAGACTTGTTTTTCTGGGCTGAGAATTTTTGCTGTTTCGCCCATAAATTTCACTCCAGCAACAACTAAGGTAGATGCCGAATGTTTAGCCCCAAAACGCGCCATTTCAAGTGAATCTGCAACACAGCCCCCAGTTTCTTCTGCAAGAGCTTGAATTTCAGGATCAGTATAGTAGTGTGCAACGATTACCGCATTTTTCTCCACCAATAGCGACTTAATCTTCTGCCGATAAAATTCTTTTTCATCCGAGCTTAATCGTGCTGGTTTTGCTGGGAACGGATAAACTGACTGGTCAAAATCGATAAACACGCTCATTAGTTGCCTCTGTTTAGCAAAAAGCGATTTTAATAGTTAAATCAAGCTAAAAACCGCCTAACCTTACAATTTTTGTTTTATATACTAAACACGATACGCTAGTTTACCCAATAAGTCTTCACTATTTTTACTTATCTAGCATCATTTCCTCCCTATTACCCAATTACCTCAAAGGGTATACCAGACATCAAAGCAAAAGTTGATTGCTCTTTGATTTATCAATAGATAGTGTTTAATTAGAAGGTTAATTTGTATATGTAATAGGGAGCGTACAAGTTAATTTTACATAACCCAAACAATTCAAACTGTGGTATGCGACAAGGGAAATAGACGGGATGCATAGATAAACTCTGTGACTCGGCGAGCGTAGCCTAGTCACTTATACCTCAACGAAAAGCGCTGCAACTTGAAGAATTACGGTTATAAATGTCATGAAATGAAAAAGTAACAACCTACCTACTTGCATTGTAGGCAGGTATGATGAATCAAAGGAAGATATGCAACTAATATATTGGTATAGGTAGAAGAATGGATTCTATAATATTATCATGACTTACTACATTAGATAGAATTTGCTCTCTGCTATAAAGTCCTGCAATATTATCTGTTAAATTACCACCATCAATATGCCATTCTGATTTTATTTTATTTTTATTACTGATAACCTCACCTTCTTTAGTATTATCTTGTATTAATTTATCACTCGACATGTCCATTTCTTGTCTATATTCATCAACAATTTTAAGTTCATCATTCTCAAAATTACTAGTATTTAAACTCTCATCTAATTGGTTATTATAATGTAAATATTCTACCATATAAGATATATCATTTGCAGTGTATCTTACTTTAGCCAAGGAACCGTGAAAAGCTAAAGTATCCCCTTTAGCATCAATGACCAACTGGCTAACCCTGGCATCAGACTTGGATAACAGTCGGTGTAATCTAGAACCAATATATGGATAATTACGAATTTTTTCTGTCACATTATCATAATCCTCAGCGATGTTTGGTGTAATGTTTTTTTTCTCTGCTGGGTTTTTAATATAAAAACTTAAGTTATCTTGCAGTTTCTGATAGCTATTTAGACCATCCTTAACGGTATCAATATAATCTTTAATTCTATAAATATATTTTTTAGATTGAACATATTCAGAGTATGTTAGTTTACTTTCAAACAGATCACTTTCGGCATCGAATATACTCTTACGTTTAGTTTCTGTTTTTAATATTTTTTCAGCTAACTCACCTAGTTCTGCATGAAGTTCTTGTATAATTCCATTCATATATTCATAATGTTTTTTTAATTCCAAAAAACATTCATCTCCGTTTAGTTCCTTTGTTCTCATTCCCATTTTAATTCCCTCTTAAAAAAAACAAATAATAATTTGTTAAGCAATTAAATACAAATTTCATATTAATATATAACAGAGGAAATAATACCTTATAAATATAGTTACAAATAATAAAATACAGAGTAATTTCAGAGTGCTTTCAAAAAGTAAAACTTAAAGTAAATTCAGATTAGCTATATCATCATTGTAATCTTTTTCATCCCCATGTTTAATGTAATATACTTTTAGCGATTAAGGCAATTTTGGTACTAACACAGCCGAATTTCTGATACCTCTCCTATAAATGTTAACGACTTTCCCTCACTTTAGAAAAAACTTAGTCATTTAAGTACTCTTTTCATACTTTTTACGTTTGAACCTTCGCTTTTCTACCTCTTTATCGGTATCGTAGCCATCCTTACTTAATTCATTAGGTCAGTTATGGAATCACCTGCATTATTAATAAATAAAATTATTTCAGTTTCATTGCTCGATCCAAGAATTGAAGCCGTGGTATTAACCGGCTCTCGAGGGCGAGAACAACATATCGATAGTTATTCTGATATTGATATCGAATTGATTGGCCACGGGGTGACAGAGCTATTCCAACAAACACATTGGATTAATAACTTTGGTACCCCCTTGGCTGCTCTTCATTTACTTAACGAAGAAAATGATGCGCCAGACTGGCCTACTTGCTTGGTGATCTATGAAGAAGGCCGCAAAGTTGATTTCACTTTTGCAGAACCTGAGCGTCTCGAAAAAATGAAGTGTGAAGGTTTAGATGCGACATTTTCACGGGGCTTTACTGTTTTATTGGATAAAACAGGGATCGCTAATGAGCTGCCTGAAATTGCCAATTCAACATCTTTACAGCCAAAGCCTGTTAGTGCCTCTGAATTTGCCGAGATAATCACCGATTTTTGGCATGAGGCTCATCAAGTCGCCATCGCACTCACACGAAATGAGCTATGGGTGGCATGGTCGCGAAGTGCAGATATGAAGCAGTATTTTCTCACACTAGTTGAAAACCTAGTTTCTCTGCAAGGTAAGCATGTTTGGTATAAAGGCCGTCAATATCACGAATGGATGCCTAAACCCTATATCGAGGCATTGGAGGTCATTTTTAATTGTGGAACGGCTCACAGCGCTTCATTGTCTCTTCAGTGTTTGATGCGCTGCTTTAATGAAGTAGCTACCGAGCTCGCTAGCCTTCAAGGCTTCAATGATATGCAGCTTATGGCAGAAAAAATGCAAGAACTGCTTATTGGCATTTTGCAGGATAACGCCCTACTCCCTGAAACACTGTAAAATAAGATAAATATAAATGAAGCACAGCAAAGGAATGCGGTGCTTTTATTGTTGTGAGCGATTAGACAACTAAGTACTTACTTAGGTAAATATTACTTGGATTGCTTGCTTGATAATGGCTTG